>NZ_CP197470.1:3668051-3973722 GCF_052180235.1 Microbacterium sp. F51-2R | reverse complement strand
TGTCGAGCACGCCCGCCGTGGCGGCATTCTGCGTCGGATCGGAGTCGATGCCGCCTTCGGGCCACAGCAGGACGTCGATGTCCTCGTCGACGAGGGGCCGGGTGGCCTCGAGCTGCGCGCGGAGGATGTCGTTGGGCCCACGCTGGTCGAAGTAGCCGGCCGGGCCGTTCCCCTGCACCGCCCCGACGCGGATGCTCCCGGCATCCGTCGTCGCGAACTGCGGCGGCGCGATCAGGATGACGAGAGCGACGACGGTCGGGATCGCGGCGCGCACGTCGCGCCAGCGCCCGAGGCGCACGTACTCGATGGCCGCGGCGCACACGAGCACGACGAGGAACGTGAGCCCCGACATCCCGACCCACGACGCGACGTCCGCCAGCGGGCCGCTCGCCTGCGTGACGCCGATGCGCCCCCACGGGAAGCCGCCGTACGGGAAGGAGCCCAGGACCTCTTCGCGGAGGGTCCACAGGCCGGCCACGAGGGCGGGGAGCATGACGAGCCGCCCCCACGCGCCGGGCAGCACGCGCGGCACCCAGCGGTAGGCGAGGGCGATGAGGATCGCACACGCGGCCGTGAGGAGCGCCTCCAGCATCGAGAGGGCGATCCACGGGACGGGGCCGAGGTAGCGCGCCGTGAAGCTCAGGTTCACGAAGAAGAACGCGGCGCCGAAGGCGAAGCCGACGAAGAACGCGGGCCACGAGCGTCGGCCGACGAGGCACACGAGCGCGAGGGGCACCGCAACGAAGACCATGGGCCACCACGCCAGTGCCGGGAAGGCCGTCGTGAGCACAAGGCCCGCGGCAGCCGAGGCGGGCAGCGACAGCGCGAGCGGCAGGAGCGGTCGCACGGGTGCGGCGAGGGGCGGGGCGTCGGGCACGGATCGAGCCTAAGCCTCCCCGCGAGAGGGCAGAAATGCGCGCGACGCGCCGCCTCGGGCGTGCACTTCCGCCCTCTCGCGGATCAGACGGAGGAGTAGGCGACGATGCCGCGGCGCACGGAGTCGAGCGCCTTCCGCGCGGTCGAGGCCAGGCCCGCTTCGGCGACCAACGAGAGCTGGTCGAGGAGGTCGATCGTCTGCTTCGACCACCTCACGAAGTCCCCCGCCGCCATGTCGGCCTCGACCAGGACGCGGTCGAGGGGCACGCCGCGCGCCCACGAGTGCATCGCCTGGGCGAGGCCCGTCGCGATCCCCTCCGTGCCGGGCAGTCGGTGCTCCTTCTCGGTGTCGTCGAGCCGCTGCCAGAGGTCCTCCGTCGCGGCCAGGGCGGTGCGGAAGGGGCCACGGGGCAGTCGCTGCTCCCCCGGCCCGCCCTCGTCCCGCCGCGGCTCGTACACGAGGCAGCAGGCGAGCGAGGCGAGGGACGCGGCATCCAGTTCCCTCCAGATGCCCGTCCGCAGCGACTCGGCCACGAGCAGATCGCGTTCGCCGTAGATGCGGCGCATCGTGCGACCCGCCGCCGTGAGCGACGCGGTCCCGTCTTCCGCGAGGCGGACGTAGTCGAGCTCGGCGAGCACGTCCACGACGCGGTCGAAGATGCGGGCGACGGTGCCGGTGCGCGTCTCGATCTGGCGGCGGGTGGCGTCGACGGTGCGCTTGAGCTTCCAGTAGCGCTCCGCCCAGCGCGCGTGCAGTTCGCGGTCCGGGCATTCGTGGCACGGATGCCGCTGCATCTGCTTGCGCAGCGACGCGATCTGGCGCTGCCGCTGATCGCGCGTCGCACGGCCCGCCGTGACGTCCTTGCGGTTGAGCTTCTCGAGGTCGCCCAGCTCGCGGCGGATGCGGGAGTACTCGGCGAAGTCGCCGCGGTCGCACGTCATGGCCTTCTCGTAGCCGGCGAGGGACTCCTCCTGCTCGCGCACCTGCCGCGCGAGGCCCACGACGGCGCGGTCGGCCTGGAACTGAGCGAACGAGGACTCGAGGATCTCGCGGGCCCGCGCACGCCCGAACTGGTCGATGAGGTTCACGGCCATGTTGTACGTCGGCCGGAAGCTGGAGTTGAGGGGGTACGTGCGGCGCGAGGCGAGTGCGGCGACGGCCTGGGGATCCAGACCCTCGGTCCACTGGATGACGGCGTGCCCCTCGACGTCGATGCCGCGCCGTCCGGCGCGCCCCGTGAGCTGCGTGTACTCCCCCGACGTGATCGCGACCCGCGCCTCGCCGTTGAACTTCTCGAGCTTCTCCAGCACGACGGTGCGCGCGGGCATGTTGATGCCGAGCGCGAGCGTCTCGGTCGCGAACACGGCCTTCACGAGCTTGCGCTGGAAGAGCTCCTCGACGACCTCCTTGAACGCCGGGAGGAGTCCCGCGTGGTGCGCCGCGACGCCGCGCTCCAGGTTGTCGACCCAGTCGTAGTAGCCGAGGACGGCGAGGTCCTCATCGAGCAGCGCGCGCGTGCGCTCCTCGACGATCGCGCGGATCTCACGCCGCTCGTCGGGGCTCGTGAGACGGATGCCGGAGCGCCGGACCTGCTGGACGGCGGCGTCGCACCCCACGCGGCTGAAGATGAAGAAGATCGCCGGGAGGAGATTGGCGCGCTCGAGGAGCTGCACGACGTCGGGCCGGTCGAGGCGCTCGATGCGCTGCACGTTCGCGGAGCGGACGGGTCGCTGATTGCCCTTGGCGGGACGGCGGCGCGATGCCTCGTAGCCGCCTCCCGAGCGGTGGCCGGAACTGCGGCCCGCCTGCGCGCGGCGGTTGTTCTCGTACGTCGGGCCCTTGAAGGACCGGATGCGCATGAGCTCCTGGTTCACCTGGGCCGTCGCGATCCCCGCGCGGTCGTCGAAGAGCGGCAGGAGGTCGCCCCGCACGAGCACGTGCTGTTCGAGGGGCACCGGCCGCACCTCGGAGACGATCACCTCGGTGTCGCCGCGCACCGTGTCGAGCCAGTCGCCGAACTCCTCGGCATTGGACACCGTCGCCGACAGCGACACGAGCCGCACGCCCTGCGGGAGGTGGATGATGACCTCTTCCCACACCGCGCCGCGGAAGCGGTCGGCCAGATAGTGCACCTCGTCCATCACGACGTAGTCGAGTCCGCGGAGCGCCGGCGAGTCGGCGTACAGCATGTTGCGCAGCACCTCGGTCGTCATGACGACGATGCGCGCGTTGCCGTTGATGTTGGTGTCGCCGGTCAGCAGGCCCACGTCGTCGGGGCCGTACACGTCGACGAGCTCGCGGAACTTCTGGTTCGACAGCGCCTTCATCGGGGTGGTGTAGAAGGCCTTCGACGGATGCCGCCGACCCGAGGCATCCCGCATCGCGAGGTGGATCGCGAACTCCCCCACGATCGTCTTCCCCGCGCCGGTCGGCGCGGCGACCAGCACGCTGCGCCCCTCTTCGAGGGCCTGGCACCCCGCGATCTGGAAGGGATCGAGGGTGAACCGCTGCGCCGCCGCGAACCCGGCCGTCACGGGGTGCGCGCGTTCCTCGCGCGCCTGGGCGTACCGCTGGGCCGGACTCGGGATGCTCACGCAGGCGCTTCCGGCGGCAGGAAGGCGGCTTGGCGCTTGGCCCTCCTGCGGTCGAACAGCATCGACAGCGCGGCGGCGGCGAAGAACAGCACGATCAGGATGCCGGCGAGGATGAGCATGCTCACGACGTCGGCCGCCGGCGTCGCAAGAGCCGCGAACGCCGTCGCGACGAGCACCGCGACGCGCCAGCCCTTGAGGATCGCCCTGCCCGACATGACCCCGGCGAGGTTGAGCGCGACGAGGAAGACCGGGAGCACGAACGAGATCCCGACGACGATGAGGAGCTTGAAGACGAAGTCGTAGTAGTACTGCGCGTCGTAGAACGACGCTCCCCCTTCGGGTACGAAGGCGTTCATGAGCTCGACGATGTGCGGCATGATCTGCAGCCCGACATAACTGCCGATGAAGAACAGCGGAATCGCGGCGCCGAGGAACCCCCAGGTGTACTTGATCTCCTTGCGGGTGAGCCCGGGCATGATGAATGCCCAGATCTGCCACAGCCAGATCGGCGCCGAGATCAGGATGCCGATCGCGAACGAGATGCGAAGCCGCAGGTCGAAGGCGGACGTGACCGTGCTGAACATGAGCTCGACCTTGCGCGTGTCGCCGCTCGTCTCGGCGATGACGCGGATCGGCTCGGTGATGAGCCACAGCACCCAGTCGGTGATGAAGAACGCGACGACCATGCCCACGACCAGGGCAAGGGCGGCGAAGACGAGACGTCTGCGCAACTCGACGAGATGCGCCCCGAGCGACATCCTCTTGTCACGGCGCGGGGCTTCCGACCCGTCGGATTGCGGCGGTGCAGCCGCGGCCACGAGGGCTACTGCTTAGATTCGGGCGTATCGGCCGGCGTGCTGGTGGCGGATGCCGGAGCCGAGGTCTCGGCCGCGGTCGACGTTGTGGTGCCGTCGGTCGGGGACGACTTCTCGTCCTCCTCCTTCATCGCCTTCATCTCGCCGCGGAACACGCGGGCGGACTGGCCGACGCTCTTTGCGAGTGCCGGAAGCTTCGCAGCGCCGAACAGGAGCAGGATGACGGCGAGCAGGATGAGCAGGTGCCAGCCATTCAGGTTGCCAAACATGGTTGCGCTCCGTAATTTCGGTCGGGAATCAGGTCCATCCTAAACCCGGGCCCCCGTCTTGCGTCCCGCACCGCCCGGATCAGCGGTACTGCGCGAGTCCCGCCTCTGCCCATTCCGCCGCCGCGCGGCGGGCTCCCTGGGGTTCGACGATCTCCAGCGCTCCCCCGCGGCGCGCCGCGAGACGGCGGAGGCTCAGCTCGTCGGCGATCCTCATCGTGGCGATCGACACGCCGCCGGTCGTCTCGACCTCGGCGCTATCGACGTATTCGCCGAGGAGCGGGGCGACCGGCGCGGGATAGCGCACGCGCGCCACGATCTCGTCGCCCGTCGACTGGAACCAGCCGGGCGCCGGCTCCTCGCCGTGCGTCACGGGGATGTCGGTCAGGCGCACATCGCTCACGCGATCCAGGTGGAAGGTGCGCATCGCCTCGCGCATGTGGCACCAGCCCTGCAGGTACCACTGACCGCTCGCGATCTGGATCTTGACCGGGTCGACGGTGCGCGTCGTGGGCGCGGCATCCGGAGCCTTGTAGGTGAACGAGACCGCGACGCCCTCGCGCACCGCCGCGGCGACCGTCGCGCGGACGGCGTCGACGGGCTCGGGCGCGACGATGACCTCGGCGGGCGCCGATGCGGCGCCCCGCGCGAGCTTGGCCAGGAGCCCCGTGAACAGGTCGGTGTCGCCGACACCCGGGATCCGTCGCGCGACCTGGAGACCCGCCAGGAGCGCCGCCGCCTCGCGCGCGGTCAGCTTGGGCGAGCGCTCGAGGCCCACCGAGTTCGTGATGACGATGAGGCCCTGCTCGTCGAGGAGATCCCAGTCGATGTCGAACAGGTCGTTCGCCATCTGCCAGTACCCGCGCTCGCCTGGCAGGCCGATCACCGTGAGCTTCTCGACCATGCCGCGCATCTGGTCGGGTGTGACGTCGAACTCGTCGGCGGCCTCCTGCACCGAGACCTCGCCCTTGCCGATCAGGTACGGGACGAGCTGCAGCATGATCGCCGCGCGATCGGTCGCGATGAGCGGGCGCGCGCTCATGCCACTCCTCCGTGGGCTTCGAGGGTGGCCCGCAGCCGCGCGATGACCTCGGCGCGCAGATCGGACGGCTCGACGACGCGCACCTCGGGACCGTAGGAAGCGAGCTCGTCGGCGAAGATCTGCGCGTCGACGTAGGGGACGCGGATGCCCTGCGCCGCAGGCCGTGCGCGACGGCTGAGCCGCAGCGCCGCCTCCGACCCCGGGTTGACCTCGAGGAGGGCCAGCTGACGCTCGGCGAGGGCTTCGAGACCCGCGAGCGCCCGTTCGCCGGCGCCTTCGCGCAGGGCCGGGTCGAAGCTCTCGCGCGTGGACTGCACGTCGCCGACGATCCGCTGGAGGAGGAAGGTGCGGTCGGCGTCGACGTTGAGGTCGTAGGCGAAGACGTGCCAGCGCGCCTCGTACTCGACGAGGGCGAGCGGCCGGACGCGACGGAGCCTGGGTGCCGCCTCCCCCGGCTTGAGGTAGGGGAAGGTCACGACGCGGCTCTGCTCGATCGCCTGCTGCAGCGCGGGGAAGGCGGGATCGCGCAGGCTGATGCGCGGCGAGTAGCCGATGATGGGGTCTTCCACCGCGATGCCGAGGGCGCGGATCTTGCGCAGGCCGCTGCGGGCCTGGGTCGACATGGAGCTCTCGCTCCACACGCCGCCCGCGAGGTTCAGCAGCGCGATCTCGGCCGGCGTGAACTCGATGTCCTCCGGCAGCTCGTACTCCGCCGTCGGCACGCGGTAGCGGGCCTCGCGCAGATCGTCGGGATCGGCCCGGTCGCCGATCGTCTCGATCGGCACGCCGAGGCCGCGGAGGCTCTCCTTGTCGCGCTCGAACATCTTCTCGAGCGCATCCTTCGACGCTCCCGATTCGCTCTGCTCGCGATAGCCCGAGACCGAGGTCAGGATCGTGTCCTTCGTCAGCCCCTGCTCGGTCGCCATGAGCGCGACGACGAGGTTGACGAGCCGCTCCTCTGGCGGGTTGCGGACGGGGGCTTTCGCGGGCACCCCCTCATCCTAGGGTTGCCCGGCTCGCGCCTCGCCTACTTGGTGGGAGCGGCGTCGACCCCGAGGATGTCGACGACGAAGACGCGCGCCACGCCCGGCGAGGCGCCGTTCGAGCCGTCGCTGGAGGGCAGCACGACCAGCAGCTGCGAGCCGACCGTGATGTCGTCGCCGAGCACCTTGGCCGCGCCCGGCACGAGCTTCTCGAGCGTCGCGGCGGCGGGTTCGCTGTCCCATGTGGTCTCGAGGACCGACTTGTCGTCCCACGACACGCTCGTGTACTGCACGCGGATGGTGTCGTCGGCGCCGACCGTGGGCCCGGAGCCCTTGATGAGCGTCTGGGCGACGATGTCCTTCGGCGCCGTCGCATCGGGCACGATGATGCCGGGCCGCCCGTCGGGGTCGCGGACGACCGTCGGCAGGCCGAGGGCGTCGTTGTAGACGAGCGAGCCCTGCGCGTGCGGCAGGTACACCTTCTGCACGTCGACGACGGCGATCGCCGAGTCCTTCTCGCCGAGGCCGAGGCTCGCGGCGGTCTGCGCCTCCATGCCGCCGGGGGCGAGCGCGACGACCGTGCGGGTGCCCTCTGTCGCACACTCGAGCGCCGTCTTGAACGCCGGGACCGCCTGGATCCACCGGTCGTACGTGTTCACGCGAGAAAGGTCGCCGTCGTACGGGGTGGAGACGAGCACCTCGCCGGTCTTTCCGCTGACGATCTGCATGTCGAGCACGACGGCCTGGTTCTTGGCCGAGATCGCGGTGCCCTCGCCCTCGTGGATGTCGCCGAACGACGTCGAATCGACGTGGAACGGCGTGCGGACGGTCACCTCGGGCTTCTGGCCCGTCTCGCCCGAGACCTTCACCAGGTCGGCCGCCGACGTGTCGGAAGTCGGCCGCGGGCAGGAGTCGTATCCGGCGGGGATGCCGCAGCCGGTCAGGCCGACCGCGGCGAGTCCGAGGATCGCGAGGGCAACGGGGATCTTGCGCACCGGAACAGTCTAGGCGGAAGGCTCGGCGCCGCCTGACGCGGCCTGGCGTGCGCCGTCGGCGGCCCGCTGGGCCTCCCGCACGCGCTTGCGGAGGTTCTTGTCGGTGATGGAGCGGTCCCCCACCGCGCCGGGCGTCCACAGCTCCACGTCCTCGTCGCCGTAGCTCGACTTCGACGCGCGCCGGCGCACCTCGGGGAGGACGGCGCCGGGCGCGAGCCGACGCGCCGACAGCAGGAACCCGGTGTGCGCGACCATCCGGTGGTCGGGGCGCACGGCGAGACCCTCGACGTGCCAGCCGCGGACCATCGTCTCGCTCGCATCCGGCTCGGTGAAAAGACCCGTGCCGCGGATGTACTCCGCCACGCGGCTGAGCTGCGTCGCGGTGGCGATGTAGCAGACGACCACGCCGCCGGGAGCGAGGGCGTCGGCGACGACGTCGATGCACTCCCAGGGGGCGAGCATGTCCAGGACGACACGATCGACGGATGCCGGGGCCACCGCGTTCGGGAGCTCCTCCACGAGGTCGCCCACGACGACGTCCCAGTTCTCGGGCCGGTCGCCGGTGAACGTCTCGACGTTCGCGCGCGCCACCTCCGCGAACTCCGCGCGCCGCTCGAACGACACCAGGCGGCCCTGCGCGCCGATCGCGCGGAGGAGCCACAGCGACAGCGCGCCGGAGCCGACGCCGGCCTCGACGACGACCGCCCCCGGGAACACATCGCCCTCGGCGAGGATCTGCGCGGCATCCTTCGGGTACACGATCGCGGCGCCGCGCGGCATCGACATGACGAAGTCGCGCAGGAGCGGCCGGAGCGCGAGGTACTCGTGACCCGAGCTGTTGGTGACGACCGACCCGTCGGGCTGGCCGATGAGGCTCGTGTGCCGGAGCACGCCGTGGTGCGTGTGCAGTTCGCCGTCGGCGCGGAGCGTGACGGTGTGCAGGCGCCCCTTGGGGCCGGTGAGCTGCACGCGCTCGCCGATCCGGAAGGGTCCGCTGGGTCGTGCCGGAGTCATCGCAGGGCGCCCTTTCGTGCCGTGTGGTCGCGGTGGAAGTCCGCGATGTCGTGTGCCGTGCGGCCCTCGAGTGTCGGCCACACCGCGTGGGCGCCTGCCCCTGCGACCGAGACCATGAGGGGCACGCCGATCGTCGCGGCACCGGAGGCGACGGCCGAGCGCAGTCCGTTGGGAGAGTCCTCGATCGCCACGGCGTCCGCCGGCGCGATGCCGAGCGCCTCGCACGCCTGCAGATACGGGTCGGGGAAGGGCTTCGGGCGGGTCGCGTCATCCCCCGCGATGATCACGTCGAACGCCTCGAAATCGATGAGATCCACGACCGACTCCGCCATGCGGCGCAGCGACATCGTCACGAGCGCCGTGCGGATGCCCGCCTCCCGCAGGCTCGTGAGGAGCTCGCGGGCGCCGGGGCGGAACGGCACGCCCTTGGTCGCGAGCTGACCCATGACGTCGTCGGTCAGGTGGTCGACGATCTCGGTGATCCCCATGCGCACCCCCGCGTCCTGGAAGATGCGTGCGGAGTCCTCGAGCCCGAGCCCCACCAGGCGCAGCGCCTGCTCGTGCGACCACGTGCCGCCGAACTTCTCGACGAGCGGCGTCTCGGCCGCCATCCAGTAGGGCTCCGTGTCGACGAGGGTGCCGTCCATGTCCCAGAGGACGGCGGCGGGGAGGCGCGGATTCACTGCTCCATGCTATCCGGGGGCTCCCCGCCGATCCGGCGCACGATCGCGCGGCACGGACCGTCGCGACCCGCGAGAGCGACGAGGAGCCTATCCTGGAGGCAACCCCGGCAGGGGTCGAGGAGGGTGCGTGGACGGACTGGGACGTCGGGTGCTCGTCGCCGCTTTCGACGGCTGGAACGATGCCGGCGAGGCCGCTTCCAGCGCCGTGACGCAGCTGCGCGAGAGCGGAGAATACGAGGTCGTCTTCTCGGTCGACCCCGAGCTGTACTTCGACTATCAGTACACGCGCCCGCAGATCGCGACCGACGGCGAGGGCCGCCGCAACCTGCGCTGGCCGGAGGCGACGATCCTCCGTCCGGCCCGCGCGACCCGCAGTGCGCAGCTCTGGCTGCTCACCGGCGTCGAGCCGGCCCGCGCGTGGCAGGCCTTCGCGAGCGAGTTCATCGACGTCGCGCTGCGCGAAGACATCACGGGGTTCGTCTCGATCGGCTCGATGATGTCGGACGTCCCCCACACCCGCCCCATCTCGGTCTTCGCGGGCAGCGAGAACGAGCAGATCCGCACCTCGCTGAGCCTCGAGCGCTCGACGTACGAGGGCCCCGTCGGCATCCTGAGCGTGCTCTCTCATGCTGCGGATGCCGCGGGCATCCCGACCGCGAGCCTCTGGGCGAGCGTTCCGCACTACGTGGCCGGCCACACGCCCTCGCCCAAGGCGACTCTCGCCCTCCTCGACAAGCTCGAAGATCTCACCGGCGCGCAGATCCCTCGCGGAGACCTCGCGACCGAGGCCGTCGCGTGGGAGGCGTCGATCGACGCCGCCGCGGCCGACGACGAGGAGATGACGGAGTACATCCGCCAGCTCGAGCGCACGCGCGACACGTGGGACTCCCCCGAGGCGTCGGGCGACGCCATCGCGCAGGAGTTCGAGCGCTACCTCCGCCGCGGCGGCGGCGACGGGCCGATGAAGCCCGGTCGCGACGACCCGCGCCGGTAGCCGTCCGCGGTCGTCGGGCGCCCGCCTCGCTCGCGAGGGGCGCTGAGCCTGCGACGTGCGCCGGCCCTGCCGCTGTCACGCGGCGCTGAGCCCGCGACGTGCGCCGGCCGAGGCATCCCTCCCCGTCCGGCGCACGCCCGCGGATCAGTAGGCCTGCAGCGCGCCCGTCGCGAGCAGCACCATGAGGGTGCCGCCGAGGAGGATGCGGTAGATCACGAACGGCAGGAAGCTGTGCTTCGAGATCCAGTTCATGAGGAACGCGATGATGCCGAGCCCGACGAGGAAGGCGACGACGGTCGCGACGGCGGTCTCACCGAGCGTGAAGACGGTGGGCTCGCCCATGCTCTTGAAGAGCTGGTACAGGCCGCTGCCGAAGACCGCGGGGATCGCGAGGAGGAAGGCGTACCGCGCCGCGGCGGCCCGCTCGTAGCCGAGGAAGAGCCCCATCGTGATCGTGCCGCCCGAACGCGAGACGCCGGGGATGAGCGCGAGGGCCTGCGCGAGGCCGTACAGGATGCCGTGGCCCACCGTCAGCTCCTCGAGCTTGCGCGTCTTGCGGCCGACGAGGTCGGCGATGCCGAGCAGGATTCCGAAGAGGATGAGCATCGCCGCGACGAGCCACAGCGAGCGGAAGGTCGTCTCGATCTGGTCCTGGAAGAGCAGGCCCAGCACGACGATCGGCATGCTGCCGATGATGATGAGCCAGCCCGCCCTCGCGTCGGGGTCGTTCCGAGGGATCCTGCCGGTCAGCGACCAGAACCAGTGGCTCACGATGCGCACGATGTCGCGCCAGAAGAACAGCACGACGGCGGTCTCGGTGCCCAGCTGCGTGATCGCGGTGAACGCCGCGCCCGGGTCCTGCGCGCCGGGCAGGAGTTCGCCCAGGATACGCAGGTGCGCGCTGGAGGAGACGGGGAGGAACTCGGTCAGGCCCTGGACGAGACCCAGGATGATCGCCTCGATGAGGTGCATGCGCGCCTTTCAGTAAGTGCGGATGAGATCGGCGAGCACCTGCTGGCCGAAGACGAGGGCATCCAGCGGCACGCGCTCGTCGACGCCGTGGAACATGCCGGTGAAGTCGATCCCGGCGGGCAGGCGCAGCGGCGCGAACCCGTAGCCCGCGATGCCGAGGGCCGAGAGCGCCTTGTTGTCGGTGCCTCCGCCCATGAGGTACGGGATGACGGGGACGCCCGGGTCATGGCGCCCGAGAGCAGCGACCATCGCGTCGACGAGGTCGCCCTGGAACGGCACTTCGAGGCCGATGTCCTGGTGGACGACCTCGACCTCGACGTCGTCGCCGACGATTCGGCGGATGTCTGCGAGGACGGCCTCCTCCGTGCCGGGGAGGGCGCGCACATCGACGAGCGCCTCGGCGCGGTCGGGGATGACGTTGTGCTTGTACCCCGCGGTGAGCCCCGTGGGGTTGGTCGTCGTCCGCAGCGTCGAGCGGAGGAATCCGGATGCCGCGCCCGTCGCCGCGGCGAGGGCGTCGGGGTCGCCGGGGTCGGTGTCGAGGAGCCGTGCGAGGCCCTCGGCGAAGGCCGTCGTCGTCTCGGTGAGGCGGATCGGCCATTCCGTGCGCCCGAGCGCCGCGACGGCCTGGGCCAGGCGCGTGATGGCGTTGTCGGCGTGGAGGCTGCTGCCGTGGGCGGCGCGGCCGCGGGCGACGAGCCGGATCCACACGAGCGCCTTCTCGCCGGTCTGCAGGAGGTAGGCGCGACGTCCGCCGGCGTCGATCGAGTACCCGCCGACCTCGCTGATCGCCTCCGTGGCGCCGGCGAACCATTCGGGCTTGTCGCGGACGACGAGCGCGGAGCCTTCGATGCCGCCGTTCTCCTCGTCGGCGAAGAACGCCAGGATGAGGTCGCGCTCGGGCTGCTCGCCGGCGCGGAGGAGATCGGCGACCGACGTGAGGATCATGGCGTCCATGTCCTTCATGTCGACCGCGCCGCGACCCCACAGGAAGCCGTCGCGGATCTCCCCCGCGAACGGGTCGACGCTCCAGTCCTCGGCGATCGCGGGCACGACGTCGAGGTGACCGTGCAGGACCAGCGCCGGCTTGCTCGGATCCTTGCCGGGCACCCGCGCCGCGACGTTCGTGCGCCGCGGGATCGGCTCGTAGTACTCCGGCGTGAGGCCGAGCGACTCGAGGTACGCGCCGACGTACTCCGCCGCTTCGCGTTCACCCGCAGAGCGTCCTCCGCCGTGGTTGGTCGTGTCGAACCGGATCAGGTCGCGCGCGATCCGCGCGACCTCGGGGAGGTCGGTTTCAGGCGTTGGCACCGGACTAACCTACCTGCCGCGCATTGCCGGTTCGTTTCGATCGCATCAGCCCTGTCTTAGTGCGAGCGTGCATCCGCGGCCGAGGTGTGCGTCGGAACGAAGAAGGCCCCCCGGTGACCGGGGGGCCTTCTTCGTTTTGTGCGCGAGGGGGGACTTGAACCCCCACGCCCTATACGGGCACTAGCACCTCAAGCTAGCGCGTCTACCTATTCCGCCACCCGCGCATCTGGGTGATTTTCGGTTTCGCAACCGAGGACCGACGATATCACGTTCCGCGCCGGTCCAAAGAATCGGGTCACCCCATCGAGACGCCGAAGAGCAGGCCGAGCACGTATGTCACGGCCGCGGCCCCGAATCCGATCGCCAGCTGACGCAGCGCCCGGCGAAGCGGCGGACCGCCCGAGAGGAGACCCACCATGGCGCCGGTCGACAGGAGCGCGATGCCGACGAGCACGAGCGCCAGCACGATCGCGGCGAGGCCCGAGAGACCGAAGATCCACGGCAGCACCGGGATGATCGCCCCGGACGCGAAGAAGAGGAAGCTCGACAGGGCGGCGCCCCACGCGCTCCCCACGACGTCGTGGTGGTCGACGACAGCGACAGGACCCGTGTACGTGCTCTGCGACTCCTCGGCGCTGGCCGCCGCGACGACACGGCGCGCACGCTCCAGGGCTTCGGCCTCCGGCATCCCTCGCGTCCGATAGACCAGCGCGAGCTCGTTGGCGTCGATGTCGAGGTGGGGAAGCGCCGCGTCGGCGTATCCGCTCGGCTCGGTCGCCTCGAGGAGCTCGCGCTGCGACCGCACCGAGACGAACTCCCCCGCGCCCATCGACAGCGCGCCGGCGAGGAGGCCGGCGATGCCGCTGAAGAGCACGAACTGCGGGGCGACGCCCGTCGCGCCGATGCCCATCACGAGCGCGAGGTTCGAGACCAGTCCGTCGTTCGCGCCGAACACGGCCGCGCGGAACGTGCCGGACAGACGCCGGCGGCCGCGAGCGGCCAGTCCGCGGACGACCTCGTGGTGGATCTTCTCGTCAGCCGCCATGCGCGAAGTGGCGAACGGCTCCTCGTCGTAGGGCGAGCGACCCTCGGCGTTCTGCGCAAGCGCGAGCACGAAGATCGAGCCGAACCTGCGCGCCATCCATCCGAGCGAGCGCGTGCCGAAGTCGGGTTGCGGCAGCCGCCGTGGCTCTCCGCCCAGGAGCTCGAGCCAGTGCGCCTCGTGGCGTCCCTCCGCGTCGGCGAGCGCCGTGAGGATCTCGCGCTCCTCCCCCTCGCGGCGTGCGGCGAGCTCGCGGTAGACGCGGGCCTCGGCGCGTTCGTTCACGAGGTACTGCGCCCAGCGACGTCGGTCGCGGGCGGTGGGGGCGGCGGCGGGCGCGCTCAAAGAAGCCTCCAAAGGCTGCTGCGGTGCGGGAACCCTTCAACGCTAGCCAGCCGATCGAGGCCGGCCGCCCAAAACCCCGCGATTGCCAGCATTTCGGGCCTCCGAAGCGCGGATGCCGCGCCCCGGCATCCGTCGCCGAACCCACCGCGAGGCCGCCTCCCGCCCGCCACAGCGTCGGAGATCGCCACAACGTCGGACCCATCCGGCCGATCCGATCCTGCGCTGTGGTTATCCCCGACGTTGTGGTGAGCGCGCGGCGCGCGCAGGCACGGCGCGCGCAGGCACGGCGCGCGCAGGCACGGCGCGGCGAAGCGCCTCCCGGGTCAGGAGTGGACGCGCCCGCGCAGCACGTCGATGCGCGCCTGCAGCTGGGCGACGGTGGCCTGCGCGACGGCGGGGCCGCCGCAGATCCGGCGGAGCTCGGCGTGCACGGCGCCGTGCGGCTCGCCGGACTGGCGCGCGTACAGCCCGACGAGGCTGTTGAGGAGCTGTCGCTGCTCCTTCAGCGTGCGATGCAGGGCCTGGGGCGGCGCGGGCGCGGGCGTCGTGCCGGAATCCGTCGAGGCGGCCTCCCGCGCCTTGCGGTGGCGCGTCTGCCGCGCCTGGCGCTGCATGAGCAGGTCGTGCACGTGTTCGGGCTCGAGGAGCCCCGGGAGCCCGAGGAACTCCTCCTCTTCGGGCGTGCCGGGAACGGCGAGCTGCCCGAACTCCTTGCCGTCGAAGAGCACCCGGTCGAAGTGGGCCTGCGAGCCGAGGGCCTGGTAGGTGAACTCCGCGGTGAGTGCGTCGGATGCCTTCTCCTCACGCTCCGCGGCATCCATCATGTCTTCTTCGGCGTTCCACTCGTCGTCGCCGTCGCTGTCGCGATCGAGCGCGTGATCGCGCTCGCGCTCGAGCTCGTTGGCGAGGGCGAGGAGCTGCGGGACGTTCGGGAGGAAGACGCTCGCGGTCTCGCCGCGGCGACGAGCGCGCACGAAGCGCCCGATGGCCTGGGCGAAGAAGAGCGGCGTCGAGGCGGACGTCGCGTAGACGCCGACGGCCAGGCGCGGCACGTCGACGCCCTCCGACACCATGCGCACCGCGACCATCCAGCGTGACTCGCTCCGCGAGAACTCCTCGATGCGGCTCGAGGCCTCCGCTTCGTCGGACAGCACGACGGTCGGGAGCTCCCCCGTGATCTCGCGGAGGATCGCGGCATACGCGCGCGCAGCCGTCTGGTCGGTGGCGATGACGAGGCCGCCCGCGTCGGGCACGTGCTCGCGCACCTCGGTCAGCCGCCGGTCGGCGGAGCGCAGGACCGCGGGGATCCAGTCGCCCTCGGGGTCCAGCGCCGTGCGCCAGGCCTGCGACGTGATGTCTTTCGTGTTGTCCTGGCCGAGGTGGGCTTCCATCTCGTCGCCGGTCTTCGTGCGCCAGCGCATCTGGCCGGCGTAGACCATGAAGATGACGGGACGCACGACGCCGTCTTCGAGGGCGCGGCGGTACCCGTAGTTGTAGTCGGTCCGCGAAAGGCGGATGCCCTTCTCGTTCGGGTGGTACTCGACGAACGGGATGGGTGCCGTGTCGCTGCGGAAGGGCGTCCCCGACAGCAGCAGGCGACGCGTCGCACGGCTGTACGCCTCCCGCAGCGCATCGCCCCAGCTGAGGGCGTCGCCGCCGTGGTGCACCTCGTCGAGGATCACGAGCGTCTTGCGATCCAGGATCAGCTGCTGGTGGACGGATGCCTTGACCGCGACTTGCGCGTAGGTCACCGCGACCCCGTGGTAATGCCGCGCCGGGGCGAAGTGACGGTTGCTGAATGCGGGATCGAGGCGCATGCCCACGCGGGCCGCGGCATCCGCCCACTGGGTCTTCAGGTGCTCCGTCGGGGCGACCACGACGATGCGCTCGACCACACGACGGCGCAGCAGCTCGCTGGCCAGGCGCAGGGCGAACGTCGTCTTGCCGGCGCCGGGGGTCGCGGCGGCGAGGAAGTCGCGGGGTCCGCCCCCCTCGCCGTCGGGGCCGTCGAGGCCGAAGTACAGGTCGAGGGCCTCGGCCTGCCAGGCGCGCAGGCGCTGGGCCGTTCCCCAGGGCGCGCGCTGCGGGTACGAGGGCGAGAGGTGCTCCGCCGCGAAGCTGCCGAGGTGAGGGCGGCCGTGGTCGCTCTGTTCGAGGGTGTCGACGGCGTCGTCTTCCACTCGGCCTCCCTCCCTGCGCCACCCGACGGCACGAACGACAACCCTAAACGAGGTCGGCGACAGCCCGGCGGGGACCGCTGGCGGCGCTCGCGGGATAGCCTGGTGAACGGTAGAAACCGAGGAACAGACGGATGTCGAACAGCGAAGACCCCCGCAGCCCCTTCGTCACCAACAGCGGGCCGCATCCCTGGCGCCGCTACGTCGCCATCGGCGACTCGTTCACGGAGGGCGTCGGCGACCCCGAGCCCACGGCTCCCAACGGATTCCGCGGGTGGGCCGACCGCGTGGCCGAAGTGCTGTCGCAGCAGGTCGACGACTTCGCGTATGCGAACCTCGCGGTGCGCGGAAAGCTCATCGCCCAGATCGTCGCCGACCAGATCGAACCGGCGCTCGCGCTGAGCCCCGACCTCATCACGTTCTCCGCTGGCGGCAACGACGTCATCCGCCCCGGAACCGATCCCGACGACGTGTCGCAGCAGTTCGAGGACGCCGTCGTGCGGCTGAGCCGCGACGGGGCGACCCTCGTCGTGTTCACGGGCATCGACACGAACTTCACGCCGGTGTTCCGCGGCATCCGGGGCAAGGTCGCCATCTACAACGAGAACATCCGCGCGATCGCCGAGAAGTACGACTGCATCGTCGCCGATCAGTGGGCGCTCAAAGAGGTGCAGGACATGCGCTTCTTCGACGACGATCGCCTGCACTACAACCGGCTGGGTCACCACGAGGTCGCGCGCATGGTGCTGCGGGCCCTCAACGTCCCCAACGACCTCCAGCCGATGCAGCCCGACCCCTACCCGAACCGCACGTGGCGCGAAGCGCGCTCGATCGACCTCGTCTGGGCGCGCGAGTACCTCATGCCGTGGGTTCTGCGACGCCTGCGCCACCAGTCGTCGGGCGACGACGTCAAGCCGAAGCGGCCCGATCCGCTGCCGGTCATCACGCTCCTGCCCGGCAAGGACCCGAACCAGACGCGGGGCGAGCAGGTCTGACGGCGCCCCCCGCACGTCGAGTTGCCACTCGATCGCGCAACTCGACGCCGAGTTGCCACATCTTGTGGCAACTCGCGCGGCGAAGCCCGGGCAAACGGGGGGCGGGGCCGGGAAACCGGCGGGGGGGCCGGTCGCGCGGCGAAGCCGGGCAAACCGCCGGGGGCGTCAGCGCACGCGCAGCTCCCACATCGCCACGGCCGCCGCCGCGGCGACGTTGAGCGAGTCCACGCCGCCCGTCATCGGGATCGTCACGACCGTGTCGGCCGCCTCGAGCGCGCGCCGCGACAGGCCGTCGCCCTCGGCCCCGAGCATGAGCGCGACCCGCTCGGGGGCCGCCGCCGCGAAGACGTCGAGGGGCACGGCATCGTCGGCGAGGGCCAGCGCCGCGAGCTGGAAGCCGAGACGGTTCAGGATGCCTCGTGCCTCGCCCCACTCGGGCAGGCGCGTCCACGGCACCTGGAAGACGGTCCCCATCGACACCCGCACCGACCGGCGGTACAGCGGATCGGCGCAGCGGGGCGAGACCAGCACGGCGTCGGCGCCGAGACCCGCCGCGCCGCGGAAGATCGCGCCGACGTTGGTGTGATCCACGATGTCCTCGAGCACGACGACCCGCCTCGCCCCCGCGACGACCTCCTCGACCGAGGGCAGCTCGGGCCGGTGCATCGCGGCGAGCGCGCCGCGGTGCACGACGTAGCCCGTGATCCCCTCCGCCACCTCCGACGACACGACGTACACCGGCACCGCGGAGTCCTCCCCCAGCACGGCGGCGACGTCGTCGAGCCACTTCTCCTGCACGAGGACGGATCGCGGCCGATGACCGGCCCGCACGGCCCGCGCGATGACCTTGGCGGACTCGGCGATGTAGAGACCGCCCTCGGGCTCCAGCACGCGGCGCAGCGCGACATCCGTCAGATCCCGGTAATCGGCCAGCCGCTCGTCGGACGAGGAGTCGATCGGGATGATCTGCATTCGTCCACCCTCCCACGGGCCTCCCGTAACACGCCGGAAAAGGGCCGGGCGTACTCTCGGACGCGAGAGGGTGGATGACATGACGCTGGTGACGCAGTTCGACGCCGCGACCGCCGAGTCGGTGCAGCGGGCGATCGAGGTGCTCGCCGGCCGCCGCGTGGCCGTGCTGACGGGCGCCGGCGTCTCGACCGACTCCGGCATCCCCGACTACCGCGGCAAGGGTGCGCCGGTGCGCACGCCCATGACGGCGCAGACGTTCCTGGCGAGCGAGCAGGCGCGCCGGCGCTACTGGGTGGGCAGCCACCTCGGCTGGCGGGCGTTCGCCGCCGCCGACCCCAATCCCGGTCACCGCGCTCTCGCACGGCTCGAGGGAAGCGGCATCGCGACCGGCGTCATCACGCAGAACGTCGACGGCCTTCACGTCCGCGCCGGGAGCCGCCGCGTCGTCGAGCTGCACGGCACGATGCGCCGCGTCTTCTGCACGCACTGCGGGCAGGTGTTCGACCGGCGCGATCTCGCCGTGCGGGTCGAGGCCGACAACCCGTGGATCGCGATCCCCGAGAACGTGCCGCTCGGCCCCGACGGCGACGTGCTCCCCGAGAGCACCGACGGCTTCCGCATCCCCGCATGCACGGTCTGCGAGGGCATGCTCAAGCCCGATGTCGTGTTCTTCGGGGAGTTCATCCCCGCCGAGAAGTTCCGCGAGGCCGAGCAGCTCGTGCGCACGAGCGACGCCCTCGTGGTCGCCGGCTCGTCGCTCGTCGTGAACTCCGGCATCCGCCTCGTCGAGCGCGCGCGCCGCCGGCGCCTTCCGGTCGTGATCGTCAACCGCGGCGAGACGCGGGCCGACGCCCGCGCCACCGTCAAGGTCGACGCCGGCACGAGCGATGTGCTCAGCGCCCTGGCCGAGGCGCTCCCCGCGGCGGTCTGACGCGGGCGGCGACGCTCCCGCGCCCGGTTAGGCTCGAAGGGTGACGACCCTCATCCTCGTGCGGCACGGCGAGACCGACTGGAACCGCGATCGCCGGATCCAGGGCGCGACGGATGTGCCCCTCAACGACACGGGTCGTGGGCAGGCTCGGGATGCCGCGGCCACCCTCCGCGCGATGCTCGATGCCCGCCACCCCGCCGTCGTCGTCGCGAGCGACCTCTCGCGGGCCCGCGAAACCGGCGAGATCATCGCCCGCGAGCTGGACCTCGCGCCGCCCCACCTGTATCCCGAGCTCCGCGAGCGCGGCTACGGCGTGGCCGAGGGGATGCGCGTCGAGGAGTACTTCGAGCGGTGGGGCGACTGGCACGGCACCGACGTGCCCGAGGCCGAGACCCGCGAAGACCTGCGCGCACGGGCGCTGAGCGGCCTGACGCGGGTCGCCCGCGACGTGCGCCGTGCGACGGCGCCGGGCGCGGCATCCGTCATCGTCGTGACGCACGGCGCCCTCATCCGCGAGGTGATCCGCCACGCCAGCGGCGACACGCTCCCCCTCGAGGGCGAGCGGCTCGCCAACGCGTCGGCGCATACCGTGCTCTTCGAGCGCGACCGACTGCGACTGCTGTCGTACACGCCCCAGGCCGCATAGCCTCGGCGCCTGCTTCAGGGTCCGGCTGCGCGCCGAGTGACGACGTGCGCGCCGAGCGGACTGTTTCGGGTCAGGCGCCGCCGCGCCGCAGGATGCCTCGCGCATGGCGCAGCACGGGCTCGTCGACCATGCGCCCCTCGAACGTGAAGACGCCGCGCTGACCCTCGGCGGCGGCCAGCACGCTCTCAGCCCACGCGACCTCGCGGTGATCGGGGCGGTAGGCCGCACGGATGACCTCGACCTGGCTCGGATGGACGCACGCGGTCGCGGCGAATCCGGAGGCCGCGGCATCCGTCGCCTCGATGCGCAGCCGCTTCGTGTCGGAGATGTCGAGGTGCACCGCGTCGATCGCGGCCTTCTCGCGAGCCCCCGCGGCAAGGAGGGTGCGCGCCCGCGCGTAGCGGGCGATGTCGCGATAGCGGCCGTTCGGCTTGCGGCTCGACGTGCCGCCGATGCTCGCGACGAGGTCTTCGGCGCCCCACATGAGCGCCACGACGCTGTCGAGATCCGCGATGCGCTCGGCCTGCGACACGCCCTTGGCGGTCTCGAGGAGCGCGACGAGGCGGAATCGGGCGTCGATCTGCGCGATCCGCTTGGGCGACTCGGCCTTGGCGAGCATGATCGTGCGGTAGTCGGTCTGCGACAGCGTCGCGAGGTCTGCCGCGAACGCGTCGGAGTCCAAGGGGTTCACCCGCACGATGACGCGTGCGGGATCGAGCTCGGACTCGATGAGGAATCCGCGTGCGGCCGTCTTGTCGGCGGGTGCGACCGCGTCCTCGAGGTCGAGGATGACGCTGTCGGCGCGCTCGAGCGCCTTCGCGTAGCGCTCGGGCCGGTCTGCCGGGCAGAAGAGGATCGCGGGGCCGAGGTCCCACGTCATCGGCTCGCCTCCTCGTCGGTGCCGCGGCACCACATCAGCGCGACGCGGGTCGCTGTGGCCACGACGACGCCGTCCTGATTGCGGCCGGTGTGGCGCATCGTGACGATCCCCTGGCCGGGGCGCGAGGCCGACCGGCGCTTCTGGAGGATCTCGGTCTCGCTGTAGAGCGTGTCGCCGTGGAAGAGCGGGGCGGGGAAGGTGATGTCGCTCAGCCCCAGCTGGGCCACCAGCGTGCCCTGCGTGATCTGGGACACGGATGCCCCGACCATCGTCGCGAGCGTCCACATCGAGTTCATGAGGCGCTGCCCGAAAGGCTGCGTCGCCGAGTACGCGGCATCCAGGTGCAGCGCCTGCGTGTTCATCGTGAGAGACGAGAACAGCACGTTGTCGGCTTCGGTCGCCGTGCGACCGGGCCGGTGGGCGTACCGCACGCCGACCTCGAGCTCCTCGTAGTACAGGCCGCGCTGGAGCACCTCGGGCGCCCGCTCGCGGTCACCCTCGGTCCAGCCCGTGCCGTCGCCCACGAGCCTCACGCTACCCGTCGAGCCCGAGCGCGCGCGAGATGACGAGGAGCTGCACTTCGGACGTGCCCTCGCCGATCTCGAGGATCTTCGAGTCGCGGTAGTGCCGGGCGACGGGGTACTCGTTCATGAAGCCGTTGCCGCCGAAGATCTGCGTCGCGTCGCGCGCGTTGTCCATCGCGGCGTCGCTCGCGGTGAGCTTCGCGATCGCCGCCTGGGTCTTGAACGGCTTGCCGGCATCGCGCAGCCGGGCCGCGTGATGCCATGCGAGGCGCGCGTTGTGCACGCGGGCCTGCATGCGGGCGAGCGTGAACTGGATGCTCTGGCGCGTCGAGAGCGGCTCGCCGAAGACCGTGCGCTTCTTGGCGTAGTCGACGGCGGCCTCGAGGCAGCCTTCTGCCGCACCCGTCGACAGCGCCGCGATCGCGATCCGCCCCTCGTCGAGGATGTGCAGGAAGTTCGCGAACCCGCGGCCGCGCTGGCCGAGCAGGTTCGCCTCGGGCACGCGGGCGTCGACGAAGGTCAGCGGGTGCGTGTCGGAGGCATGCCAGCCGACCTTGTCGTAGGGCGCCTCGACCGTGAATCCGGGCGTGCCGTTGGGCACGATGATGGTGGAGATCTCCTTGCGGCCGCCCGACTCGCCGGTGACCGCCGTGACGGTGACGAACCGGGTGATCTCGGTGCCCGAGTTGGTGATGAACTGCTTCGCGCCGTTCACGACCCACTCCCCGCCCTCGAGGCGTGCCGTCGTGCGCGTGGCCCCGGCATCCGACCCCGCCTCCGGCTCGGTGAGCCCGAACCCGGCGAGCGCGCGGCCGGCGAGGAGGTCGGGCAGGAGCTCGTGCTTCTGCGCGTCGTCGCCGAAGCGGAAGACCGGCATGGCGCCGAGGCTCACCCCGGCCTCGAGGGTGATGGCGATCGACTGGTCGACGCGACCGAGCCCTTCGATCGCCAGGCACAGCGCGAAGTAGTCGCCGCCCTGGCCGCCGAGCTCTTCGGGGAAGGGCAGGCCGAACAGACCGAGCTCCCCCATCTGCGCCACGACATCCAGCGGCAGCGTCTTCGTGCGATCGGCCTCGTAGGAGCGCGGCGCGACCACCTCCTCGGCGAACTCGCGGACGAGCTTGGCGAGCTCCCGCTCGTCATCGGACAGGTCGTACTGGTCCATGGGTTCTCCGTGTCATCCCCGTCGACGTCACGATCGCATCACATCCATTGTCGTGACGCGCGCGAATTGGTTAGTGTTCACTAACTCGATAATCAGGTTAGCGAGGATTAACTGAGATGACAAGCGGTCTGACCGAGCGCGACCGCGCGAAAGCCGATCGGCAGGCCGCGATCCTGCATGAGGCGGCCCGCCTCTTCGCCGAGCGCGGGTTCAGCGGGGTGAGCCTGGAAGACCTCGGGGCAGCAGTCGGCGTGAGCGGCCCCGCGGTGTATCGCCACTTCGCCAACAAACAGGCGCTCCTCGGCGCGATCCTCGTCGGCGTGAGCGAGCGCCTTCTCGCCGGAGGCCAGGAGGTGCTGGGTCGCAGCGACGATCCGCGCGAGCAGCTGCGCGGCCTCGTCGCCTTCCACGTCGACTTCGCGCTGAGCGACGCCGACGTCATCCGCGTCCAGGACCGCGACCTCGCGAGCCTCAGCGACGACGACCGCAACCGCGTACGGCGCCTTCAGCGCGAGTACGTCGAGCTGTGGATGGGGGTCCTCGCCCGCCTGCACCCCGCCCGCGCCGAGACCGACCTGCGCGTGCGCGCCCACGCGTGCTTCGGCCTGATCAACTCGACGCCGCACAGCATGCGCGGCGTGCGCCAGACCGCTTCCGACCGCTCGGTCCGCCCCGTCCTCGAGTCGATGGCGATCGCAGCGCTCACGATCTGACGCCGCGACGTCGGCGCCGCCCTGCCGAGGGCCGCAGGAGCGCGGGGCGGAGGCGGGCGGGGGCAGCTCGGCCCGCTCGACTCCGCGCTCACGCCGCGACCTTCACGCGTGCCTGACTCAGGACGGCAGCACTCCGGACAAGTAGATCAACGGCGTGTCGAGTGGATTCATCGCTCTCATCCTGAGTCCGGCACGCGAGATCGGGCGCAGGGCTCGTGGAAGCACGGGCTCGGGCTGTTCTTCCCGCAGGGCTGCCCGGCACTCCTGAACATGACGGATGCCTCGGCCGGCGAAGCGCGCCGACCGAGGCATCCGTCACCCCTCTCGGTCAGCGCAGCAGCATCGCCCGCCCGGGCTCGCGAAGTATCGCGCCGACGTCGGCGAGGAAGCGCGAGCCCTGCTCGCCGTCCACGAGGCGATGGTCGAACGACAGCGCGAGCGTCATGACCTCGCGCAGCGCGATCTCGCCGTGGTGCTCCCAGGGCTGGCGACGGACGGCGCCGAGCGCGAGGATGCCCGCCTCCCCCGGGTTGAGGATCGGGGTGCCCGCGTCGACGCCGAAGACTCCGACGTTGGTAATCGAGAAGGTGCCGCCCATCATCTCGGCGGGGGCCGTCTTGCCCGCCCGCGCGGTCTGCGCGAGGGCGCCGATCGCGTCGGCCAGCTCGACGAGCGTCATGGCGTCGGCGTCGCGGATGTTCGGCACGACGAGTCCGCGCTGTGTCGCCGCCGCGATGCCGAGGTTGACGTAGCCGAACTCGACGATCTCGCCGTTCTCCTCGTCCCAGCGCGAGTTGAGCTCGGGGGCGCGGGTGAGGGCGAGGCAGACCGCCTTCGCGGCCACGGCGAGGATGCCGATGCGGTGCCCTTCCAGCGACCGGTCGGCCTTGAGCGAAGCGAGCAGCTCGGTCGTCGCCGTGACGTCCACCGTGAGGAAAGTCGTCACGTGCGGGGCCGTGAAGGCGCTTCGCACCATGGCGGCGGCGGTGTGCTTGCGGACGCCCCGGATGGGGGTGCGCGTCTCGCGCGGGCCCTCCCGCCCGGCGAGGGCAGCCGGCGTGCTCGGGACGCTCTCGGCAGACTCCGGCTCGGCCACGGCGGGCGTGCGGGCGCCGACGCGCTCGGCGTACGCCTCGACGTCGCCGCGGGTGATGAGGCCGGTGGCGCCCGTCGGCTCGACCAGGGCGAGGTCGATGCCGAGGTCTTTCGCGAGCTTGCGCACCGGCGGGGTCGAGCGAGGCCGCTCCAGCGGCACGTCGATCGTCTCGGCGGCGTGCAGCACGTCGTGCGGGGCGGCTTCGAGCACCGCCGTATCGGCGCGGGGAGCGGAGACGGATGCCGCGGCCGCCCGCGCCCGTCGCTGCGGTCGCCCGGAAGCCTGCGGCGCCGCGCCGTACCCGACGAGGTTGGGCTGGGCCTTCTCCTCGGCGGGAGCCTCGGCAGCCGTCTCGGCGCGCGACTCGGCGCGCGTCTGGGCCGGGGCCTGCGCCGTGGCCTCCGCCGGCGCGCTCGCCTCGGCGCGGACCTCGGCGCGGCCGGCGCGCATGGCGTCGCCGGAGCCGTTCTCGCCGGGGAGGTCGTACGCGATGAGCACCGAGCCGACGGCGACGATGTCGCCCGCCTGCGCATGCAGCTTCGACACGACGCCGGCGTACGGCGACGGCAGCTCGACGACGGCCTTCGCCGTCTCGACCTCGGCGATGGTCTGGTTCAGGGTGACGGTGTCGCCCTCCGCGACCATCCACTGCACGAGCTCGGCTTCGGGAAGGCCTTCGCCGAGGTCGGGGAGACGGAACTCCTGGATCACTGGTCGATCACCCCGCTCATGCTGTTGGGACGGTCGAGCACGCGGTCGACCCCGTCGAGGATCCGGTCGAGGTCGGGCAGGTGGTGCTTCTCGAGCTTCGCGGGCGGATAGGGGATGTCGTGCCCGGTGACGCGCACGGGTGCCGCCTCGAGGTAGTTGAAGCACTTCTCGGTGACGCTCGCGATGAGCTCCGCACCGACGCCCGCCTCGCGGGCGGCCTCGTGCGTCACGACGACGCGACCGGTCTTGCGGACCGACGCCGTGACGGTGCGGTAGTCCACCGGCGAGATGGACCGGAGGTCGATGACCTCGATGGAGATGCCCTCGTCTTCGGCGGCGGTCGCGGCATCCATCGCCGTCGCCACCTGCGCACCGTACGTGAGGAGCGTCACATCGGAGCCCTCCCGCGCGATGCGCGCGAGACCCATGGGCGGGGCGTCGGCGAGGTCGGCGCCGAGGTCGACCTCGCCCTTGGAGTGGTAGAGGCGCTTGGGCTCGAAGAAGACGACGGGGTCGTCGCACGCGATCGCCTGGCGGAGCATGACGTAGGCGTCCTGCGGGTTGGACACCGCCACGACGCGCAGGCCCGACGTGTGCACGAAGTAGGCCTCGGGCGATTCCGAGTGGTGCTCGGCGGCGCCGACGCCGCCCGCCCACGGGATGCGGATCGTGATCGGCATCGTGACGTTGCCGCGGGTGCGGTAGTGCAGTTTCGCCACCTGGCACACGATCTGGTCGAACGCGGGGTACACGAAGCCGTCGAACTGGATCTCGACCACGGGCCGGTAGCCGCGGAAGGCGAGCCCCACGGCGGTGCCCATGATGCCTGCCTCGGCGAGCGGCGTGTCGACGATGCGCTGCGCGCCGAACTCGTCGAGCAGACCGTCGGTGATACGGAAGACGCCGCCGAGCTTGCCGATGTCCTCGCCCATGACGAGGACCTTGTCGTCGTCGGTCATGGCGCGGCGGAGGCCTTCATTGATGGCCTTGGCCATCGTGAGCTGCGTCATCGCCCCGCCTCCGCTCCGGTGCCCGCCTCGGTGGCGAAGCCGGCGAGGTACGCGGCGAAGTGCTCGCGCTGCTCGGCGAGGGCGGTGTGCGGCTCCTCGTAGACGTGATCGAAGACGCCGATGGGCTCGCGCGAGACGGCCCCCAGCGCGGCGGCCCGCACGGCGGCGCCCAGCCGGTCGGCGTCGGCCGCGACATCCGTCTGGAAATCCTCGCCGAAGGCGTTCTGCGTGCGCAGCAGCGCCTCGATGCGAGCGATCGGGTCGCGGCGCTTCCAGCGCTCGACCTCTTCCTTGTGCCGGTAGCGCGTCGGGTCGTCCGACGTGGTGTGCGGACCCATGCGGTAGGTCACGGCCTCGATGAAGGCCGGCCCCTTGCCGCTGCGCGCGTGGTCGAGCGCCCAGCGCATCGCCGCGAGGCTCGCGAGGACGTCGTTGCCGTCGATCCGCATGCTCGGGATGCCGAAGCCCGGCGCACGTCCGGCGATCGGGAACTTCGCCTGCACGGTGACGGGCTCGGAGATCGCCCACTGGTTGTTGGTGCACACGAACACGACCGGCGAGCGGAACGACGAGGCGAAGATCATGGCCTCGTTGACGTCGCCCTGACTCGAGGCGCCGTCGCCGAAGTAGGCGGCCGCGACCTGATCCGTGCCGTCGCGCTGGATGCCCATCGCGTAGCCCACGGCGTGGAGGCTCTGCGCGCCGATGATGATCTGGGGCGTCGCGGTGTTGATGTCGTACGGGTTGTACGTCGAGTGCTCCTCGCCGCGCCATGCGATGACGAAGTCGGCGGGCTCGGCGCCGCGGACGTGCTGCACGCCGATCTCGCGGTAGCTCGGGAACACGAAGTCGTCGGCGCGGCAGGCCCTGGCCGTTCCGACCTGCACGGCCTCCTGGCCCTGGCACGGCGCCCACAGGCCGAGCTGCCCCTGACGCTGCAGGGCGACGCCCTCGGTGTCGATCCGGCGGACGAGGGTCATGTCGCGGTAGAGGCTCTGCAGGGCGGCGGCGTCGACGTCTGCGACCCACCGCTCCAGCTCGGGGTCGGCGACTCGTTCGCCGTCTTCGTTCACCAGACGCGCGACGTCGTCGATATCGGTCGCCAGGTCGGTCTGCGGTGTGAGGGTGTGCATCGTCGTCATCCCTTCGCGAGTCGAGCCGCCCTCGTGAGGCGGTCGTCATCGGAGTGCCGGCGCCGTCGCCGGATAAGGCCGAGAGTACGTCGATCTCGCACCTAGCTCAAGCATTGTCGATTGCTCTGAGCATGTTGACAAGATGAGCGGACGCTCTGCGTGCTAATGTTTCGCACTATGAGCACCCTCGATCACGTCGATCTCGAGCTCCTCGCGGCCCTGTCGGCGGATCCGCGTGCCACCGTGGTGGCACTCGCCGAGAAGCTCGGACTCTCTCGCAACACCGTCCAGGCACGCATGGCCCGCCTCGAGAGAGCCGGCGTCTTCCTCTCGTACGAGCGGGCGATCTCCTCGGCCGCGCTGGGCTTCCCCATCGAGGCGTTCGTGAGCGTCATCGTCCGCCAGGCCGACCTCCCCCGCATCTCGCATGACCTCGTCTCGATCCCCGAGATCGTCCAGGTGCACGGATTGAGCGGTCAGGTCGATCTTCTCGTGCGCGTCGCGTGCCGCGACACGCAGCACCTCTTCGACACGGACGCCCGCATCCTCGCGATCGAGGGCGTCGAGCGCACCGAGACCTCCCTCGTCATGGGGGAGGTCATCGGCTACCGCGTCGCGCCCCTCATGGAATTGGCACAGCGGGAGCGGTGATCGCGCCGTCGCGGTGGCCGGCCTCGGCATCCATCCGCACGAGCACGACGCCCGCGAGGATCAGCGCACCTCCCACGAACTGGATGGGAGCGGGCACCTCGGCCAGAAGCAGCCACGCGAAGCCGAGGGCGAAGAGCACTTCGGACAGCCCGACGAACGAGGCGAGGCGCGCGCCGATGCGCGGCACGGCCATGACGCCGAACGCGTAGCCGAGGGTCGTCCCGATGCCCGCGACCCAGAACAGCGGGAGGAACCACGGGAGGGTCGCCCCGGCCAGGACCACGTCGACCGAGGGCGCCTGGAACGGCAGGATCCCGGTCGCGCACAGCAGGGCCATGAGCACGGCGCCCACCAGGAGACCGCCCGACGCGAGCGCGACGGGCGGCAGGTCGTCGCCCGCGCGCTCGGCGATGAGGAAGTAGGCGCCGACGCACACGGCGGCACCGAGGGCGAGGAGCGTGCCGAGCAGATCGAAGCGCGCCCCCGAGATGTCGACGACGAGCACGAGCCCGACGATCGCCACGACCGAGCCGGTCATGACCAGGCGCGACGGGGCACGGCGCGTGCGCACCCACGCGAATCCGACGAGGAGCACCGGCGCGAGGTACTGGATGAGGAGCGCGACGGCGACCGGCATGCGCTGCATCGCGGCGAAGAAGAGGATCTGGCAGCCCGCGACGGCGGTGAGCCCGAACCCGAGGATGAGGCGCCAGTGCATGCGCAGGAAGGAGCGTTCGCGGCGGATGGCGAGCACGAGCGCCGGCGCGAGCAGGAGTGCCGAGACGCCCATCCGCACGAGCAGAGCCGCGCCGAGCGACCACCCCGCCGCGAGGAGCGGTTTGACGAGGGGCCCGCTCGAGGAGAACGCGAGAGCGGAGACGACCGCCATGACGAGCCCCGCCGTGCGGACGCGTCGGGACGACGCGACGTCGGGCAGAGTGAGAGCAGCGGTCATCGCAGGAGCCTGTCAGGAGCGTAGGAGGTTACACTCGTGACAATAGCGTCCCGACGAATCAGGAGTCAATGTGGTCTTCACCCCTGACACGCGGCAGTCCCTTGCAGCGGTCGTCAACCTCGTCAACACGCTTCCCGGAGCGGCCGATCGCGATCGGCTGCAGACCGTCGACGATCTCGACGCGTTCCTCGTCGTGAACCCCTACACCGGCTCGATCCACCGCACCGCCGGGACGATCTCGGCCCTGCGCGACGTGCGCGGGCGCCTCCACGCGCTGTGGGAGGTCGACCGCGTGGGCGCCGTGCCGCTGGTCAACGAGATGCTCCACGACAGCGGCGCGCTCCCCCAGCTCGTCATCCACGACGGCTACGACTGGCACATCCACGCGACGTCCGACGACGCGCCGCTTTCCACCCGCATCCTCGCGGAGGGCGCGATGGCGTTCGTCGACGTCATCCGCTCCGACGAGTACGACCGGATCCGGGTGTGCTCGGCCGATGACTGCGAGTGCGTCTACGTCGACTACTCGCGCAACGGCTCGAAGCTCTACTGCGACACCGGCAACTGCGGCAACCGCATGAACGTCAACGCGTACCGGGCCCGGAAGGCGCGAGGAACCGCCTGATCGCGGCCGCCGCCGGCTCGGGCGTCTCGTAGTGGATGAGGTGGCCGACGTCGGGGATCTCGACGAGCTCCGCGTGCGGGAAGAGGGTCGCGAGCGTCCGCTCGGCCTCGATCGGGGTGATGTCGTCCTTCTGCGCCGCGACGAGGAGCGTCGGCTGCGCGATCCGCGGCGCGAACTCCCGTACGTCGTGCGACACCGAGGCGACGAAGGCGTCGCGCAGCACGTCTCGATCGGCGAACCGCGAGAAGTAGGTGTCGTGCTGGTCGTGGATGAACCGGCGAAGTCCGCCGTCGCGGGTCTTGGCCATCGAGACGCTCATGACGCGCACGATGACGCCGTTGCGCAGCAACGCCTCGCCGAGGCGGCCCGGCAGCGCGGCGCCGGCCCAGTAGTAGAAGACCGCGAGACGCGTCAGGATGCCTCGGGGCCCCTCGAGCGCGGGAGCGCCGATCGGGTTGACGAGCACGACCTTCGGGGTCTCCAGGCCCGCGGCGACGGCGGCCGAAACCACGATCGACCCGAAGGAGTGGCCGAGGATGACCGCGCCGGGAGCGACCTCGGCGACGAACGCCGTGAGCCACGCGGCGTAGGCGTCGAGGTCGTGACGGCGACCGGGAAGAGGCGCCGTCTCGCCGAAGCCCGGGAGGTCGGGTGAGATGACGCGGAACCCGGGCAGGTGGGCGACGACGGGCTCGAGGCCGTGGTGCTCGCCGCGGAAGCCGTGGACGGCGACGATCGTCGCCTGCGCGTCGGCAGGGCCGTAGACCCAGTACGCCGTCGTCCCGCCCAGGACATCGGCCTCGCGGCGCTCGACGGAGATCTCCGCCAGAAGCGACGAGTAGGGGCTGGCCACGGACACCCTCCGAGTCTACGGAGCCCCGGCGCGGTGCCGTCCGCACGGCAGAGCGACGACCCGCCGCCGGGACGAGGCATCCGTCCGGCGTGTCTCTCGTTTCGTCGTGCGGAAGGCGCGCCTTCACGGCGATGTCGGGGGCGACGCATACCGTGAGCGGCATGCAGCAGCCCCTCGCCATGTTCCAGCGGCCGGAGTGGACCCGTGTCGTGGGCGTCTTCGATCTTGAGACGACCGGCGTCGACGTGACGCGCGACCGGATCGTGACGGCGCATGTCGGGGTGCTGGATGCCTCGGGCTCGGTGCTGGCGGCGCACGACTGGCTCGCCGATCCCGGCGTCGAGATCCCCGAGGGCGCCGCCGCGATCCATGGCGTCACGACCGAGCGCGCCCGCACGGAGGGGCGACCGGCGGGCGAGGTCGTGCGGGAGGTCGTGGACGCCCTCCGGGGGATCCTCGATGCCGGCATCCCGGTCGTCGCCTACAACGCGCCCTACGACTTCTCGCTGCTCAAGAACGAGGCGCTGCGCCACGGCGTCGAGCCGATCCTCTCGCCCTCCCCCGTCATCGACCCGCTCGTCGTCGACAAGGCGTACGACCGCTGGCGGCGCGGCAAGCGCACGCTCACCGTCGTCGCCGAGCACTACGCCGTGCGGCTCGACGGGGCCCACGAGGCCTCGGCCGACGCCGTCGCTGCCGGGCGCGTCGCGCAGGCCCTCGCCGAGCGCTTCGCGCCGTGGCTGCCCGAGACGGCGCACGAGCTGCACACGCGGCAGATCGCGTGGGCCCGCGCGCAGGCCGCGAGCCTCACGGAGTACTTCATCCACATCGGCCGCCTCGACCCGTCGGACCGCCTCGACGGCGAGTGGCCCATCCGCTGACCGTCGGATGCGAGCGGACGGCCGCGAACGAGCTCGCCGGAATCCCCCGCGGCGGGAACGACGAAGGCCCCGCCGAAGCGGGGCCCACGTGGTGCGGCTTACTTGGTGCCGAAGTTCTTGAAGCGCTGGTTGAACTTCTCGACGCGACCGGCCGAGTCGAGGATGCGCTGCTTGCCCGTGTAGAACGGGTGCGAAGCGGACGAGATCTCGACGTCGATGACGGGGTACTCGACACCGTCGAGCTCGACGGTCTTGTCGCTGGTGACGGTGGAGCGCGTGAGGAACGTCTCGCCCGAACCGAGGTCGCGGAAAACGACCGCCTGGTACTCGGGGTGGATGTCAGTCTTCATAGGAGGTCCTTTGAAATGTGATGCCCTGGATTTTGCCAGGGCGGACGAAGTCTGCGGTGCGAATGCACCAAAGAGCGATCTTACCAGCCCCGGCGGCGAACCGAGGAATCGATCGCGCCGAGCAGGCGGACGGGGGTCAGGATGCCGCGCGCGCGGCGTGGCGGCCGTCTTCCGAGGTCAGCGAGATCGGGAGTCCGAACGCCTCCGTGAGGTTCTCGGCCGTCAGCGCCTCGTCGATGGGCCCTGCCGCGACCGCCTTGCCGTCGCGCAGCAGCAGGACGTGTGTGAAGCCGACCGGGATCTCTTCGACGTGATGCGTCACCATGATCATCGCCGGCGTCGTCGGCGCCTGGGCGTAGCCGCCGAGGAGCGTCAGCAGCTCCTCCCGCGCACCGAGGTCGAGGCTCGCGGTCGGCTCGTCGAGGAGGAGCAGCTCGGGGTCGGTCATGACGGCCCGGGCGATCTGCACGCGCTTCTGCTCGCCGTCCGACAGCGTGCCGAACGTGCGGTCGGCGAGGTGGTCGAGCTTCCACTCGGCGAGCACGCGCAGGGCGCGGCGCTCGTCGATGTCTTCGTAGTCCTCGTTCCAGCGGCCGAGCACCGAGAAGGCGGCGGTGAGCACGACATCGAGCACCGTCTCCTCCGGCGGGACCCGCTTGGCCATCGCCGAGGACGCGAAGCCGATGCGCGGGCGCAGCTCGAACACGTCGGTGCGCCCCAGGCGCTCCCCGAGGATCGTGACGACCCCCGCGGTGGGGTGCATGAGCGTGTCGGCCAGCTGGAGGAGAGTCGTCTTGCCCGCGCCGTTGGGGCCGAGGATCACCCAGCGCTCGTCGTCGTTCACCGACCAGTCCAAGTGATCGACGATGTCCCTGGCGTTCCTGCGGACGACGACGTCGGAGAACGAGAGGACCTGCGGCATGCCGTCAGCCTATCGGGCCTCGGCGCTCACCTCTTCGTAGAGAGCCCTCGTGGCGTCCGCGATCGCCCCCCAGCTGAAGTCCGTCGAGGCGCGTTCGCGACCGGCCCTGCCGTACGCCGCGGCGCGCTCCGGATCGGTCACGACCTCGGTCAGCACCCGCGCGAGATCGTCGACGAACTTCTCGGGGTCGATCGGCGTGCCGGTGCCGTCCTGCACCTGCTCGATGGGCACGAGTCGCCCGGTCACACCGTCGGCGACGACCTCGGGGATGCCGCCGGTCGCCGTGCCGACGACGGCGGCGCCGCACGCCATGGCTTCGAGGTTCACGATGCCGAGCGGCTCGTAGACCGACGGGCACACGAACGTCGTCGCGGCGCTGAGGAGGGTGCACAGCTCGTGCCGCGAGAGCAGGCGGTCGATCCAGACGACCCCTTCGCGGGTCTCCTGCAGGCCCTTCACGAGCCCTTCGACCTCGGCCATGATCTGGGGCGTGTCGGGAGCGCCGGCGCACAGCACGAGCTGCACGTCGGGGGGCAGCTGCTCGGCGGCGCGCAGCAGGTACGGGAGGCCCTTCTGGCGCGTGATGCGCCCGACGAACACGATCGAGGGCTTGGACGCGTCGACGCCGAGCTGCGCGAGCAGATCGGGATCGTCGACGGGATGCCACGCCTCGACGTCGATCCCGTTGTAGATGACGCGCACCTTGGCCGGGTCCAGCGACGGGTAGCTGCGCAGGATGTCGCCGCGCATGCCCTCGCTGACCGCGACGATCGCCGCCGCCCCCTCGTACGCCGTCTTCTCGATGAAGCTCGACACGGCGTAGCCGCCGCCCAGCTGCTCGGCCTTCCAGGGCCGCAGCGGCTCGAGGCTGTGCGCCGTCACGATGTGCGGGATGCCGTGCAGGAGCGACGCGAGGTGTCCGGCGAAGTTGGCGTACCAGGTGTGGGAGTGCACGACGTCGGCGCCCGCGACATCGGTCACGATCTCCAGGTCGGTCCCGAGCGTCTGGAGCGCGGCGTTCGCGCTGGACAGCTCGGTCGGGACGCCGTAGGCGGTCGTGCCGGGTTCGGCGCGTTCGGCGCCGAACGCGCGCACCTGCACCTCGATCGACTCGCGGAGCGCCTTGACGAGTTCCGTCACATGCACCCCCGCGCCGCCGTAGATCTCGGGCGGGTACTCCTTCGTCACGACGTCCACGCGCATGCCTGAAACCTAGTACACCGGACACACCCGGTACAGCCGCTACCCCGGCTCGCGCAGAGGGCTCTAGGGTGGTGCCATGCCAGCAGCCCCGAAGGTCTTCGGAATCATCCTCGCCGGTGGCGAGGGAAAGCGATTGATGCCCTTGACGGCTGATCGGGCGAAGCCCGCGGTGCCGTTCGGCGGGCAGTACCGGCTGATCGATTTCGCGATCTCCAACCTCATCAACTCCGGCCTGCGGCAGATCGTCGTGCTGACGCAGTACAAGTCGCACAGCCTCGACCGCCACATCTCGCAGACGTGGCGCATGTCGGCGCTGCTGGACTCGTACGTCGCCTCGGTGCCGGCGCAGCAGCGCCTCGGCAAGCGCTGGTTCTCGGGATCGGCCGACGCGATCCTGCAGAGCCTCAACCTCATCAACGACGAGAAGCCCGACATCGTCGTCGTGATCGGCGCCGATCACGTCTACCGCATGGACTTCCGCCAGATGCTGGCGGCGCACATCGACTCGGGCGCACGCGCGACGGTCGCCGGCATCCGCCAGCCGATCTCGCTGGCCAACCAGTTCGGTGTCATCGACGTCACCGGCGACGACGGCATGCGCATCAACCAGTTCCTCGAGAAGCCGCAGAACCCCCAGGGCCTCACGGACTCCCCCGACGAGGTGCTCGCCTCGATGGGCAACTACATCTTCGACACCGACGCGCTCATCGAGGCCGTCGAGTCGGACGGCGAGCTGCCGACGTCGAACCACGACATGGGCGGCGACATCATCCCCTACTTCGTCGGACGCGGCGACGCGGGCGTCTACGACATGAAGCTCAACGACGTGCCGGGCTCGACCGATCGCGACCGGTACTACTGGCGCGACGTCGGAACCATCGAGTCGTTCTACGACGCGCACCAGGACCTCATCTCGACCCTGCCGATCTTCAACCTCTACAACATGGAGTGGCCGATCCACTCGCAGACGGTCAACTCACCGCCCGCGAAGTTCGTGCGCGACTCGGTCGGACGCATGGGCAACGCGATCGACTCCGTCGTCTCGCTCGGCTCGGTGCTCTCGGGCACGCATCTCGAGCGCAGCGTCGTCGGACCCTGGACGCTCTCCGGCGGCGGCGCGACGATCACCGACTCGGTGCTGTTCGACCACGTGCAGGTCGGCGCGGGCGCGCGGGTGCACCGCGCGATCCTCGACAAGAACGTCGTCCTCGCCGACGGCGCGACGGTCGGGGTCGACCGCGAGCGCGATCTCGCCCGCGGCTTCACCGTCACCGACAGCGGCATCACGGTCGTCGGCAAGGGCGTCGTCATCGACCGCTGACGGCGACGGATGCCGCGGCCCGGCGCCGCTACGGTGGAGGCGTGCCCGCGACATCCTCCCGCTTCCTCGTCGTGCTCGACGCCGACTCGACCCTCATCCGCAACGAGGTCATCGAGCTGATCGCGGACGAGGCCGGACGCGGCGCCGAGGTCGCGGCCGCGACCGAGGCCGCCATGCGCGGCGAGGTCGACTTCGCCACGAGCCTGCGCTCGCGCGTCGAGGCGCTCGCGGGCGTCCCCGTATCGGCGTTCGCCCACGTCCTGGCGCGCATCGAGCCGACTCCGGGCGTGCGCGAGCTCATCGACGCCGTGCACGAGCGGGGCGGACGCGTCGGCGTCGTCTCGGGCGGCTTCCACGAGATCCTCGACACGGTCGCCCCCGAGCTCGGCGTGGACGTCTGGCGGGCCAATCGCCTCGCGGTCGTCGACGGTCGCCTCTCCGGCCGGGTCGACGGCGACATCGTGGATGCCGAGGGCAAGGCCCTCGCGCTGAGCGAATGGGCCGATGAGACCGGCGTCGCGCTGTCGCGGACGATCGCGATCGGCGACGGCGCCAACGACCTGCGCATGATGGCCGTCGCGGGCCTCGGGGTCGCGTTCAACGCCAAGCCCGCCGTGCGCGAGCGCGCCGACCTCGTCGTCGGGCCGGTCGACCTGAGTGAGATCATCGCGCTCCTGCCGTGACCCGAGCGTCGGAGGCTCCGGGTACGGTCACGGGTATGGACATCATCCTGGTACCCGGCCTGTGGCTCGACGCGTCGTCGTGGGATGCCGTGACACCGGTTCTCGAGAGCGCGGGGCACCGCGTCCACCCGCTCACGATGCCCGGGGTCGGCGTCGCCGCGCCGGCGTCGTCCGACATCGGGATCGGCGACTGGGTCGCCGCCGTCGTCGAGCAGATCGACGGGGTCGACGGGCCCGTCGTGCTCGTCGGCCACTCGGGCGGCGGCAACGTCGTCTACGCGGCGGCCGGCGCCCGGCCTGACCGCGTCGCGCGCCTCGTGCTGCTCGACACCTTCCCGCCGGCCGACGGCGGCTCGATCTGGGAGTTCCCGGTCGTCGACGGCGTCGTCCCGTTCCCCGGCTGGGACAGCTTCGAAGAGGTCGAGGTCGCCGATCTCGACGAGGCGACGCGGGCCGACGTCGCGGCGCGCGCCCTCTCGGTGCCGGCGCGCGTGCCGACCGACCCCGTCGATCTCGGCGATGAGCGCCGGCGCGCCGTCCCGGTCACGATGCTGACGGGCACGATGCCGGCGTCCGACCTCCGCGAGATCATCGCGAAGGCGCCGGCGTGGGCGGCCGAGCTCGTCGCGGTCGAAGACCTCACGATCCACGAGCTCCACTCCGGGCACTGGCCGCAGTTCTCGCAACCCGACGCCGTCGCCGCCGCGATCCTGTCCGCCGTCGACGGCTGATCCGCTCGGCGGCAGAGGCTGCGGGCGGGGTCAGTGCCCCATGCCGAGGCCGCCGTCGACGGGGATGACGGCGCCCGAGATGTACGCCGCGTCGTCCGACGCGATCCACGTCACGACCCCGGCGACCTCGTCGGGCGTCGCGAAACGGCCCGCAGGGATGTTGCTCTTGTACTCGGCCTGCGTCTCTTCGGGGAGCGCGGCCGTCATGTCGGTCTCGATGAAGCCCGGCGCCACGACGTTCGCGGTGATCCCCCGGCCGCCGAGCTCGCGCGTGAGCGAGCGGGCGAAGCCCACGAGGCCCGCCTTCGACGAGGCGTAGTTGATCTGACCGGGCGAGCCGTAGAGCCCCACGACGCTCGAGATCAGGATGACGCGGCCCCACTTCGCGCGGAGCATGCCCTTGGAGGCGCGCTTGACCACGCGGAAGGCGCCGCCGAGGTTGGTCGCCACGACGCTGTCGAAGTCGTCCTCGGTCATGCGGAGAAGGAGCATGTCCTTCGTGACCCCGGCGTTGGCCACGACGATGCCGATGGGGCCGAGCGCCGCCTCGACCTCGGTGAACGCGGCGTCGACGGCCGCGGCATCCGTCACATCCGCGCGCACTGTCAGCGTTCCCTCGGGACCCTCGCCCGAGCGGGCCGTCACGGCGACCTTGTAGCCCTCCGACACGAAGCGCTCGGCGATGGCGCGGCCGATGCCGCGGTTTCCGCCGGTGACGAGGACGACGCGATCAGTGGACATGCTCACTCCCGGAAGGTGACGGCGGTGGTCCGCACCAGCCTAGCGGCGCGTTTGACAGGCTTCCGCGGCGCTGGGAGCCTGGGAGCGCACGCGATGGAAAGGGCCCGATCATGAGCGATGCACGCGACGACGGTACGCGGGACGACGGCTACGTGCCGCGTTCCGACGAGCAGCCGACCACTCCCCTGGATCCGGCCCCGCCGGCTCCCCCGGCGTATGGCGAGCAGGTCCAGGGCTACGGCCAGCAGGCGCCCGACTACGGCCAGCAGCAGGCGCCCGACTACGGCCAGCCCGCGTACGGCCAGCAGCCGCCCGCGTACGGGTCGTACGGCACGCCGCCGGCGTACGGCCAGCAGCCGCAGACCTACGGGCAGCAGCCGCAGACGTACGGGCAGAACACGCCCGCGTACGGGGCGCCCTACGGCGCGGCCCCCGCCTACTCCGGCTACGCCACCGGTGGCAAGACCAACAGCCTCGCGATCGTCTCGCTGGTGTCGTCACTCGTGGGGATCTTCATCATCCCGCTCATCGGCTCGATCGTCGGGATCATCACGGGCCACATGGCGCTCGGCCAGATCAAGCGCACGGGCGAGAACGGACGCGGCCTCGCGCTCGCGGGGACGATCGTGGGTTACGTCGGCGTGGCCTTCGCGATCCTCGGGATCATCCTGTTCTTCGCCTGGATCAGCTGGTTCACGGCGAACGCCACGAACTTCAGCGCTGCGTAGCCGCCGCGTGCTCCTCGCGGGAGCCGGGGGCCTCTGTGCGGCGTACCCTGGAATCATCGTGAAGAACTCCAGCGGACCGCAGTCCGCGACCTCGCTTCCGCGGGCGCCGCGCGATGAGGCCGGCGCGCGCTCGACGCGTTATCTCATCACGATGGGCATCCGTGTCGCGTGCTTCATCCTCATGGTGGTCGTGACGCCCTACAGCTGGTACACCTGGATCTTCGCGGCCGGGGCCGTCGTCCTCCCCTACATCGCCGTCGTCAGCGCGAACGTGGGGCAGGACGCCAAGAGCACGACCCGCGAAGAGCCCGAGCGCGCGCTCCCCTCCGTCCCGACGGTGGTGCCGCCCGCGGGCGGACCGCCCGTCATCCGGCTCGAGGAGCAGCGACCGCTCGCCGCCCGCACGGACGACGCGCCGCGGCATCCGTCACCCTCCTCTCCCGATCGCGAGGCCGAGCGGGGCGAATCCGCATGAGCTCGCACGCTGAGCCCGCGGTGTGCTCGCGGGCGGGATGCCGCGCGGCCGCGACGTGGCGGATCGACTGGCGCAATCCGCGCATCCACGCGCCCGACCGCCGCAAGTCCTGGGTCGCGTGCGACGAGCACCGCGACTATCTCCGAGACTTCCTCGCGACGCGGGACTTCCCCGTCGAGGTCGTGAGGCTCGAGCCGGCGGGAGACCGCGGATGAGCGCAGGTTCGCGGCGGGATGCCCCCGCCGCCGTCCGGTGGACCGCCTACGTCGCCGTCGCCATCGTGTTCGCGATCGCCTGCGCCTTCCTGTCGAACTGGCAGTTCTCGCGCAACGCGCAGAGGTCGGAGCAGCTCGCGCTCGTCGCGGCGAACTACGACGCCGATCCCGTGCCGCTGGCCGAGATCATCCCGGCGGGAGGGAAGCTCCGGGCGGGAGACGAGTGGACGCCGGTCACCCTCACCGGCGCCTACCTGCCGGATGACCAGCTCCTCGCCCGCAACCGGGCCCACGGCGGCACGGCCGCCTACGAGGTGCTCGTGCCCTTCCGGCTCGACGACGGGCGCGTCCTCCTCGTCGATCGCGGCTGGGTGCCGCCCGGCGACCAGCAGAACTCCCCCGACCACGTGCCGGCCGCCCCCGAGGGCGAGACGAGCGTCGTGGTGCGACTGCGTCCCGGCGAGCCGCTGCCGGCCTCGGGGCGCTCCGCTCCCGCGGGGCAGGTGCCGACGATCCACCTGCCGTCGGTCGCGCGCCTCATCGACCCCGCCTCGGGCGACGCGCTCGAGCAGAGCGCCTACGGCGTCATGGTCTCGGAGGACCCCGCGCCGGCGACGCGCCCGCAGGCGCTCGAAGCGCCTTCGGATGACCCGGGCCCACACCTGTCGTATGCGGTGCAGTGGATCCTCTTCGCGATCATGGGCTTCGTCTTCATCGGCTACGTCATCCGCACGGAGCGCGCGCATCGTCGGGAGGATGCCGAGGCCGCCCGCACCGGTCAGCCCGCTCCCGCGCGCACGAAGAAGCGCCGGGATGCGGATGCCGAGGCCGAGGACGCCCTCCTCGACACCGCGGGCCGCTGAGCGACCGGGCGCTGAGGAAGCGGGCTCCGAGGTACCGGGCTCTCAGGCCAGCGACACGAGGTCGACGTAGTCGCGGCCCCAGATGTCTTCGACGCCGTCGGGGAGGATCAGCACCCGCTCCGGGTTGAGCGCCTGGACCGCGCCCTCGTCGTGCGAGACGAGGACGACGGCGCCCTCGTAGTGCGCGAGGGCACCGAGGATCTCTTCGCGCGAGGCGGGGTCGAGGTTGTTCGTCGGCTCGTCGAGCAGCAGCATGTTGGCGCTGGAGACGACGAGCGTCGCGAGCGACAGCCGCGTCTTCTCACCGCCCGACAGCACGCCGGCGGGCTTGAGCACGTCGTCGCCCGTGAACAGGAACGAGCCGAGCACCTTGCGCGCCTCGGTCGCGGTGATGTCGGGCGCGGCCGACATCATGTTGTCGAGCACCGAACGGCTGACGTCGAGGTTCTCGTGCTCCTGCGCGTAGTAGCCGATCTTGAGGCCGTGGCCCGGTTCGATGCGGCCCGTGTCGGCCTTGTCGACCCCCGCGAGGATGCGGAGGAGCGTCGTCTTGCCGGCGCCGTTGAGTCCGAGCACGACGACCTTCGAGCCGCGGTCGATCGCGAGGTCGACGTCGGTGAAGATCTCGAGCGAGCCGTACGACTTCGACAGACCCGACGCCATGAGCGGAGTCTTGCCGCAGGGGGCGGGCTTGGGGAAGCGCAGCTTCGCGACGCGCTCCTCCTGGCGCACCTCGTCGAGACCCGCGAGCATCTTCTCGGCGCGCGCGACCATCTGATGCGCCGCGGCCGCCTTCGACGCCTTCGCGCCGAACCGGGCGGCCTGCTGCTGCAGGACGGTGGCCTTCTTCTCGACGTTGGCGCGCTCCTTCTTGCGGCGCTCCTCGTCGGCCACCCGCTGACGCAGGTAGTTCTTCCAGTTCATGTTGTAGACGTCGATGACCTGGCGGTTCGCGTCGAGGTAGAAGACGCGGTTGACCGTCTCGCCGACGAGCTCGACATCGTGCGAGATGACGATGAGGCCGCCCTTGTAGCCCTTGAGGAACTCGCGCAGCCACACGACGCTGTCGGCGTCGAGGTGGTTGGTCGGCTCGTCGAGGATCATCGTCTGCGCGTCCGAGAACAGGATGCGCGCCAGCTCGATGCGGCGCCGCTGTCCGCCCGAGAGCGTCTTGAGCGGCTGGTCGAGGATCCGGTCGGGCAGCGAGAGGTTGTGGGCGATGGATGCCGCTTCGGCCTCCGCCGCGTAGCCGCCGAGCGCCTCGAACCTCTCGGTGAGGTTGGCGTACTTGCGCATGGCGCGGGCCGCGGCATCCGTGTCGTCCGATGCCATCGCGAGCGATGCCTCGTGCATGCCGATCGCGAGCGTGCCGAGACCGCGCGCGTCGAGGATGCGCGTGCGCGCGAGCATCTCCGGGTCGCCGGAGCGGGGGTCCTGCGGCAGGTAGCCGAGCTCTCCGGTGCGGTCGACCTTGCCGTCGGAGGGCAGCAGGTCGCCCGCGAGCACCTTCGTCAGCGTCGTCTTGCCGGCGCCGTTCCGGCCGACGAGGCCGATCTTGTCGCCGTCCGACACGCGGAACGACACGTCCGACATGAGGACGCGAGCGCCGACGCGGATCTCGAGGTCGTGCACGGCGAGCACAGCAGACGTCCGTTTCCTTAGGTGAATGGGTGCAGAAGAGGCCGATGGCCAGCCCCCTAGTATAAGTCGCAAGTCCGCCCCTCCCTTCCCTGCAGGCCCGTCCGGGCCTCGATGCCAAGGAGCTCCATGTCCGCCATCGCCGCCGCACCCGGTCGTCGCCGCGTCCTCGCCGACATCATCGCCCGCCCCTCCCGACGCGCCCAGGCCTTCGCCGTCGACGCGGGACTCGTCGTCGCGGGCGCCGCGATCGTCGCCCTCCTCGCTCAGATCGAGATCCCGCTGTGGCCCGTCCCGATCACGGGTCAGACGCTCGGCGTCATCGTCGTCGGCGCGGCCCTCGGCGCGTGGCGCGGGGCCGCGGCTCTGACGACCTACATGATCGCGGGCCTGGCCGGGCTCCCCGTCTTCGCGGGCTTCACCGGCACGCTCCTCGCGCTCGGCAAGCCCAGCTTCGGCTTCATCGTCGGCTTCATCTTCTCGGCGTTCGTCGCCGGGTGGTTCGCCGAGCGCGCGTGGGACCGCAAGCCGCTGCTCGCCTTCGTGGGCTTCGCTCTGGCCAGCGCCATCCCGTTCGTCTTCGGCATCCCGTACATGGCGCTCATCCTCAACGTCGTGGGCGGCGGCTCGTTCGGCCTCGGCGAGATCCTGCAGTTCGGGCTGTGGCCGTTCATCGTCGGAGGCCTGATCAAGGCGGCCCTCGCGGCGCTCATCATCCCGGGCGCCTGGGCGCTCGTGAACGCGGTCGACACGCGCAAGAAGGGCTGACCGCCCTCACCATGACGAAGACCCCGGCCGATCGGCCGGGGTCTTCGTCGTCGCGAGGGGCGGAGGTCAGCCCTGCGCTCCCGAGGTGGCGGTGGCGGTGGCGGTGGCGAGCTTCTCGACCATCGTCGGAAGCAGCCACGGGAGCGAGAGCGCCGTCGGCGAGACCGCCGCGACGTTCTCCTCGCCCACGATCGCCGCGACCGCGCCGGTCTGCACGGCGGGGATCAGCCGGCCGCGATCGGACGCGAGGAAGTCGTCGAGTGATGCCTGCTGCTCGTCCTGGGTGAAGAGCACCTGCGCGTCGATCCGGTCGAGGCTCTCGTAGCTGACGGTCGTGTAGAACGTCCCCTCGCCCGTGTCGAGATCGGTGACGCTCGGCGGCGACACGAACCCGAGGTCCTGGAGGATCTCGACGCGCGGGTCGGACGGCAGGTACAGGTAGAGCGTGTCGACGTCGTCGTCGATGTAGGCGATCGACGTGCCGGCGAACTCGGGGTGGGCGGCCGCGGCATCCTTCACCTGCGCGTCGAGATCCGCCACGAGCCGCTCCGCCTCCGGCTCGAGCCCGAGCGCCTTGCCCGTCTCGGTGATGACGTCGCGCCACGGCGTGGACCAGAGCGCCTCCTCGGGGGCGACCACGGGGATGCCCGCCTTCGTCACGGCGTCGTACTCCTCCTGCGTGAGCCCCGAGTACGGCGCGATGAGCACATCGGGGTCGGCGGCGAGCAGCTCCTCGACCGAGAGCTCGTAGGTCGCGTTGTCGAGGATCGCCGGCTTCTCGCCGCCGAGCTCCTCGATCGCGTCCTCCACCCACGGCGTGATGCGGTCCTCGCCCCCGCCGTAGTCCATCGACGAGATCGCGACCGGGACGATGCCGAGGGCGAGCACGGCGTCGGTCGCCCCCCACCCCCACGTCGCGATGCGCTCGGGGGCGGCCTCGATGGTCGTCTCGCCGTAGACGTGGTCGAACGTGACCGGGAATGCCGCGGCGTCGCCGGGTGCGGCGGAGGCGGCGGGGGTGTCGGAGCCGGCCGCGCTCGCGCAGCCGGTGAGGACGAGCGCGCCGACGGCGACGATCGCGGCGAGACCCGCGAGGGGGCGAAGGTGAGAAGGCATTGCTGTGTTCTTCCTTTCGTGGGCGGTCTGTCAGTGCTCGTGCGCCGCGACGTGCGCGCCGCCGGGCACCGGGACGACGAGGGGCGTCCGGGTCAGGGGGTCGGGGATCACGAGGGCATCGAGCGAGAACGCCTCCGAGACGACGGCGGCCGTGAGCACGTCGCCCGGGCTCCCCTGTGCGACGATCCGGCCGTGCGACATGACGACGAGCTCGTCGGCGTAGCGCGCCGCGAGATTGAGCTCGTGCAGCACCACGACGATCGTCGTGCCGTCGGTGCGGTTGAGCTCGCGCAGCAGGTCGAGCACCTCGATCTGATGGCTGAGATCGAGGAACGTCGTGGGCTCGTCGAGCAGGAGGATGCGGGGGTCCTGCGCGAGCGCCATCGCGATCCACACGCGCTGGCGCTGGCCGCCCGACAGGTCGCCGACGGGACGGTCGGCGAGGTCTGCGACACCGGTGCGGGCCATGGCCTCGCCCACCCGGGCCGTGTCGGCGGCGCTCCACCGCTGGAAGACGCCCCGGTGCGGGTGGCGTCCGCGCGAGACGAGCTCGGCGACGGTCAGGCCGTCGGGAGCGGACGGATGCTGCGGCAGCAGCCCGACGGTCTGGGCGAACGTGCGGCGGGAGATCGTCGAGACATCCGCCCCGTCCAGCTCGATGCGCCCTTCTTGAGGGCTGCGGACCCGCGCGAGGACGCCGAGGAGCGTGGACTTGCCGCACGCGTTGGCGCCGATGATCATCGTGATCCGGCCCGGCGCGATCTCGAGGTCGAGGCCCTCGATGACCCGGCGCCCGGGATAGCCGGCGGCGAGCCCACGGGCTGCGAGGCGGGGAGCGGAGACGGATGCCGAGGTCACAGCTGTCGTCCTTTCGAGGTCGAGAGGAGCCAGAGGAGGAAGATCGCGCCGAGCGCGCCCGTCACGACACCCACCGGGAGCGAGACGCCCGGGAGGGCGTACTGCGCCACGAGGTCTGCGGTCGTGAGCAGCGCCGCCCCCACCGCCGCGCTCGTACCGATGCCGAGGGCGCCGTGGCCGAGGAGCGGCCGGGCGATCGCCGGCGCGCACAGCGCGATGAACGAGATGGGGCCGACGAACGCCGTGGAGGTGGCGGTGAGGAGCACGGCGGCGAGGACGGCGGTCGTGCGCACGACACCCGGCTGCACGCCGAGCGACACCGCCGTGCCGGGGCCGAGCTGGGTCAGCGGAAGCCAGCGCGCGCACACGACGACCGCGGGCGCGGCGGCGACGCCGACCGCGAGGACGACGGCGACGTTCCACCACGGGGTCGAGGCGAGGCTGCCCGTCAGCCAGATGAGCGCCGACTGCGCGAGCTCGACCTGCGCCTTGACGAGCAGATAGCTCGTCAGCGCGAGGCACAGGAACGACACCCCGATGCCCGCGATGATCAGACGGTCGTCGCCGTCGGCGCGCCGGCGACCGGCCAGGAGCAGGAATGCGGCGACGACGAGGCCGCCGGCGAACGCGAGCAGCGCGAGCCACGGGCCGCCGACGCCGAGCACCAGCAGCCCGAACACCGCGGCGACGCCCGCTCCCCCGCTGATGCCCAGCAGATCGGGGCTGGCGAGCGGATTCGACAGCAGCGACTGCAGGAGCGCGCCCGCGACGCCGAGCGAGGCGCCGACGACGAGCGCCATCGCGACGCGCGGCGCGCGGATGTCGAAGACGACGTAGGCCTCGACCCTCGTGCCGCCGCCCCACAGCGTCCGCCACAGTTCTGCCGGCGCGAGGGCGTAGTCGCCGACCGACAGCGACACCGCCGCGACGACGAGAAGCACGAGCCCGAGGGCCGAGCCGACGACGAGGCGGCGGCGTCGCACGCGGATGCGCACCGCGTGCACGGCGGCCGCGGCATCCGTCGTCACGGGTCTCTCGAGCACGCTCACAGCACGACCTGCCGGCGCCGGAGGACGAGCGAGATGAGCACGGGCGCGCCCACGAAGGCGACGACGAGGCCCGCCTGCACTTCGCCGGGGAGGGCGATCACGCGCCCGACGACGTCGGAGACGAGGAGCACGAGGGCTCCGGCCGGCGCGCCGATGAGGAGGAGCCACCGGTAGTCCGCGCCGACGAGCGCTCGCAGCGCGTGCGGCACGAGGAGGCCGAGGAACACGATGGGGCCCGCGATCGCCGTGGCACCCCCGCACAGGAGGATCGTCGCGGCGATCCCGATGGCGCGCGTGCGGGTCACGTCGTGTCCGAGACCCGTCGCGGTGTCTTCGCCGAGGGCGATGAGATCGAGTCCTCGCGCGCACGTCGCGGCGAGCACGACGCCGATCAGGATCGGCGCGGCGACGATGGCGACGGTGTCGAGTCCGCGCGCGGTGAGCCCGCCGACGGACCAGTAGCGGTAGACGTCGAGAGCCGCGCGGTTGGTCGTGAGGATGAGGAGCGTCACCGCCGTGAGGCCCGCCGTGACCGCTGCGCCCGTGAGGGCGAGCCTGGCCGGTTCGCCCCCGTGCGGCCCGCGCGAGCCGATGGCCGCCACGACGGCCGCCGCGACGGCCGCGCCCCCGAAGGCGAACCAGACGAAGCCGCTCGGTGCTGTGATGCCCAGGATGACGATGGCGCTGAGGACCGCGACCGACGCCCCGGAGTTGACGCCGAGCAGACCCGGATCGGCGAGCGGATTGCGCGTGAGGCCTTGCATGAGGGTGCCCGCGAGGGCGAGGGCGGCTCCCGCGAGGATCCCGATGAGAGTGCGCGGCAGGCGCTGCGTCAGGACGACGGAGTGGTCGGCGTCGCCGTCCACGGGCGCGAAGAGCGCCTGCAGGACGGAGCCGGGGGCGATCGGACGCGCACCGACGCCGAGGCTCAGCACGACGGCCCCGACGAGGAGCGCGAAGACGAGGATCAGCACGAGGCGCGCCCGACGGGTGCGGGCGGTGCTGTTCATTCGATGCGTTCCGCCTGACCCAGGCGCCAATAGCCCATGAAGGCGACGCGGCGGCGGTCGACGCCGTGGCCGGTCACGAGCAGGCGCCGGAGCGTCTTGACGGTGGCGGCCTCCCCCGCGATCCACGCATAGAATTCGCCGTCGCCGTCGGCGGGGCTGTCCCACAGCAGCTCGAGGTCGACGTCGATGTCGGCGAGCTCCTGCCGCCGCGGTGCGGCTGCCCGCTCCAGGACTGCGCCGTGGCCCGCGGTCCACCGCGTGACGGCCTCGATGAGCTCCGCGCCGTGCGCGCGCTCGCCGCGGGCGAGCCACGTCACCCGCAGGCGAGGTCGGTCGGCGAGGTCGAGGACGTCGTCTGCCGTCGGGATCTCGATGAAGACGTCGGCCTCGTACTCGGCGTCGAGCGACTCGAGGATCGCGGCGATCGCGGGCACCGCGGTCTCGTCGCCCGCCAGCAGCACGCGGCGCGCCGTGCCGGGGTGCCAGTCCAGCCCGGTCTCGGCGTGGGGGCTCCGGGCATCCGGTCCGACGACGATGAGTCGCTTCCCCGGGGCGGCGGCCTCGGCCCACGAGCCGGCGGGCCCGGCGTCGTGGTGGAGCACGAAGTCGACGGCGAGCTCGCGTCGCGCGGGGTCGATGCGGCGCACCGTGTAGGTGCGGAAGACGTTGCGCGCGACGTGCGGCAGCGCGCGCCACCGGTCGTACCAGTCGCCCGCCGCCTCGTCCTGGCCGATGTCGGCGAACGAGCCGTCGGCGTGCGGCAGCACGAGCTTGATCCGCTGGTCCCGGCGTGCCGTGCCGAAGACCTCGAAGTCCTCCGCGGTGAAGGTGACCCGCACGAAGTGCGGGCTCAGGCGTTCGACGCGGGCGACCTCGGCCTCGTACGGTCGGTACGCGGGTCGGACGGCAGTCGAAGTCGAAGGCACGTCCTTAGGCTAGCCTTACCTACCTCGAAGGCTCAAACCGATGTCTCGATGGAGAGCTTTCCGGTACCGCAGGCACCGCTCGCGGAGCCGTTCAGCGTCGATCTCGGGCCTCGTGAGCCTCGTGAGCGTGGCCGAGGCGCAGCCCGGGCACGAGGGCGAGCGCGGCAAGGACGACGGCGACGGCGAAGACGGCGGGGAACGCGGCATCCGTCGCCACCAGCGCCGTGAACACCAGCCCCATGACGGCGATCGTGGCCGAGGCGCCGATCGAATCCGAGATCGACAGGGCTGACGAGTTGAAGCCCTGGTTCTGCGGCGTCGAGTAGGCGAGTGTCAGCACCGTCAGCCGCGGATACATGAGGCCCATGCCCGAGCCCGCGAGAGTCCAGCCGGCGACCAGCACGATCGGATGGAGGTGGAGCGCCGCCGTGAGGCCCGCCACGACGGCCGCGGTCGCGAGCTGCGATGTGCCGAGGAGCGTGATGCGGGCATTGCCGATCCGGTCTCCGAAGCGCCCCTGGATCTCGGCGGCGACCGCCCACGCGAGCGCCGCGGCCGTGAGGCCGAGGCCCGCCCAGGTCGGCGAGAATCCGTAGTCCTCGATGAGGAGGTACGGCACGTAGATCTCGGCGCCGAACAGCGCGCCCGCGATGAGGCCGCGCATCAGCACGACGCTCGGCAGTCCCCGCGAGGCGATCAGCGTGCCGCGCGGAAGCAGCGGCCGCGATGCGAGGACCAGGACGATGACGGATGCCGCGACCCCCGCCCAGGCATACCGCCCGAGCTCTCCGGCGAGGCTCAGCCCCAAGGCGCCCGCCGCGACCAGGACCGCGCACGCCAGTCGCGGGGCGATGCGGGCTGTGGACGGATGCTCCGTGTCCAGCGGCAGCCCCCACAGCCGGATCGCGACCATCGTGAAGGCGACGACGGTGAGGGCCGCCACGCCCAGGAAGACCCAGCGCCAGTGCAGGTACTCCGTGACGGCGCCGGCGAGGAACGGACCGATGAGCGAGGGCACGACCCATGCCGCCGAGAAGGCCGCGAAGACACGGCCGTGGAGGGCGGACGGGTACACGCGGGCGACGACGACGTACAGCGCGACGGTCTGCCCGCCCGTGCCGAGTCCCTGGATGAGCCGTCCCGCGACGAGGAGCTCCATGGTCGGGGCGAGGCCTGCGACCACGAGACCCGCGACGAAGAGCAGCACCGACGTCGTGAGCGGCCAGACGGGGCCCGACCGATCGCTCCACGCCCCCACGGCGACCATCCCGATGACGCTCGTGGCGAGCGTGCCCGAGAACGCGACGGCGTAGAGCGCAGCGCCGTTCAGCTCGTCGCTGACGACCGGCATGACCGTCGTCACCGCGAGCGACTGCATCGCAGCGAGGAAGATGAGGGCGACGGCTCCCACCGTCACCCAGACGTAGCGCGGCGCCCAGACCGAGACGGCGTCGTCGACGCCGGTGCTCACGAAGAGAGGAGCGCGCCGACCCGCCGGATGCCCTCGCGCAGGACATCGGGGGCGCAGGCGAAGTTGATGCGCACGAAGCCCTTTCCTTCCTCGCCGAACAGCGGGCCGTGGTGGAACGCGACGCGCGCCTTGCTGCGCAGGACCGTCGCGGGGTTGTCGCCCCAACCATAGGCCGAGACGTCGACCCACGCGAGGAACCCGGCATCCGGAACCAGATATCGCGCCTGCGGAAGGTGCTCGGCGAGGAGATCCGCGAGGAGCCGCCGGTTCTCGTCGAGGGTGACCAGAAGACTGTCGAGCCACTCGTCGCTCTCGGCCGAGAACGCCGCGACGTTCGCCATCGCGCCGAAGAGGCCGGTGCGCCACTCCACCTCCCAGGGGAGGTCTCGGAGGGTCTTGGCCTGCGCGGGACCGCCGCCGATCATGACGGCGCACTTCAGCCCCGCGAGGTTGAACGTTTTGCTCGCGCTCGTGACGGCGTAGCCGACCTCGGCCGCCGTCTGCGAGGCGGCGAGGAAGGGCGTGTACGGCGCGCCGTGCGCGAGCGGACCGTGGATCTCGTCGGAGATGACGACGGCGCCGTGGCGGTCGACGATGCCGGCGAGGGCCGCCAGGCTCTCGCGCGAGTGCACCGTGCCGGTCGGGTTGTGCGGATTGCACAGCAGCACGGCGCGCGCGCCACCCGCGAGGGCCGCCTCGATCGCTGCGAGGTCGAGCTCCCAGCCGTGGTCGGTGCGGGCGAGGGGTACGCGTTCGACGACGGCGCCCGCCTCCTCCACCGTGTCGAAGAACGGCGGATACACGGGAGTGGTCACGATCACCCGATCGCCGGGCTCGGTCACGGCGCGGAGGATCTCGACGACGCCCATCATGACGTCACCGGTCCAGAAGACCGTCTGCGGGTCGACCTCCCAGTCGAAGCGGCGCGCGGCGAAGTCCACGAACGCCTCGCGCACACCCGGCTCCGGCGGCGTGTACCCCGTGTCGCCGAGCTCGACGGCGCGCAGCAGCGTGCGCGTGATGGCGGGCGCCAGGGCGTAGTCCATCTCGGCGACGAAGAACGGCAGGATGTCGTCCGGGTACTTGCGCCACTTGGTGCTGGACCGCTGCCGGAGCTCGTCGAGGGGAAGTGCTTGCAGGGGGGCGACGCTCACCGTACGAGCCTAACGACGAGGACGGATGCCGCGCCCCGACGTGTCGCCGCGTTGCAGCCGCGGCGGACGCGGGGTCGGCTCGGATCGCGAAGCCGTCTCAGATGGCGCCGTTCAGATCGCGAAGCCGAGCGCGCGCATCATGTCGCGCCCGTCGTCGGTGATCCGCTCGGGACCCCACGGCGGCATCCACACCCAGTTGATGCGGAAGCGCTCCACGACGTCGTCGAGAGCCTGAGCCGTCTGCTCTTCGAGCACGTCGGTCAGCGGGCACCCCGCCGAGGTGAGGGTCATGTGGATGACGAGAGCATCGTTCTCGTCATCCCACGCGAGGTCGTAGATGAGTCCCAGATCGACGACATTGATCCCCAGCTCGGGGTCCATGACGTCTTTGAGCGCTTCGGTGACCTCGTCGAACTTCTCGGGTGTGAGCGTCGCGGTCATACTGCGATCTTACGCCTGGGCGTCTGCCGCGGCCTCGGCCACGGGCTCGAGGAAGCGGTCGTAGCCCTCGTTCTCGAGGCGCTCGGCGAGCTCGGGGCCGCCCTCCTCGACGATCCGGCCGCGCACCATGACGTGCACGAAGTCGGGGTGGATGTACCGCAGGATGCGCGTGTAGTGCGTGATGAGGAGCACGCCGAGGTTCGTCTCGCCCTTGGCGCGGTTGACGCCCTCCGACACGATCTTGAGCGCGTCGACGTCGAGGCCGGAGTCGGTCTCGTCGAGCACGGCGATCTTCGGCTTCAGCAGTTCGAGCTGGAGGATCTCGTGGCGCTTCTTCTCGCCGCCCGAAAAGCCCTCGTTGACGTTGCGCTGCGCGAACTTGCCGTCCATGCGGAGGTGCTTCATGGCCTCCTTGACGTCCTTCGTCCACGTGCGGATCGAGGGCGCCTCGCCGTCGATCGCGGTCTTCGCGGTGCGGAGGAAGTTCGTGACCGTGACGCCGGGGATCTCGACGGGGTACTGCATCGCGAGGAACAGGCCGGCGCGGGCGCGCTCGTCGACCGTCATCGCGAGGACGTCCTCGCCGTCGAGCGTGATCGTGCCGCTGGTCACCGTGTACTTGGGGTGACCGGCGATCGTGTAGGCGAGCGTCGACTTGCCCGAGCCGTTGGGGCCCATGATCGCGTGGGTCTGACCGGTCTGCACCGTGAGGGTGACGCCGTTGAGGATGGGCGTCGTCCCTTCGTCGGTCTCGACGGTGACGTGGAGGTCTCGGATCTCGAGGACAGTCATGCGGGTGTCTTCCTTCAGTTCGCTTCTTTGGTCACGGCAGGGTCGACGAACACGTCGTCGCCCTCGATCGTGACGGCGTAGACCGGGACCGGTTCGTACGCGGGGAGGTTGAGGGGGCGTCCGGTGCGCAGCGAGAACGCCGAGCCGTGGGCCCAGCACTCGAGCGTGTCACCGTCGACGAAGCCTTCGGAGAGCGAGATGTCGCCGTGCGTGCAGGTGTCGCCGATCGCGTGCACCTCGCCGTTGGAGTCGAGCACGACGGCCATGGGCACGCCGTCGACCTCGAAGCGCCGGGCGGCGTCCTGCTCGAGGTCGCCGAGCGCGCAGATGCGGGTCGCGCTCATACGGCGACCCCCTCGGCGAGCTCGCGCTCGATGGCCTCCGCAAGCTCCTGCTCGAGCTCGCGCACGCCGATCTTCTGCACGATCTCGGCGAGGAACCCGATGACGACGAGGCGGCGCGCCTCCTCCTCGGAGATGCCGCGCGCCTGCAGGTAGAACAGCTGCTCGTCGTCGAAGCGACCCGTCGCGCTGGCGTGACCCGCGCCGAGGATGTCGCCCGTCTCGATCTCGAGGTTGGGGACGGAGTCGGCGCGTGCGCCGTCGGTGAGCACGAGGTTGCGGTTCGCCTCATACGAGTCGGTGCCCACGGCATCCGGTCCGATGAGGACGTCGCCGATCCAGACGCTGCGCGCACCGACGCCCTGCAGGGCGCCCTTGTAGAGCACGTCGCCCTTGGTGTGCGTGCCCTTGTGGTGGAGATACACCTGGCTCTCGAGGTGCTGGCCCGCGTCGGAGTACGACAGGCCGTAGAGCTCGGCGTGCGAACCCGGCCCGGCGAGCTCGATCGAGGGGTTGACGCGCACCACGCCGCCGCCGAAGCTCACGACGATGTGGCGCAGGAGCGCGTCCTTGTCGACCCGTGCCTGGTGCGAGGAGAGGTGGAGCGCGTCATCCTCCCACTCCTGCACGGAGATGACGGTGAGCTTCGCGCCGTCGCGCACGATGATCTCGACGTTCTGCGAGTGCTGCGCCGTGCCGGTGTGGCGGAAGACGACGGTCGCGCGCGAGTTCGCGCCCGCCTCGAGGACGACGTGGGCGTGGGCGAGGCCGCCGGTGCCCGTGAGGTTGACGAAGACCGGCTCGTCGAGCTCGAGGTTCGCGGGGATCCGCAGAAGCGGCGCCTCGGTCTCCTGCTCCCACGCGATCGCGCTGGGAAGGTCTTCGGGGCGGAAGACCTCGCCGCGCGGAGCGGCGCCCTTCGCGAGCCGGGCCTGCTCGACGCCCTCGGGCGCCGTGACGTCGACCTGCATGACGCCTTCCGGGCCTGCGACGTCTTCGAAGAGCGGCGCGAGGCGGGCGACCGGCGTGTACCGCCAGTTCACCTCGCGACCGTTCGGGACGGGGAAGTCGGCGGGGACGAACGAATGCGGGCGCTCGGAGCGGGTCTGCACCGGCACGAACGCGCCGGCCCCGTCGGAGTGCGCCAGGGAACCCGGCACCACTCGGTCGTCGTTCGCGGACAAGGGTGCCTCAGTCGTGGTCGTCATTCAGCCGACCGATCCTTCCATGCCCATCTCGATGAGCTTGTTGAGCTCGAGGGCGTACTCCATGGGCAGTTCGCGGGCGATCGGCTCGATGAAGCCGCGGACGATCATGGCCATCGCCTCGTCCTCGGGCATGCCGCGCGACTGCAGGTAGAACAGCTGCTCTTCGCTGACCTTCGAGACCGTGGCCTCGTGGCCGAGCTGCACGTCGTCGACGCGGATGTCGATCGCCGGGTACGTGTCGGAGCGCGAGATCGTGTCGACCAGCAGCGCGTCGCAGCGGACGGTGTTGGCGCTGTGGTGCGCGTTGGCGTCGACCCGGACCTCGCCGCGGTAGCCGGCGCGGCCGCCGCCCCGTGCGATCGACTTCGAGACGATCGACGACTGGGTGTAGGGCGCCATGTGGATCATCTTGGCTCCGGCGTCCTGGTGCTGGCCGGGGCCGGCGAAGGCGACGGAGAGCGTCTCGCCCTTGGCGTGCTCGCCCATGAGGTAGATCGAGGGGTACTTCATCGTCACCTTGGAGCCGATGTTGCCGTCGATCCACTCCATCGTCGCGCCCTCGTGTGCGATCGCACGCTTGGTGACGAGGTTGTAGACGTTGTTCGACCAGTTCTGGATCGTCGTGTACCGCACGCGGGCGTTCTTCTTGACGATGATCTCGACGACGGCCGAGTGCAGCGAGTCGCTCTTGTAGATCGGCGCCGTGCAGCCCTCGATGTAGTGCACATAGGAGCCCTCGTCGGCGATGATGAGCGTCCGCTCGAACTGGCCCATGTTCTCGGTGTTGATCCGGAAGTACGCCTGCAGCGGGATCTCGACGTGCACGCCCTTGGGGACGTAGACGAACGAGCCGCCCGACCAGACGGCGGTGTTGAGCGCGGCGAACTTGTTGTCGCCCGCGGGGATCACGCTGCCGAAGTACTCCTCGAAGAACTCCGGGTGCTCCTTGAGAGCGGTGTCGGTGTCGAGGAAGATGACGCCCTGCGCCTCCAGCTCCTCCTGGATCTGGTGGTACACGACCTCGGACTCGTACTGCGCCGCGACGCCCGAGACCAGGCGCGCGCGCTCGGCCTCCGGGATGCCGAGACGCTCATACGTGTTCTTGATGTCTTCGGGGAGGTCTTCCCACGTCTGCGCCTGCTTCTCGGTCGAGCGCACGAAGTACTTGATGTTGTCGAAATCGATGTCGCTGAGGTCTGCACCCCACGTCGGCATCGGCTTGCGGCCGAACAGCTGAAGACCCTTCAGGCGGTTCTTCAGCATCCATTCGGGCTCGCTCTTGAGAGCGGAGATGTCACGGACGACGGCTTCGCTGATGCCCCGCCGCGCGCTGGCTCCGGCGGCATCGGCGTCGTGCCATCCGAATTCGTACACCCCCAGACCATCGAGCTCGGGGCGGTCGATCAGAACATCAGACATCGTCACACTCTCCTCATGGACCGAAACGGTGTCAGCCGCCCCGGCATTCCTGGTCTTCCTGGGAGGTGGGAAGGGGAATGCCGCTGTGGGCCCTCATCGGCGGCGCCAATCCTGCGCGCCTAGACTGTCATTGATGCGCGGCGCCGAAAGGCACTCGCGCGCGACCCCTTGATTCTACAGGCTCGCGCTGTCTCCCGGCGTCGCAGAGCCCGGCCCCCCGCGCCGCGGCGGGCCCCCAGGAGGCGATGTTCCATGTCCGCTCACCACAGCGCCCCTGCTCGCACCGGCCTGCTCGCCCGGTTCCGGCAGTGGCTGCTGCCCGACGCCGTGCGCACCAGCACGCGGGTCCTGGCCTGGCTCGTGCTCCTCAGCAACATCGTCATCGTCGCGACCGGCGGCCTCGTGCGCCTCACAGGTTCGGGAATGGGATGCCCCGAGTGGCCGTACTGCACCGAGGGCTCCCTCGTGCCGACCGCGGCACTCAGCTGGCACAGCCTCATCGAGTTCGGAAACCGCACGCTCACGGGCGTGCTCATCGTCATCGCACTGCTGGCGTTCCTGTCGGTCATCCGCCTCCGCGCGAGCCGCCCCGAGCTGTTCGCGCTGACGCTCGCCAACGGCATCGGCATCATCCTGCAGGCCGTCGTCGGCGGCGTCATCGTGTGGCTGCACCTGCCGCCGAGCCTCGTCGGCATCCACTTCGTCATCTCCGCGGCCCTCGTCGCGAACGCGGCCGCCTACGTCGCCCGCGTCTACGGCGGACCGGGGCCGCGGCGTCGCGCCGTCTCGCGCGGCTTCGCGATGCTCGCCCACATCACGAGCGCGGCCGTCGCCGTCACCGTGCTCATCGGCATCCTGCTCACGGGCGCCGGCCCGCACGCCGGTGACGACCTCGCGGCGCGCAACGGACTCGACCCCGTGCTGTGGCAGCACATCCACGCGTGGCCCGCGTACATCCTCTTCGCCCTCACCGTCGTGCTCTTCGCCGCCTCCTGGCGCACTCCCTCGGCGCTGCGGCTCCGGTTCTGGACGGGCCTGCTCCTCGCGGTCGAGCTCGTGCAGATCGGCGTCGGGCTCTGGCAGGCGCGGACGGGTCTTCCGATCCTCCTCGTCAACATCCACATGGTTCTCGCCGTGAGCCTCGTCGCCGCCATGACGGCCGTGATCATGCACCTGAAGACGACGGATGCCGAGGCCGAGGCATCCGTCCCCGTCGCCGAATCGAGCACGATCCGCGCACGCTGAACCGCCTCCGGCGGACGTGGCTGTGCGGCGGCGACGTGCCCGCCGGCAGCACCAGTCATAGGAAACTCATCGCCGCCGCACACGAGCGGTCGGGTCGGGATGCGTCAGACTGGGTGGCCGTGGGCAGACCGTGCCCACGAGTTGAAGGAGAGTTCCCCACCATGACCGCACGCCCCAGCCTTGTCCGCAGCATCCCGTTCTGGATCCTGCTCGTCGGCTCGCTCGCCAGCACCATCGTGGGAGCGTGGCTGGTCGTCACGAAGATCCAGCTGATGAACTCGACGCTCACCGACGGCTCCGCGACCGGAGTCGAGGTCTACGGCGGCCAGGCCTGGGTGACCCTCGGCGCCGCGCTGGTCGGAGCGGGCCTCGTCGGCTTCGTCGCCGCGCTGTTCCTCGCCGTGCTGCGCTCGTTCGTCCCCGCCGCCCGCGTGCAGGTCGGCGACCCCATCGCCGCCGAGTCGTATGGTGACGAGCCGGTCTTCGACGCCACCGCCGGCTACATCCCCGCAGCCCCGGTCTCCGACGCGCCCGTCGTCGTGACCGACGAGCCCGCCGTCTCGGCGCCGGCCTCGAGCTCGACCTCGGCCTCGGCCGCGGCTTCGGACGAGAACACCGCCGCACGCTGAACCCCGCTCGGCACCGCCGCACGCCACAGCGTCGGAGATAGCCACAGCGTCGGAGCGAATCACCGATTCGCCTCCGACGAACGGTGGATCTCCGACGCTGTGGCGTTTCACTGCCGGAGGTGGAGCCCCTGAGCCATCGCCTGCATGACGAGCCACTGCACCGTCGGCCAGTCGTCGACGATCTGCCGATACCCCACGCGGATCACGGTGTAGCCGAGCAGCCGCAGCGCGATGTCGTGCTCGTTGTCCGACATCCGCTGCCCGTCGACGTGATGCCCGCCGTCGACCCGCACGACGAGCCGCTCGCCGATCAGGTGGTCGACGTGATGTCCCGCGATCCAGATCTGCACGCGCACCGTCACGCCGAACCGCCTCAGCCGGCTCGAGAAGATGGTCTCCAGGCCCGAGTCGGCGAACGGCTCGGCCTCCGCGAGAATCCGCCGCGCCGCCGGCGGCAGCTCCAGGCGCGCGAGCCTGGCCGGATCGACCAGTCCCCGCCGGTACGCCGATTCCCACACGGCCAGCGCCCGCTCGTGCGGCTGACACGTGGCGATGATCGCGAGCACGTTCTCGATGTCGTCCTCGAGCGCGTCGGCGAGGCGAGGCACGACAGGCTTGGCCCAGTGCACCGTCGCACGGAGGGCAGTCGTGACCCTCGCGTGCGGGTCGGCTGCGACGTGCTCGCCCTCGGCGCCGAGAACCCAGAGCCCGAGCCGCCGTGCGCGCGTGACACAGGTCAGGACGACGCCGCAGCGCGCGGCGCCGACGAGTTCGGCGTCGGCATCCGGGGTCGCGACCCAGTCACGGCGCACCCGCACGAGGGCGCCCGCCTCGACGGCGGCGCGGAGGTGGTGGCGGGCATGCCCCTCGCGCAGCAGCGTCGAGACGCGCGCGACCCCGGCACGGGTGCGCACCGCCTGGAGAAGCGCCTGGAGCGCGGCGCAACGACGACGTTCGACGGAGAGTGCCATCGCGCCAGGATGCAGCCGACCGAGCCGTCACCCTGACCCGTCGGCGTGCGTGGGGCAGAACCGGCCGCAGCCGGGTGCGTGGGAGGAGCGGATGCGGATGCCTCGACCCTCGGCTGCCGCCACACCGTCGGAGATCACCACAGCGTCGGAGCGAAGCATCCTTTCTCGTCCGGAGAAGTGGCGATCTCCGACGTCGTGGCGTGCAGAAGTGCGCAGCGGCGACGCGCGGCACGGACGCCAGCGCGCGCCGCCGTCCGTGACGAGCACGAGACGCGCGAGCGCGAGCCCGGGTCAGAAGGGAAGCAGCGGGTCGATCGCGATCGCGACGAACAGGAGCGTCAGGTACGTGATCGAAGCGTGGAAGACGCGCATCGGCCGCGGCTCGGTGCCGCGCACGGCGCGGTTGTAGAGGCGGTGCGACTCGTAGATGAACCATCCGCCGAAGACGAGTGAGGAGACGGTGTAGACGAGGCCCATGTCGGCCACCGGGATCAGCAGCAGCGAGCACGCGACGGTCGCCCAGGCGTACAGGATGACCTGCAGCCCCACCTGCGAGCCGGAGCGGGTCGCACCGAGCATCGGGACGTCGACCTCGTCGTACTGGTTCTTGTACTTCATCGAGAGCGGCCAATAGTGCGGCGGCGTCCAGAGGAAGACGAGGAGGAACAGGATGAACGGCGGCCAGGCGAGCGAGCCCGTCACGGCGGTCCAGCCGATGAGGACGGGGAAGCAGCCGGCGATCCCGCCCCACACGATGTTCTGCTCGGTGCGGCGCTTGAGGATCATCGTGTAGATCACGACATAGAAGAAGATCGCCACCGCCGAGAGCGTCGCCGCGAGCCAGTTCGTCGTGAGCCACAGCCACAGGGTCGAGGCGACCGCGAGCGTCCAGGCGAAGACGAGCGCGCCGCGGGGCGACACCTCGCCGGTCACGAGCGGGCGGTTCACCGTGCGTTGCATGTGCGCGTCGATGTCGCGGTCGAGGTACATGTTGAACGTGGCAGCGGAGCCCGCGCTCATCGAGCCGCCGATGACGGTCGCGACGACGAGCCACAGGTTGGGGAGCCCGCCCTGGGCGAGGATCATGACCGGAACGGTCGTCACGAGCAGGAGCTCGAGGACGCGGGGCTTTGTCAGCGCGATGTAGGCGCGGACAGTGCGTCCGAAGGTGCGCGGGGATGCCGGGGTCGTCACGTGGGCCGTGCTCGAGATGTCCATCGCCCCCCGTATCGTGCGCCCGCTGTCAAACGTCTCCAAGTCTATGGCATCGGCATCCTCTCCCCTGCCGCCGCGGCGGCCTCACGATGACGGTCACGGCAGCGTGAGGCTCTCGACACGTGGCCGACACCCCGGCGCAACAGGGGCGAGCGAGAGGCGTGCGACGCTGTCGCCGCGCCTGTCGTTTGTGGCTGTCACACAACAGCGCACATGGCCTCGGGGGCATTGCCCTTCGATATGCTGAAAACCACAGGCGCGACCCCGCGCGAAATCCCCCTCCCGCCAGCCCTCTGTGAGAGCTGTGCGGCGCGGCCGCCGGGGCGCCGAAACCCTTCAGACGAAAGGCGGTCCCGTGTCGGAACTGCGTTGGGAAGAGATCGACGAGCGTGCCGTGAACACGGCTCGAGTGCTGGCGGCGGACGCTGTCGAGAAGGTGGGGAACGGTCACCCGGGTACGGCGATGAGCCTCGCCCCGGCGGCGTACCTCCTCTACCAGCGGGTCATGCACCACGACCCCGCCGACGTGCACTGGCCCGGCCGTGACCGCTTCATCCTGTCCGCCGGTCACTCGTCGCTGACGCAGTACGTGCAGCTGTACCTGGGCGGATTCGGACTCGAGCTCGACGACCTCAAGTCGCTGCGCACGTGGGGCTCGCTCACGCCGGGTCACCCCGAGTACGGCCACACCGACGGGGTCGAGATCACGACGGGCCCGCTCGGCCAAGGCCTGGCCTCGTCGGTCGGCTTCGCCTACGCGTCCCGCTACGAGCGCGGCCTGTTCGACCCGGAGACGCCGGCGGGCGAGTCACCCTTCGACCACTTCATCTACGTCATCGCGTCGGACGGCGACCTCCAGGAGGGCGTGACGAGCGAGGCATCCTCGCTCGCCGGACACCAGGAGCTCGGCAACCTCGTCGTCATCTACGACTCGAACCAGATCTCCATCGAGGACGACACCGATGTGGCGTTCACCGAGGACGTCGCCGGTCGCTACGAGTCCTACGGCTGGCACGTGCAGACCGTCGACTGGAAGAAGACCGGCCAGTACGTCGAGGACGTCGCGGAGCTCTATGCCGCGATCGAGGCGGCCAAGGGCGAGACGAGCAAGCCCTCCATCATCATCCTGAAGACGATCATCGGCTGGCCGTCGCCCGGCAAGCAGAACACCGGCAAGATCCACGGCTCCGCCCTCGGCTCCGACGAGCTGCGCGCGACCAAGAAGGTGCTCGGCTGGGACCCGGACGAGACCTTCGAGGTCCCCGCCGAGGTCCTCGAGCACACGCGTTCGCTGCGTGAGCGCGGCGAGGCCGAGAAGGCCGCGTGGCAGGAGAAGTTCGACGCGTGGGCCGCCGCCAACCCCGAGCGCAAGGCGCTGTGGGACCGTCTGCAGGCGCAGGAGCTGCCCGCCGACATCGACTCCGTCCTCCCGGTGTTCGAAGCCGGCAAGGCCGTCTCGACCCGCGCCGCGTCGGGCACCGTCATCAACGCCCTCGCCGAGGCTCTCCCCGAGCTGTGGGGCGGCTCGGCCGACCTCGCCGAGTCGAACCTCACGACCATCAAGTCGGCGAAGTCGTTCATCCCCAAGGAGTGGTCGACGCACGAGTGGGCGGGCGACCCCTTCGGCCGCGTGCTGCACTTCGGCATCCGCGAGCACGCCATGGGCGCGATCATCAACGGCATCGTGCTGCACGGGCCGACGCGCGCCTTCGGCGGCACCTTCCTGATCTTCAGCGACTACATGCGCCCGGCGGTCCGACTCGCCTCGCTCATGAACATCCCGTCGATCTACGTCTGGACGCACGACTCGATCGCGCTCGGCGAGGACGGCCCCACGCACCAGCCGATCGAGCAGGTCGCGTCGCTGCGCGCCATCCCGAACTTCACGCTGGTGCGTCCCGCCGACGCGAACGAGACCGCGGTCGTCTGGCTCGAGCTGCTGCGCCGTCACGCGGGACCCGCCGGTCTCGCGCTGACCCGCCAGAACATCCCGGTGTTCGAGCGCGGCGAGGGCGAGGCATCCGGCGACACGTTCGCCTCCGCCGCGAACGCCGTCAAGGGCGCGTACGTGCTCGCCGAGGCGCCCGGCGGCACGCCGGACGTCATCCTCATCGGCACGGGCTCGGAAGTGCAGCTCGCCGTGGCCGCCCGCGAGACGCTCGCCGCCGAGGGCATCAACGCCCGCGTCGTGTCGGCGCCCTCGCTGGAGTGGTTCGCCGAGCAGGACGAGGCGTACCGCGAGAGCGTGCTCCCCGCCGCCGTCAAGGCCCGCGTATCGGTCGAGGCCGGCCTCGCGCTGTCGTGGCGCGGCATCGTGGGCGACGCCGGTCGCTCGGTCTCGATCGAGCACTTCGGCGCGTCGGCCGACTACCAGACCCTGTTCGAGAAGTTCGGCATCACCGCCGAAGCCGTCGTCGAGGCGGCGCGTGAGACCATCGCCGCAGCGTCGGCGAACTAAGGAGACAAACGCATGAGCACCCCCACCGAACAGCTCTCCGCCGAGGGCGTCAGCATCTGGCTCGACGACCTCTCCCGCGACCGCATCGCGACGGGCAACCTCGCCGACCTCATCGCGACCCGCAACGTCACGGGCGTGACGACCAACCCGACGATCTTCGCCACGGCGCTGTCGAAGGGTCACGCCTACGAGGCGCAGGTCGCCGAGCTCGCCGCGAGCGGCTCGTCGACGCACGACGCGATCTTCACGATCACGACCGGCGACGTCCGCGACGCCGCCGACATCTTCCGCCCCGTCGCCGACGCGACGAACGGCGTCGACGGCCGCGTGTCGATCGAGGTCTCCCCCGACCTCGCGCACGACACCGAGGCCACCGTCGCCGAGGCCAAGAAGCTCTCGGCCGCGGTCGACCGTCCGAACGTGCACATCAAGATCCCCGCGACGAAGGCGGGCCTGCCCGCCATCACCGAGGTCATCGGCGCGGGCATCTCGGTCAACGTGACGCTCATCTTCAGCCTCGAGCGCTACGCCGAGGTCATCGACGCGTACCTCGCCGGGCTCGAGAAGGCCCAGGCCGCGGGCCTGGACATCTCGAAGATCCACTCCGTCGCCTCGTTCTTCGTGTCGCGCGTCGACACGGAGGTCGACAAGCGCCTCACTGCGATCGGCTCGGACGAGGCTCTCGCGCTCAAGTCCAAGGCCGGCATCGCCAACGCGCGCCTCGCGTACGAGCTCTACGAGCAGAAGTTCGCCGAGGACCGCGCGAAGGCGCTGACGGATGCCGGGGCGAACGTGCAGCGGCCGCTGTGGGCCTCGACCGGCGTCAAGGACCCGTCGCTGCCCGACACGCTGTACGTGACCGAGCTCGTCGCCCCCGGCACCGTCAACACGATGCCGGAGAAGACGCTCGAGGCCACGTTCGACCACGGTGTCATCGCCGGTGACACCGTCACGGGCAACTACGCCGACGCGCACGGCGTGTTCGAGCAGCTCGCGGCCGTCGGCGTCGACTTCGCCGACGTCACGCAGGTGCTCGAGGACGAGGGCGTCGAGAAGTTCATCGTCTCGTGGCGCGAGCTGCAGGACACGGTCACGAACGCCCTCGCGGCGGCCCCCGAGGCCGCTCGATGACTTTCGACCTCCACCTGACCGGGCACGTCAAGTCGGTCGTCGACCAGACGCTGCCCGGGCTCGTGGCCGACCTCGTCGCGTCGGGCATCACGGCGGCCGACCCCACCCTGTGGGGCGCGGCCGCCGAGCCCGAGGCGGCGAAGCGGCTCGGGTGGGTCGACGCGGTCAGCGTCTCGCGTCCGCTCGTGGCCGAGATCGTCGCCCTGCGCGACGAGCTGCGGGCGAAGGGCGTCACGCGCGTCGTCCTCGCGGGCATGGGAGGCTCCTCCCTCGCCCCCGAGGTCATCGCACAGACGGCGGGGGTCCCGCTCGTCATCCTCGACTCGACGGCGCCCGGCCAGGTCCTGGCCGCGATCGACGGCGACGCCGAGGCGGGGGGCCTTGCCCAGACCGTCCTCGTCGTCTCGTCGAAGTCCGGCTCGACCATCGAGACCGACTCCGCCAAGCGCGCCTTCGAGGCCGCGTGGCGCGACCTCGGGATCGACCCCGTCGAGCGCATCGTCGTGGTCACCGACCCCGGCTCGCCGCTGGACGAGTCCGCCCGCGCAGCGGGCTACCGCGTCTTCAACGCCGATCCCGACGTCGGCGGCCGCTACTCGGCGCTGACGGCCTTCGGCCTCGTGCCGACGGGCCTCGCCGGCGTCGACATCGGCGAGCTTCTCGACGAGGCCGACGCGACCCTCCTCGAGGTCGCGATCGACAGCCCCGACAATCCGGCCCTCGTGCTCGCCGCGGCGATCGCGGGCGGCGACCCGCGCCGCGACAAGCTCGGTCTCATCACGGACGGCACGCACATCGTGGGCCTTCCCGACTGGATCGAGCAGCTCGTCGCCGAGTCCACGGGCAAGGAGGGCACCGGCATCCTTCCCGTCGTCCTCCTCCCCGTCTCGCCCGAGCTCGAGAGCCAGCCGGCTGACCTGCAGATCGTGCGGTTCGTCGACGAGGCGAAGGCCTTCCACTTCCGTGAGCGCCACCCGGGCGAGGTGCTCGTGAGCGGCTCGCTCGCGGCGCAGTTCATCGTGTGGGAGTACGCGACCGCCATCGCGGGACGGATGCTGGGGATCAACCCCTTCGACCAGCCCGACGTCGAGTCGGCCAAGGCCGCGGCACGGGGGCTCCTCGATGCGCGTCCCACGCCCGCCGCCCCCGCGTTCAGCGTGGAGGGTGTCGAGGTGCGCGTCTCCGACCCGGCCCTCGCGGCATCGGGCACGGTCGCCGGCGTCCTCGACGCGCTGTGGTCGAGGCTTCCCGCCGACGGCTACGTCTCGATCCAGGCCTACGTCGACCGGCTCACGCTGCCGCAGCTCGCGGGACTGCGTGAGCTCGTCGCCGCCGACTCCGGTCGACCCACGACCTTCGGCTGGGGGCCGCGATTCCTCCACTCGACCGGCCAGTACCACAAGGGCGGTCCCGCGAACGGCGTGTTCCTGCAGATCCTCGAGGCGACCGACGTCGATCTCGAGATCCCGGGCCGGCCCTTCACCTTCGGCCAGCTGATCCAGGCGCAGGCCGCCGGCGATGCCGCCGTCCTCGCCGAGGGGCACGGCCGTCCCGTCGTCACACTCACCCTCACCGACCCGCAGCTCGAGGTGCTCACGCTCTTCGAAGCCGCCCAGTAGGAGGCATCCTTCGATGACCGTGGAGATCTCGCGCGGGCACAATCCCCTCCGCGACCCGGATGATCGTCGCCTCAACCGCATCGCGGGACCGAGTGCGCTCGTCATCTTCGGCGTGACAGGGGATCTGTCCCGCAAGAAGCTCATGCCCGCCGTGTACGACCTCGCCAACCGCGGCCTGCTGCCGCCCGGCTTCGCACTCGTCGGGTTCGCCCGCCGCGACTGGGAGGACCAGGACTTCGCGGAGGTCGTGCACGAGGCCGTCAAGCAGAACGCGCGCACCGAGTACCGCGAAGAGACGTGGAAGCAGCTGCTGCAGGGCATCCGCTTCGTCTCGGGCACGTTCGACGACGCCGACGCGTTCCGCCGCCTCCGCGAGACCGTCGAGAACCTCGACGTCGAGCGCGGCACGATGGGCAACCACGCGTACTACCTCTCGATCCCGCCGAAGGACTTCGCGGTGGTCGCGGCGCAGCTGAAGTCCTCCGGGCTCGTCGACGACACCGCCGACGGCGCCGACCGCTGGCGCCGCGTCGTGATCGAGAAGCCGTTCGGCCACGACCTGGAGTCGGCGCGCGAGCTGAACAACGTGCTCCGCTCGACCTTCCCGACGGACTCGATCTTCCGCATCGACCACTACCTCGGCAAGGAGACGGTCCAGAACATCCTGGCGCTGCGCTTCGCGAACGAGCTGTACGAGCCGATCTGGAACCGCAACTACGTCGACCACGTGCAGATCACGATGGCCGAGGACATCGGCGTCGGCGGTCGTGCCGGCTACTACGACGGTGTCGGCGCGGCGCGCGACGTCATCCAGAACCACCTGCTGCAGCTCATGGCCCTCACCGCCATGGAGGAGCCCATCACCTTCAACGCCGCGGATCTCCGCGCCGAGAAGGAGAAGGTGCTCGCCGCGGTGACCCTGCCCGAAGACCTCTCGCTCGCCGCCGCACGCGGTCAGTACGCGGGCGGATGGCAGGGGGGCCAGAAGGTGCTCGGCTTCCTCGAGGAGGAGGGCATGGCCCCCGATTCGACGACCGAGACCTACGCCGCGATCAAGCTCGAGGTCAACACGCGTCGCTGGGCGGGCGTGCCGTTCTACCTGCGCACCGGCAAGCGCCTCGGCCGACGCGTCACCGAGATCGCGGTCGTCTTCAAGCGCGCGCCGCAGCACCTCTTCTCGCGCAGCCAGACGTCGGAGCTCGGGCAGAACGCGCTCGTCATCCGCGTGCAGCCCGACGAGGGCGTGACACTGCGCTTCGGCTCGAAGGTCCCCGGCGCCGGCACCCAGGTGCGCGACGTCACGATGGACTTCGGCTACGGCCACGCCTTCACCGAGGCGAGCCCCGAGGCCTATGAACGGCTGATCCTCGACGTTCTGCTCGGCGACCCGCCGCTGTTCCCGCGGCATGAAGAGGTCGAGCTGTCGTGGAAGATCCTCGACCCGTTCGAGAAGTTCTGGTCGACCCAGGGCGGACCCCTGGATCAGTACTCCCCCGGTTCGTGGGGCCCTGAATCCGCGGACGAGCTCCTCGCGCGCGACGGACGGACCTGGAGGCGGCCGTGATCATCGAACTCCCCGACACCAACGTCAGCAAGATCTCGCGCGCACTCATCGATGTGCGCGAAGAGGGCGGCGCCGTCGCCCTCGGCCGGGTGCTCACGCTCGTCATCGCGACGCGCCCCGGCGCCGAGGAAGAGGCCATCGAGGCCGCCAACGACGCCTCGCGCGAGCACCCCATGCGCGTGATCGTGCTCATGTTCGGCGACCGCGACGCCGAGCCGCGGCTCGACGCGCAGATCCGAGTGGGCGGCGACGCCGGCGCGAGCGAGGTCGTCGTGCTGCAGGCCTCCGGCCCGGCGGCCTCGAACACCGAGAGCCTCGTGACGGGTCTGCTGCTGCCCGACGCCCCCGTGGTCGTGTGGTGGCCCGACAATCCCCCGGCGGTTCCGTCGGCCTCTCCCTTGGGCCGTATCGCGCAGCGCCGAATTACGGATGCCTCGACCCGCCCGTTCGAGCCGCACCGCCTCTCGGCGCTCGGCAAGAACCACGAGCCCGGCGACACCGATCTGGCCTGGACGCGTCTCACGCACTGGCGCGAGCAGCTCGCTGCCGTGCTCGACCAGCCGCCGTACGAGCCGATCACCGCGGTCGAGGTGCGCGGCGCGAGCAGCTCGCCCTCGACGGCGCTCCTCGCGGCGTGGCTGCGCCTCATGCTCGACGTGCCCGTCGACTGGCGCTACCTCCCGTCCGACGAGTGGCACGACGGCATCAAGTCCGTGCGCCTCACGCGCGAGAGCGGCGAGATCCTCCTCGAGCGCTCGTCGCCCGCGATCGCGTGCCTGAGCCAGCCCGGACAGCCGCAGCACGACCTCGTGCTGCCGCGTCGCACGCTGCGCGAATGCCTCGCCGAGGAGCTCCGTCGTCTCGACCCGGACCTCCTGTATGGTCGAGTGATCACCGAGGGATGGCAGCTCCTGGGGCCGCCCGCGTCGACGGAGGCAAATGGCTGAGTTCTGGACCGAGAAGCGCGTGGTGATCAGTCCCGATCCCGCCGCTCTCGCTGAATCCGTGGCCGCACGCTTCCTCAGCCGCCTGGCCAAGATGACGTCCGAAGGCCGTCCCGTCCACGTCTCGCTCACCGGCGGGTCGATGGGCTCGGCGGTGCTCGCGGCAGCGGCGCGGCATCCGAAACTCGGCAAGGTCGACTGGTCGCTCGTGCACTTCTGGTGGAGCGATGAGCGCTTCGTCCCGCGCGACGACGACGACCGCAACGAGAAGCAGGCGCGCGCGGCGCTCCTGGACGGCCTCGACATCCCTCCCGCGAACATCCATGCCGCATCCGCCAGTGACGAGGGACGGGATCTGGATGCCGCGGCCGCGGACTACGCGCGCGAGCTCGAGCGTTTCCGCGACGAGAACGGGACCGACCCCTGGCCGTCGTTCGACATCTGCTTCCTCGGAGTGGGGCCCGACGCGCACATCGCGTCGCTCTTCCCGGACCGCGAAGAGATCCGCGTGACCGACGCCGCCGTCGTCGCCGTGCGGGACTCGCCCAAGCCGCCGCCCGAGCGCGTGACGATGACCCGTCCGGTGATCAACTCCTCGCAGCGGGTGTGGCTCGTGCTCGCCGGCACCGACAAGGCGTCGGCCCTCGGGCTCGCGCTCGCGGGCGCGAGCTACCAGAGCGTGCCCGCCGCCGGCGCGAAGGGCCGCAGGCGCACGATCTTCTTCGTCGACGAGGCCGCGGCATCGCAGGTGCCGGTCGAGCTGATCACCGGCGAGTACTGACCCGCCCGCACCGTTCCGCCGGTCGCGCTCGTGCCCGCGCGAGGGTAGGAGTCCGCGCCGGCGTCGTGCCGCCACTCGCGGTGCCCGGACGGCGGTGCTCATGCCCTCACGAGGGTAGGAGTCCGCGCCGGCGTCGTGCCGCCGCTGGCGGTGCCCGGACGGCGGTGCTCATGCCCGCACGAGGGTAGGAGTCCGCGCCGGCGTAGGACAGAACGGGCGCTCCGCATCCTCCCTCCCCGCCTTCTCCTACCCTCGTGAAGGTGAAGGTGAGGGTGGAGGCGGGCGGAAGGCGGGGGCGATGGGGAAGGCAGTGCGGGAGGCGCTGCGGCGCGCCGAAGCGCGGCGGAGTGGCGCCACTGGCCCGGCGGAACCTCACGCCCGCACGAGGGTAGGAGTCCGCGCCGGCGTAGGACAGAACGGGCGCTCCGCATCCTCCCTCCCCGCCTTCTCCTACCCTCGTGAAGGTAGAGGTGAAGGTGAAGGTGAAGGTGGAGGCCAGGGTGAGGGTGGGGCGAGGGTGAGTGGGGGTGACGATGACGCGCACTGCGGCGCCCGGCAGCGCGGCGCCGCGGCGACGCCCGGCAGCGCCGGCCCAGCACTGCCTCACGCCCGCACGAGGGTAGGAGTCCGCGCCGGCGTAGGACAGAACGGGCGCTCCGCATCCTCCCTCCGCGCCTTCTCCTACCCTCGTGAAGGCGAGGGTGAAAGGGAAGGTGAGGGTAAAGGTGAAGGCGGGGGTGAAGGGGAAGGCGGGGCGGAAGGCGTTGCGGCGCCCCCAAACGCACTCCCAGGGCGGAGCCCAGGCGAATGAAGAAGGACCGCGCAGCGCGCGGTCCTTCTTCGTGTGGTCTTCGGTCGGGCTCAGCCCTCGCCGCGGCGCTCGCGCAGCTGCTGCAGCGCGTCGCCCAGGAGCGCCTCGGCCTCTTCTTCCGTACGGCGCTCCTTCACGTAGGCGAGGTGCGTCTTGTACGGCTCGGTCTTGGCCACGGCCGGCGGGTTCTCCTTGTCGCGCCCGGCGGGAAGCCCGGAGTGCGGGGAGTCGATGACCTCGGGGATCTCTTCGTCGGGGATGCCCGCCGCGAAGTAGCGGACGGTCTCGTTGCCGAGGGCGTCCCAGTACGAGATCGCGACGCGCTCCGCGTGGAAGCCGTGGTCCTGTTCCCCCATCGGGCCCGCGCCGACGCGCGTGCCGCGGATAGCGTTGCCGCCAGTAGCCATCAGATCCCCTGGAACTTCGTGATGAGCCCGAGAGCCACGATCGCGACGAACCATACGAGCGCGAGGACGATCGTGAACCGGTTGAGGTTGCGCTCCGCCAGGCCCGAAGAGCCCAGTGCGGAGGTGAGGCCGCCACCGAACATGTCGGACAGGCCGCCACCGCGGCCCTTGTGGAGCAGGATGAGGAGGGTCAGCAGGAGGCTGGTGATGCCGAGGAGCACCTGCAGGACGAACTCGAGGATCTGCACAGTCGTGAAGCCTTTCGCTGCGGACCGTCCGGGCCGCAGGAACATCGGAGTGCGGCCCTTCAGCCGCGCTGCGAACATCTGAGCGCGACTTTCGGCCGCACAAGGGTCGAGTATACCGGGAGGGTCAGACCCCGACGTGCTTCTGGTACCGGATGATCGCGGCGAACTCGTCCACGACGAGGCTCGCACCACCCACGAGAGCGCCGTCGACATCGGGCTCGCGCATGAAGCTCGCGATGTTGCCCGACTTGACCGACCCGCCGTAGAGCACGCGAGTGCGGTCCGCGGCATCCTGACCCAGCTTCTCGGCGATGACCGCACGCAGCTTGGCGCAGACGTCCTGCGCCTGATCGGGGGTGGCCGCCTGGCCCGACCCGATGGCCCAGACGGGCTCGTAGGCCACGACGATGTCGGCGTCGGCCGAGACGCCCTCGAGCGCGACCTGCAGCTGACCGACCGGCACGGCGCTCGCACCGAACTGCTCGAGGTCTTCCGCGGTCTCGCCGACGCAGATGACCGGCACGAGACCGTGCCGGATCGCGGCCTGCGTCTTGGCCGCCACGACTTCGTCGGTCTCGGCGTGGTACTGACGCCGCTCGGAGTGCCCGATGATGACGTAGCCGCACTGCAGCTTCGACAGGAACGCGCCCGAGACCTCACCCGTGTAGGCGCCCGCGTCGTGCGCCGAGAGGTCCTGCGCGCCGAGGCGGAAGGGGATCTTGTCGGCGTCGAGGAGCGTCTGCACCGTGCGGAGGTCGGTGAAGGGCGGGAAGACCGCGACCTCGACCGAACCGTCTTCGTGCTTGGCGTCCTTGAGCGTCCAGTGGAGCTTCTGGACGAACGCGACCGCCTGCAGGTGGTCGAGGTTCATCTTCCAGTTGCCCGCGATGAGCGGGGTGCGGCCGTTCACTGCCATCCGAGGACCTCCAGTCCGGGGAGCTTCTTGCCCTCGAGGAATTCCAGGCTCGCTCCGCCGCCCGTCGAGATGTGTCCGAAGTCGTCGTCGGCGAAGCCGAGCTGACGGACCGCCGCGGCCGAGTCGCCGCCGCCGACGACGCTGAGCCCGTCGACCTCGGTCAGCGCCTGCGCGACGGCCTTGGTGCCGGCCGCGAACGCCGGCATCTCGAACACGCCCATAGGCCCGTTCCAGAAGACGGTGTTGCTGCTGCGGATGACCTCGGCGAACTGCACGGCCGTCTCGGGTCCGATGTCGAGGCCGAGGCCCGAAGCGCCGAAGGGGGTGTCCTCGAGCGCGGACGCGGGCGCCACGACGTGGTCGGCGTCTGCGGAGAAGGATGCCGCGACCACGGCGTCGACGGGGAGGACGAGCTCGACGCCCCGCTCCTTCGCCGTGGCGATGTAGCGCTTGACGGTGTCGAGCTGGTCCTGCTCGAGGAGGCTCGCGCCGACCTCGTACCCCTCGGCCTTCAGGAAGGTGAACATCATGCCGCCGCCGACGAGGAGCTTGTCGACGCGCGGGAGGAGGTGCTCGATGACGCCGAGCTTGTCGCTCACCTTCGAGCCGCCGAGGACCACGGCGTAGGGACGCTGCGGGTTCTCGGTGAGGCGGTCGAGGACGTCGACCTCCTTCTCGATGAGGTACCCCGCCGCGGACGGCAGGATCTCAGCGAGGTCGTACACCGACGCCTGCTTGCGGTGGACGACGCCGAAGCCGTCCGACACGAGCACGTCGCCCAGCCGGGCGAGCTCTTGGGCGAAGGCGCGGCGGGTCGCGTCATCCTTCGACGTCTCCCCCGCGTTGAAGCGGAGGTTCTCGATGACCGCGACGTCGCCGTCGTGGAGGGCGGCAGCCGCCTCGTGAGCAGACTCGCCCACCGTGTCGCGCGCGAACGCGACGGGCTTTCCGAGGAGCTCCGACAGTCGCTGCGCCACCGGCGCGAGGCTGTACTTGGGGTCGGGGGCACCGTCGGGACGACCGAGGTGCGAGCAGACGATGACGCAGGCGCCCTGATTGATGAGGGCGTTCAGCGTGGGGAGCGTGGCCCGCACACGGCCATCGTCCGTGATGACCTCGCCCTGGAGAGGGACGTTGAGGTCAGCACGGACGATGACACGCTTGCCGGCCAGCGAACCCAGCGAGTCGAGGGTGCGCAGAGCCATGAGGATCAGAGCTTCGAGGCGACGATCTCGGTGAGGTCGACGAGTCGGTTGGAGTAGCCCCACTCGTTGTCGTACCAGCCGACGACCTTGACCTGGTTGCCGATGACGCGCGTGAGACCGGCGTCGAAGATGCAGGAGTGATCGTCGGTGACGATGTCGCTCGAGACGATCTCGTCTTCGGTGTACTTCAGGATCCCCTTGAGCGGGCCCTCTGCGGCGGCCTTGTACGCGGCCTTGATCTCGTCGACCGTGACCTCGCGCTCGAGCTCGACCGTGAGGTCGGTCGCCGAGCCGGTGGGGACGGGCACGCGCAGGGCGAAGCCGTCGAGCTTGCCCTTGAGCTCAGGGAGGACCAGGCCGATGGCCTTGGCCGCACCGGTCGAGGTCGGGACGATGTTGAGGGCGGCGGCGCGGGCGCGACGCAGGTCGCTGTGCGGGCCGTCCTGCAGGTTCTGGTCGGCGGTGTAGGCGTGCACCGTCGTCATGAGGCCCTTGACGATGCCGAACTCGTCGTTGAGCACCTTCGCGAGCGGCGCGAGGCAGTTCGTGGTGCAGGACGCGTTCGAGATGATGTTGTGGTTCGCCGGGTCGTAGGTCTCTTCGTTGGCGCCGATGACGAACGTGGCGTCCTCGCCCGAGGCGGGCGCGGAGATGAGGACCTTCTTGGCCCCGCCGGCGATGTGCTTGCCGGCGTCGGCGGCCTTTGTGAAGCGGCCGGTCGACTCGATGACGATGTCGACGCCGAGCTCGCCCCAGGGGAGGTTCGCGGGGTCGCGCTCCTCGAAGACCTTGATCGTCTTGTCGCCGACCGTGATGGAGTCCTCGGTGTACGAGACCTCCTGGTCGAGCCGGCCGAGGATCGAGTCGTACTTGAGCAGGTGGGCGAGGGTCTTGTTGTCGGTGAGGTCGTTGACAGCGACGATGTCGAGGTCAGCACCCTGCGCGAGAGCCGCGCGGAGGTAGTTGCGTCCGATGCGGCCGAAGCCGTTGATTCCGATCTTGACAGTCACGGAATGTCTCCTGAAGGTGTCGTGCGCGAGTGCGCGGTTGTTGCAGTTTCAGACGAGTGGACAACGGCGTCCCGGCGGGGCGTCCGCCGGGACGCCGCACTTGCTATGACAGTACCAGCAGGCCCGTCGTCTTCTCGCGGGCGGCCTCGAACCGCTTCTGGACGTTCTGCCAGTTCGCGATGTTCCAGACGGCCTTGACGTAGTCGGCCTTGACGTTGAGGTAGTCGAGGTAGAAGGCGTGCTCCCACATGTCGAGCTGGAAGACGGGGATCGTGCCCATCGCCGTGTTGGCCTGCTGGTCGAACAGCTGCTGGATGATGAGCTGCTCGCCGATCGGGTCCCAGCTCAGGACCGCCCAGCCCGAGCCCTGGATGCCGGTGGCCGCTGCCGTGAAGTGGGCCTGGAACTTCTCGAAGCCGCCGAAGAACTCGTCGATCGCGGCTGCGAGCTCGCCCTCGGGCTGCCCGCCGCCGTCCGGCGACAGGTTGGTCCAGAAGATGGAGTGGTTGACGTGGCCGCCGAGGTTGAACGCGAGGTCCTTCTCGAGCTTGTTGACATTGGCCAGGTTGCCGGTCTCACGCGCCTCGGCGAGCTGCTCGAGCGCGGTGTTCGCGCCGGCCACGTAGGCGGCGTGGTGCTTGTCGTGGTGCAGCTGCATGATCTTGCCGCTGATGTGCGGCTCGAGCGCGGCGTAGTCGTAAGGGAGGTCGGGCAGCGTGTACTTCGCCATGGTCTCTTCTTCCTGTCGGCGCTGCGCCAGGGGAACCCCGGCGTCCAGCGAGGGTGACGGATTCATCCTACTGAGAGGCAACGCACCGGCACGGGGGTTGCTTCCCTGCGTGACACGACCTATCCGGCGCCGCACCGTCGACGACGGCCGGGCGCGGCATCCGGAGCCGGATCAGTCGACCGCACCCGCCGGAACAGCCGATTCCGTGCCGGGGAGACCCTCAGCCTCGGCCTTCTTGTCGGCCATGGCGAGGAGGCGGCGGATGCGCCCCGCGACGGCGTCCTTCGTGAGCGGCGGGTCGGCGTGGTGGCCCAGCTCGTCGAGGCTCGCGTCGCGGTGTGCGAGACGCAGATCGCCCGCCTGCTTGAGGTGGTCGGGCACCTCGTCGCCGAGGATCTCGAGGGCGCGCTCGACCCGCGCGCACGCGGCGACGGCGGCCTGAGCGGAGCGGCGGAGGTTCGCGTCGTCGAAGTTGACGAGCCGGTTGACGCCCGCGCGCACTTCGCGGCGCTGGCGCAGCTGGTCCCACTCGGTCGCCGCGCCGACGGCGCCCATGGCCGCGAGGGCCTGGCGGATGGCCTCGGCCTCGCGCACGACGACGCGCGGCACTCCGCGCACCTCGCGCGCCTTGGCGGCGATGCCAAGACGGTGAGCCGCCCCGACGAGGGCCATCGCGGCCTCGCCGGAGGGGCAGGAGATCTCGAGAGCCGCAGAGCGGCCCGGCTCGCTGAGGGAGCCGGAAGCGAGGAAGGCGCCGCGCCACACGGCGGCGAGATCGGGGCGGGCCCCCGTCGTGAGCTTGTTCGGGAGTCCGCGCACCGGCCGGCGGCGCTGGTCGAGGAGGCCCGTCTGGCGCGCGAGGGTCTCGCCGCCCTCGATGACGCGCACCGCGTAGTGGCTGCCGCCGCGGCCGCCGCCGGAGCCCTGCACGTGCACGAGCTCGGGGCGGACGCCGTAGATCTCCATGAGGTCGCGGGCGACGCGGCGCGCGAGGATGTCGGAGTCGAGCTCGGCCTCCACCGCGACGCGGTTGGCGATCGAGTGCAGGCCGCCCGAGAACCTCAGCAGCGACGTGAGCTCTGCGACACGCGCCGAGGGCCTCGGGTCGCGGACGGCGGTCAGCTCGGCTTTGACGTCGGCGGTCAGCGACACAGGACTCCTCGCGGTGGGGGGTTCGGAACGAGGGTCTAGCCTACTCGCGGCCCAGGTCGCGGTGGTTGACCCGGACCTCCACACCCGGCACCTGCGACAGGCGCGCGGCGAGCTCGTTGGCCATGACGACCGAGCGGTGCTTTCCCCCCGTGCAGCCGATCGCGATGACCGAGTGCCGCTTGTTCTCGCGCTGATACCCCTCGAGCACCGGCACGAGGGCGGTCGCATACGCCTCGAGGAACTCCGTCGCGCCGTCCTGCCCGAGGACGTATTCGCGCACTTCGTCGCTCTCACCCGTGAAGGGCCGGAGGCGCTCATCCCAGAAGGGGTTCGGCAGGAAGCGCATGTCGGCGACGAGGTCGGCGTCGGAGGGCAGGCCGTACTTGAACCCGAAGCTCTGGATCGTCACGGTGTGCTTCGCGCTCCCCGCCTCGGCGAAGAGGTCGACGATCTGCGTCGCGAGCTGGTGGATGTTGTAGTTCGACGTGTCGACGATCGTGTCGGCGCTCTCGCGGACGCCGGCCAAGGCATCCCGCTCGCGTCTGATGCCGTCCAGGAGCGTCCCGTCACCCTGCAGCGGATGCGGGCGGCGCACCGACTCGAAGCGGCGCACGAGGACGTCGTCCGAGGCGTCGAGGAACAGCACGCGCACCTGCTGGCGCGCTTCGCGGAGGGCCCGCGTCACCTCGGGGAGGTCGCGGAACAGGTCGCGCCCGCGGACATCGACGACGACGGCGACACGCGGCGCCGCATCGCGGGCGAGCCCGGAGAGGTCGAGCAGCGGCTTCAGCATCTGCGGCGGGAGGTTGTCGACGACGTACCAGCCGAGGTCTTCGAGGGCGTCGGCGGCCGTCGACCGCCCCGCTCCCGACATGCCCGTGACGATCAGGACCTCGCCTGCGTCGTGCGGCTCCTCCTGCGTCATGACCACCCCCGTCGTCACGTTCAGCCTACCCAGTCGGCTGCGCGCGGACGCACCGCAGCCGGCTCAGGATTCGGCGAGATGAGCGCGAATGGATGCCGCGAGTTTGGGCCCGACGCCGGGCAGCTCCTCGATCTGCTCCACAGTGGCCTGCTTGAGCGCCGCGACCGAGCCGAAGTGGCGCAGGAGCGCCCTGATGCGGGCCTCCCCCAGGCCCGGGATCTCGGCGAGCACGCTCTGGATGTCGCGCCGCCGGCGCTTGCGCTGATGCGTGATCGCGAAGCGGTGGGCCTCGTCGCGGAGCCGTTGCAGCAGATACAGCGCTTCGCTCGTGCGCGGGAGGATGACGGGGAAGTCCTCCCCCGGCAGCCACACCTCCTCGAGGCGCTTCGCGATGCCGCACAGCGCGATCTCCTCGTGCCCGGCATCGCGCAGGGCGCGGGCGGCGGCCTCGACCTGGGGCTTGCCGCCGTCGACCACGAGGAGCTGGGGGCGGTAGGCGAAGCGCGGGCGGCGGCGCTCGGTCACGACCTCCTCGTCGGCGAGGGACGCGGCATCCGTCACGGCGCTCTTCTCCTCGGCACCCGTCTCTTCGGCAGCGCGCGCCGGCCCGTCACCGGACGCCGCCTCGGCACCGGAGCCCGCCTCGCCACCCCGCACCGCCTCGGCCTCCGGCACCGCATCCTCGCCGCGGTCGACGTACGCGAGGCGGCGTGTGAGCACCTGGTAGAGCGAGTCGGTGTCGTCGGTCGTGTCTTCGACCTTGAACGAGCGGTACTGGTCTTTGCGCGGAAGGCCGTCTTCGAAGACGACCATCGACGCGACGACGTTGGTGCCGCTCAGGTGCGAGACGTCGAAGCACTCGATGCGCAGCGGCGCCTCGGCGAGATCGAGCGCCTCCTGCAGATCGGTCAGGGCCTGCGTGCGCGCGACGTAGTCGCTCGTGCGCCGCGTCTTGTGCAGCATGAGGGCCTGCTGCGCGTTGAGGCTCGCCGTCTTCATGAGATCGGCCTTGCGCCCCCGCTGCGCGACCTGGATCGAGACGTTGCGCCCGCGGCGCGCCCGCAGCCACTCCTCGAGCTCCGCGGCATCGTCGGGGAGCACCGGCACGAGCACCTGCTTGGGGATGTCGGCCTCGGCGGCGCCGCCGTACGTGCGCTGCAGCACCTGGTCGACGAGGTCGGCCCCGGTGATGTCGAGCTCCTTCTCGATCGTGGTCGCGCGCACGCCGCGCACGCGGCCGCCGCGGATGACGAAGTGCTGCACCGCGGCGGCCAGCTCGTCCTCGGCGATGCCGAAGAGGTCGGCGTCGGTGTCTTCCGTCAGCACCAGCGCACTCTTGTTGAGCACGGCGTCGATCGCCTGCAGCTTGTCGCGGTAGACGGCTGCCGACTCGTAGTCCATGGCGGCGGATGCCTCGCGCATGCGCGCCGTGAGCTCGCGCGTGAAGCGCTGGTCGCCGCCGGACATGAACGCGATGAAGTCGTCGACGATCGCGCGGTGCTCCTCGACGGTGACCTTCATCGAGCACGGGCCGCCGCACCGCCCGATCTGCCCCGGGAAGCACGGCCGGCCCGTCGCCATCGCCTTCTTGTACGACGAGTCGCTGCACGTGCGGATCGGGAAGACCCTGATCATGAGGTCGATCGTGTCGTGGACGGCCCACACCTTCGGGTAGGGCCCGAAGTACTTGGCGCCCTTGATGCGGCGGTTGCGCGTCACGATGACGCGCGGGGCCTCGTCGGCGAGGGTGATGGCCATGAACGGGTACGACTTGTCGTCTTTGTACCGGACGTTGAACGGCGGGTCGAACTCCTTGATCCACTGATACTCGAGCTGGAGCGAGTCGACGTCGGTCGCGACGACGGTCCATTCGACGGATGCCGCGGTCGTGACCATGCGCCGCGTTCGCTCGTGCAGCGTGTGCAGCGGGGCGAAGTAGTTCGAAAGACGCGCGCGGAGGTTCTTGGCCTTGCCGACGTAGAGCACACGGCCGTCGGCGTCGCGGAAGCGGTAGACCCCCGGATTGGTGGGGATCTCACCGGGCTTCGGCTTGTACGCGACCGTCGGCTTGCGAGTGGTGGCGGCCATCCCGCTCAGCCGGCCTTGCGAGCGACCGTCTCGTCGGCCGACCTCATGCCGAGCACCTCCGCCAGGAACGCGCCGGTGTGGCTGGCCTCGGCACGGGCCACCGTCTCGGGCGTGCCCGTCGCGATGACCTCGCCGCCGCCCGAGCCGCCCTCGGGACCGAGGTCGATGATCCAGTCCGCCGACTTGATGACGTCGAGGTTGTGCTCGATGACGATGACGGTGTTGCCCTTCTCGACGAGCCCGTTGAGCACCTCGAGGAGGCGCCGGACGTCTTCGAAGTGCAGTCCCGTCGTCGGCTCGTCGAGAACGTAGATCGAGCGCCCGTTCGACCGGCGCTGCAGTTCGGTCGCGAGCTTGACGCGCTGCGCCTCTCCGCCGGACAGGGTCGTCGCGGACTGGCCGAGCCGGACGTAGCCGAGGCCCACGTCGACGAGCGTCTGCAGGTAGCGGTGGATCGCCTGGATCGGCTCGAAGAACTCCGCCGCCTCGGAGATCGGCATCTCCAGCACCTCGGCGATGTTCTTGCCCTTGTAGTGCACGGCGAGCGTGTCGCGGTTGTACCGCTTGCCGTGGCACACCTCGCAATCGACGTAGACGTCGGGGAGGAAGTTCATCTCGATCTTGATCGTGCCGTCGCCCGAGCACGCCTCGCAGCGGCCGCCCTTGACGTTGAAGCTGAACCGGCCGGGCTGGTAGCCGCGGACCTTGGCCTCGGGGGTCTCGCTGAAGAGCGTGCGGATGCGGTCGAAGACGCCGGTGTAGGTCGCGGGGTTCGACCGCGGCGTGCGGCCGATCGGGCCCTGGTCGACGTGCACGACCTTGTCGAGGCTCTCGGTGCCCGTGACGCGGGTGTGCTTGCCGGCGACGCGGCGCGCGCCGTTGAGCCGCGAGGCGAGCACCTCGTACAGGATGTCGTTCACGAGCGACGACTTTCCCGAGCCGCTCACGCCCGTGACGGCCGTGAGCACGCCGAGCGGGAAGTCGACCGTGACGTCTTTGAGGTTGTTCTCGCGCGCGCCGACGACCGAGATCTTGCGGCTCTTGTCGATCTTGCGGCGCTTCTTGGGCGTCGGGATCTCGCGGCGGCCCGACAGGTAGTCGGCGGTGATCGACGAGCGGTCTTCGAGGAGGGATGCGAGCGGACCGGAGTGGACGACCTCTCCCCCGTCGACGCCCGCCCGCGGACCGATGTCGACGACCCAGTCGGCCGCGTGGATGGTCTCTTCGTCGTGCTCGACCACGATGAGGGTGTTGCCCAGGTCGCGGAGCTTGATGAGCGTCTCGATGAGACGACGGTTGTCACGCTGGTGGAGGCCGATCGACGGCTCGTCGAGGACGTAGAGCACGCCGGTCAGGCCCGACCCGATCTGCGTCGCGAGACGGATGCGCTGGGCCTCGCCGCCCGAGAGCGACCCCGCGGAACGGCTCAGGTTGAGGTAGTTGAGGCCGACCTGGATGAGGAAGTCCAGGCGGAGCCGGATCTCGCGCAACACCTGCGCGGCGATGATCGCCTCACGCTGGGTGAGCTCGAGCTTCGCGAAGAACTGCTGTGCATCGGCGAGACTCAGGCGCGAGGCATCCGCGATCGAATGCCCGTGCACGAGCACCGCGAGCACCTCCGGCTTGAGGCGGTCGCCGTCGCAGACGGGGCACGGCACCTCGCGCAGGTAGTCGGACCAGCGCTGGCGCTGCGTGTCGGACTCGGCCTGCATGTACTGCCGCTCGATGTACGGCACGACACCTTCGAAGCCCGAGGTGTAGCGCATCTCGCGGCCGTAGCGGTTCTTCCACTTGACGGTGACCTTGAAGTTCTCGCCGCGGAGGACCGCGTCTTTCACGGCCGCCGGCAGCCGCTTCCACGGGGTGTCGAGGGAGAACCCGAGGTCGCTCGCGAGGCCCTCGAGAAGCCGCTCGTAGTACTGGAAGAGGCCCTTGCCCTGCGTCGTCCAGGGGATGATGACGCCCTCGCGGATCGAGAGCTCCTCGTCGCCCAGCATGAGATCGACGTCGACCGACATGCGCGTGCCGAGGCCCGAGCACGCGGGGCACGCGCCGAACGGTGCGTTGAACGAGAAGGTGCGCGGCTCGATCTCGGTGAGCTGCAGCGGGTGGCCGTTCGGGCAGGCGAGCTTCTCGGAGAAGTTCTGCCATGCGGCGTCGCCCTCCTCGTCGACGAAGTTGACCTGCATGGTGCCGCCGGCCAGGCCCAGCGCGGTCTCGACGGAGTCGGTGACGCGGCCGAGGATCTCGTCGCTGGCGACGAGTCGGTCGACCACGACGGCGATGTCGTGCTTGTAGCTCTTCTTGAGCACGGGCGGCTCGGCGAGCTGGATGAGCTCGCCGTCGACGATCGCGCGGGCGTAGCCCTTCGCGCCGAGCTCGCGGAAGAGGTCGACGAACTCGCCCTTCTTCTGCGACACGACCGGCGCGACGATCTGGTACCGCGTGCGCTCGGGGAGCTCCATGAGCTGGTCGGCGATCTGCTGCACCGTCTGGCGCTGGATGACCTCACCGCACTCCGGGCAGTGCGGCACGCCGATGCGCGCCCACAGGAGGCGCATGTAGTCGTGGATCTCGGTGATCGTGCCGACGGTCGAGCGCGGGTTGCGGTTGGTCGACTTCTGGTCGATCGACACGGCGGGGCTGAGCCCCTCGATGAAGTCGACGTCGGGGCGGTCGACCTGACCCAGGAACTGCCGCGCGTAGGCGCTCAGCGACTCGACGTAGCGGCGCTGCCCCTCGGCGAAGATCGTGTCGAACGCGAGGCTCGACTTGCCGGAGCCCGAGAGCCCCGTGAACACCACGAGGGAGTCGCGAGGGATGTCGAGATCGACGTCTTTGAGGTTGTGCACCCGCGCTCCGCGCACGCTCAAGTGACCGGTGGAGCCGGGCTTCCACGCGGGGTTCGGGCTGCTGTTTGCGGGCGCGACGACAGGGACGATGGGCACCCCACAAGTCTAGGCGGGGCCTCCGACATCGGATCCGGTGTGCGTTCGCCCCTCGCGTAGGCGGAACGGGAATGACGGATGCCGCGGGGCCCAGGGCCCCGCGGCATCCGTCGTGCACCGTCGATCACACGAGGCGACCGACGCGAGCGGCTACTTGACCGTCACGACCACGGTCTGGCTCGTCGACGGCTTGACCGTGTCGCTGCCGGAGTACACGACCGAGAGCGGGTGCTGCCCCTGGCCGAGCTTCGGGAGCTTGAACTTGACCACGCCGTTGTCCCCGGCCGTGAGCGTCGCCGTCGCGATCGCCTGGTCGCCGTCGTAGATCGTGATCTCGCCGGTCACGGGGGTTCCCCACTGGGCGGTGACGGTCGTCTCGTACTGGATGACGCCGTTGCCCTTCGAGTTGGCGAACGTCTTGTTCGGGAGGCCCACGGTCGTGCTGTCGGCCTTGTCGATGGCGAGCGGCACGATGACGGAGGTCCCCGTGCTCGCGCCGGTGAGGGTCAGCTCGACATCGCTGCCGGGGGTGAGCGTCGACGGCAGCGCGACCGAGACCGAGGCCGTGCCGAGGTTGTCGTACGGATCGGTACCCAGAATCGTCGAGACCGGCGCCGTGCCGAGCACCTGGCCGTCGAGGGAGACGACGATCTCGCTGTCCTTGACGTCGGCGGCCGTCGACATCGACCAGGACTTCACGTCGAACGCGACCGTCGCCCCGAGGTCGTACGTCGTCGGCGCGCCGGCAGGGAATGTCACCTCGACCGCGTGCTGGGCGTAGTCCACCGGCAGCGCCGTCGTCGCGGCGAACGCCGCCATGTAGTCGACCATCGCGGCGAGATCTACCTTGCCGGTGTCGCGCTTGCTCGTGCCGTTGGCCAGCTCACGGAAGTTGTCGCCACCCGACGCGAGGAACGAGTTGGCGGTGACCGAGTAGGTCGCCGCGAGGTCGATCGGCTCGCCGTTCAGCCACATGCCCGTGATGGTGCCCTTCGGCGCGACGACCGGCTCGAGCGACTCGTCCTTGTTCGCCGTCGCGGGATCATCGCGCTGAGGCTCGGTGACGATCTTCTGCGTGTAGGTGTACGTGAAGCCGTCCGAGACGCCGAGGCGAAGGAAGGGACGGGTCGGGAGACCGTTGTAGATCGTGCGCTGCCACTGCTGCTCGAGCACCGTCTTGATCTGGGCGCCGGTGAGCTTCATGTTGACCAGTGTGTTGGCGAACGACTGGACCCCGGCCGCCTGCTTGTAGGTCAGCGTGCGGGGGTAGGAGCCGTCACCGGGGTCGAGGCCCTTCATGTCGTCACGCAGACCGCCCGGGTTCATGAACGCGATCTCGGCGGAACCCGACTCGGGCTTCTCGGTCGCCCAGCGCTGCACTTCGGCGACGAGGTTGCCGATCGTCGACTCTCCGCCGCGGTTCTCGTTGGGAAGGCCCGTGGTCGGGTTGATCGTGCTCAGCTGTGCGCGGTTGAAGGCGCCCGCGATCTTGCCCAGCGGCTGCGCGCCGAGGACCCCCGCCTGGTCCTTCGCCGACTGGACGATGGCCGCGACCCCCGCGTCGGCCGGGTACCCGGCGATGGCGAGGAGGTCCTGCGACTTCGCCGTGACGTTGCCGCCGCCGTCGACCGTGAAGATCAGGCGGTTGAGGCTGGTGCCGTACTGGCCCGCCGACACGACGGGGCGCTCGGTGACCGCGCGGCCCTGCCATGCCGCCACGGGGAACGAGCAGTTGTACGCGAGGTGCGTGTGCCCCGAGACGATCGCGTCGACCTCGGGCGAGATGTTGTTGATGATGTCGGCCCACTTGCCGGAGTCTCGCATCGTCGCGCAGTTCGTCGACGGCGCGCCCTCGTGCACGAGCATCACGACGACGTCGGCGCCGCTGGCGACGAGGTCGGCGGCTTCGGTGTTGACCGAGTCGACGATCCCCTTGACATCGATCTGGCTGATGCCTGCCGGGCTCACGAGCGACGGGAGCTCTTCGGTGACGGCTCCGACGAAGCCGACCTGGATCCCGTTCATGTCTTTGATCCACGTCGCGGGGACGGCGTCGTCGCCCGTGGTCTTCATCTTCAGGTTCGCCGCGATGTACTGCCACTTCGCCCCGCCGTAGGGGTTCGTGACGGCGTCGTAGGGAGCCATGACCCGGTTGATCAGGTCGTTGTAGCCCTGGTCGAGTTCGTGGTTGCCGACCGCCGACACCTCGAGGCCCGCCTCGTTGAGGGCATCGATCGTGGGCTTGTCGTGCTGGATGAACGACTCGAACGTCGAGGCGCCGATGAGGTCGCCCGCAGCGGCGAACACCGTGTTCGGGTTCGCGGCGCGAAGCTGCTTGACCGCGCCGGCGAGCTTCGCCGCGCCGGCCTGCGCACCCTCGTCCAGGATCCGACCGTGGAAGTCGTTCGTCGCCAGGATCTGGATCTGCGTGTCGGCCGCGTGAGCGGCCGGCGCGACGAGTGCGCTCGCGCCGAGCGCGACCGCGGTGGTGAGTGCTCCGACCGCAAGTCTGCGGATGCGGGGGGCGGAAGCGTGGTCTGGGTGTGACCGAACTCGCATGTGAATTCCCTCTTTCGGGCGGACAGGACGGTACTCGGGCGCTGCCGTTCGGGCACGCCGACGCACCATGGGGAAAGCCTAAGAACTTCCTGGGAGTTCGTATAGGACTACGCGGTAAATGAGAAGGAGTTCACCGAAGCGTCAGCCGCCGGTCGACTGCGCGTCCCACCGGGGAGTCGCACCGGCGAAGGGACTGAGCGCATCGCGCAGGAGAGCGAGGTCTTCGATGCCGAGGCCCGTGCGGGCCATGATCTGGGGAGGCACCCCCAGTGCCTGCTCGCGCAGCGCGCGCCCCTCATCGGTGAGGGTGATCGCGAGCACCCGCTCGTCGGCCGTCGAGCGTGCGCGGGCGACCCGTCCTTGCGCCTCGAGCCGTTTCACGAGCGGCGAGAGCGTCGCCGGCTCCATCGCGAGCTCATCGGCAAGCTCCCCGAGCGATCGCGGCGAGCTCTCCCACAGCGCGAGCATGACGAGGTACTGCGGGTGCGTGAGCCCGAGCGGCTCGAGCACAGGCCGGTAGACCGAGACGACGTTGCGCGCGGCCGTCACGAGGGCGAAGCAGAGCTGGTTGTCGAGTCTCAGCAGGTCGTCTCCAGCATCCATGCACGCCAGCGTACCAATTGATTAGTACACTAAACATCATGACGCAAAGGGATGCCTCGGACGAACCCTCGACGCTCCGGGAGCGCGTGCGCGAGGCCGGCGGCTGGTACGCCTGGTTCAACACGCGGCTGATCCGCCTCGCGGGGCCGGCCGCGGTCGGGCCTTACGAGACGACTCCCCCGCCCACGATCGCCGAGCGCGCGGAGCGCGCGTGCCCGCTGTGCGGTCACCCCATGACGGAGCACACCTTCGACCGCAGCGGCCCCAAGCCGCTCATGCACTGCCCCTGAGCTCGGCCCCGGGCGGGAGCGTCAGGCGTGGCCCGCCCGCTCCATCGCCCGCAGCTCCTTCTTGAGGTCCTGCACCTCGTCGCGCAGGCGTGCGGCGAGCTCGAACTTGAGCTCGCCGGCCGCGGCGAGCATCTGGTTCGACAGATCGGCGATCGTCGCCTCGAGCTGCTCCGCACCCTCGGCCGCGATCCCCTCGCGGCGCAGCTGCGGCGTCGGAGACTTGCCTTTGCCGCTCTTGAGGCGCGCCGAGTCCTTGCGCGAGAGCATCGCCTGGGTGTCGGATGCCTCGCGCGCCAGCACCTCGGTGATGTCGGCGATCCGCTTGCGAAGAGGCTGCGGATCGATGCCGTTGGCGAGGTTGTAGGCGATCTGCTTGTCGCGACGGCGATCGGTCTCGTCGATCGCGTTGCGCATCGAGTCGGTCATGTTGTCGGCGTACATGTGCACCTCGCCCGAGACGTTTCGCGCCGCTCGGCCGATCGTCTGGATGAGCGAGGTGCCCGAGCGGAGGAACCCCTCCTTGTCGGCGTCGAGGATCGACACCAGCGACACCTCGGGGAGGTCGAGACCCTCGCGGAGGAGGTTGATGCCGACCAGGACGTCGTAGACGCCGGCGCGGAGCTCGGTCAGCAGCTCGACGCGGCGGAGCGTGTCGACGTCGGAGTGCAGATAGCGCACGCGGACGCCGTGCTCGCCGAGGAAGTCGGTGAGCTCCTCGGCCATCTTCTTCGTGAGCGTCGTGACGAGCACCCGCTCGTCGCGCTCCGCGCGGATGCGGATCTCTTCGAGCAGATCGTCGATCTGCCCCTTCGAGGGCTTCACGATGATCTGCGGATCGACCAGGCCCGTCGGGCGGATGATCTGCTCGACGATCCCGTCGGCGATGCCCATCTCGTAGCGGCCCGGCGTCGCCGAGAGGTAGACGGTCTGGCCGACGCGGTTCTTGAACTCGTCCCAGCGCAGCGGCCGGTTGTCGAGTGCGCTCGGGAGGCGGAAGCCGTGGTCGACGAGGGTGCGCTTGCGCGAGGCATCCCCCTCGTACATCGCCCCGATCTGCGGAACCGTCACGTGCGACTCGTCGATGACCATCAGGAAGTCGTCGGGGAAGAAGTCGAGCAGCGTGTGCGGCGGCTCGCCGGGCATGCGCCCGTCGAGGTGCCGCGAGTAGTTCTCGATGCCGGAGCAGAACCCGAGCTGCTGCAGCATCTCGAGGTCGAAGGTCGTGCGCATGCGCAGGCGCTGCGCCTCGAGGAGCTTGTTCTGACCCTCGAGCTCTTTCAGCCTCTCTTCGAGCTCGTGCTCGATCGTGCCGATCGCGCGCTGCACGGTCTCGGTGCCCGCCGCGTAGTGGGTCGCGGGGAAGATCGGCACGGACTCCATGCGCTGCACGACATCGCCCGTGAGCGGGTGGAGCATGTAGAGCGCCTCGATCTCGTCACCGAACATCTCGATGCGGATCGCGTACTCCTCGTAGACGGGGATGATCTCGATCGTGTCGCCGCGCACGCGGAAGTTGCCGCGCGAGAAGTCGACGTCGTTGCGGTTGTACTGCATCGCGATGAACTTGCGGATGAGCGCGTCGCGCTCGTACCGCTCCCCCACCTGCAGCGCGACCATCGCGCGGAGGTACTCCTCGGGCGAGCCGAGGCCGTAGATGCACGAGACCGTGCTGACCACGACGACGTCGCGTCGCGAGAGCAGTGAGTTGGTCGTCGAGTGGCGCAGCCGCTCGACCTCGGCGTTGATCGACGAGTCCTTCTCGATGAAGGTGTCGGTCTGCGGGACGTACGCCTCGGGCTGGTAGTAGTCGTAGTAGCTGACGAAGTACTCGACGGCGTTGTTCGGCATGAGGTCGCGGAACTCGTTGGCCAGCTGCGCCGCGAGCGTCTTGTTGTGCGCGAGCACGAGAGTCGGCCGCTGCACGGCCTCGATGAGCCACGCCGTCGTCGCGGACTTGCCCGTGCCGGTCGCGCCGAGCAGCACGACGTCGGTCTCACCGGCGTTGATGCGGCCCGCGAGCTCGGCGATCGCCTGAGGCTGGTCGCCGCTCGGGGAGTATTCGCTGATGACCTCGAACGGGCGCACGGAACGTGTCGATTGCACTCATCCAGGTTAGGCGGGGGTTCCGACACCGGGGCGGGCGTTCGCGGGGGGCGGATGCCTCGGCCGCCCATCGCCGCCGGTTCAGCGCTCGGCGTGCTCGGCGCGCTCGGCGCGCTCGGTGCGCTCGGTGCGCTCGGCGACGAGCGCGGGAAGCCGCTCCCACACCTCGTCGGTCTGCCGGAGGGTCTCGTCGATCGATCCGGACGTGTCGATGACCACGTCGGCGACGGCGAGCCGCGCGTGGTCGGAGACCTGCGAGGCGATGCGGGCCGCGGCATCCTGTGCGGTCATCCCGCGCAGCTCGACGAGCCGGCGCTGACGCACCTCGGCGGGAGCGTGCGCGACGACGACGAGGTCCCACGGGTCGTCGACGCGGGCCTCGACGAGGAGCGGCACGTCGTACACGACGACGGCGCGCGGATCGGCCGCGAACGCCTCTTCGAAGCGTCGCGCGGACTCCGCCCTGACGGCCGGGTGCACGATCGCATTCAGGCGCGCGACGGCCGCGTCGTCGCCGAACACGCGGCCGCCGAGCGCGGCGCGGTCGAGCGTGCCGTCGGGCCGGATCATCGAGGCGCCGAACTCGGCGGCGATGTCGTGCAGGACGGGCGAGCCCGCCGCCTGCACGTCACGGACGATCTGATCCGCGTCGACGATCACGGCGCCGTGCTCGGCCAGTCGGCCCGCGATCGTGGATTTGCCCGAGGCGATGCCGCCGGTGAGCGCGATGAGGGGCATGGAACGAGGATGCCACGTCCGGCGATCCCGCTCGGGGCGGCAGGGCTCAGAACCCGAAGTCTCCCCCGCCGAAGTCTCCCCCGCCGAAGTCGCCGAAGCCTCCGCCGTCCCCGCCCCAGCCGGAGCCGGAGTCGCCCCAGGCCGAGGAGTCGCCACCGCCGGCCGCGGCGGCATCGCCGCCGATGTCACCCGCGGAGTCGGGGGCCGAGGCATCCGTCGACCCATCCTGATACCCGCCGTCGGACGCGAAGGAGGGCGCCATGAAGGAGCCGACGATCGCCGAGCCGATGACGTAGCCCGCGACGGTGCCGAGGAGCGACCCGCCGACCATCGAACCGAACGACGGGCCCTGCCGGCCCTGACCGCCTCGGGGTCCGAGCGTGCGCTCCATGAAGCCGGGATTCATGTACTCCGCGCGCGTCGCGGCCCGCGCGAGCGACCGGGGATCGCTCGCCTGCGGCTGCTCGTACGGTGGTAGGCACGCCTTGAGCTCGGCGAGCACCTGCTGGCGCTGCGCGGGCGAGAGCTTCGAGAACGCCTCGGCGTGCACCTGCTCGATCGTCTGCGGCGGCGCCGTGCGCAGCAGGTAGCGGTAGCGCTCGATCGCGAGTTCGTCCTCGCTCCGGGGCGGCTGCATCCCCGGCTGCGAACCGGGGTTCGGCGACGGCCGCCCGTCGCCCGGCAGCGGGGGCTGCAGCGGCGGCCTGCCGTAGGCGGGCTGGCCGGACGCGGGCTGGCCGTACGTGTTCTGTGGAACGGGCGGGACCTGTCGGTTCGTCTTTTCGGTGCCGAACAGGCGGTCCAGGAATCCCATCGTGTCCTCCGTCGTAGGTGGGTCCTCACGCTAGAGCGCCGGGCTTTGAGAGCGCTGTGGATGCCGCGGCCCTTCACCCCCGCAGCGCGACAGCTTCGCTCTGCCATCGTGCGTACGCGTCCCACGGCTCGACCCCGCCGTGGACGACGTCGATGTGGGCGCGCAGCGCGTCGGAGAGGGCGAACCACTCGCTCGACCCGAACCGCTCCGCGGCGAACTGCCCGTGCCGACGCCGCTCGAGCCGCCGGTCGCCGCGCTCAAGCGCGAGCAGGTCGTCGTGCCAGATCGCGGCGAACCTCTGCCGCGGATTGGCGGTCGTGCCGATCTTCACCCGGTCGGCGTAGCGCAGGTAGTAGACGACGTCGATGCGCGGCGGGGGCAGCTCGCCGTCGACGAGGTCGCCGTGGCGCCACTCGCATGTCGCGCACAGCCATGCCGACGGATGGCGGACTCCGAGCCGCGAGCCGCATAGGCGGCACGGGGCGGGGAGGGCGTCCACGACGCCGAACTCGGCGCCCGCCCAATCTGCCGCGACCGCGAGATGCAGTTCGCACAGGCGCAGCGGCGCTCCGGGCGGGACGGGGCCGCGGCATCCGTCGCCGATGAGGCAGCCTGCACTCGGGATCGACACGGATGCAGGCTACGCGGACCGTGCGACACGCGGCGGGCGAAGGGCAGGCGAAGGGGCCACGAAGATCGGCCAAGGCCGGACGCGGCGCACGCTCGCAGGGCACGCGAAAAGGCCGCCACCCGGAGGTGACGGCCTTTTCTCGATCGGCGCGCTCGGCGCGTCAGTCGATCAGTGCGGGATCAGCGACCCGAGAGCTTCTCGCGAAGAGCCGCGAGAGCCTCGTCGTCCGCGAGCGTGCCGGCGGGGCCGCTGTCGGACGAGAACGACGACGGGGTGTCGGCGATGGGGTTCGCAGCCTCGGCCTCGGCGGCCTTGGCGACGGCAGCCTTGTGGGCCTCCCAGCGACCCTGGGCGGCGGCGTACTCCTGCTCCCACTTCTCGCGCTGCTCGTCGAAGCCCTCGAGCCAGGCACCCGACTCGGGGTCGAAGCCCTCGGGGTACTTGTACTCGCCGCGCTCGTCGTACTCGGTGACCATGCCGTAGAGGGCCGGGTCGAACTCGGTGCCGAAGGGGTCGACCGACTCGTTCGCCTGCTTCAGCGAGAGCGAGATGCGGCGACGCTCGAGGTCGATGTCGATGATCTTGACGAAGACCTCTTCACCGACCGACACGACCTGCTCGGCCAGCTCGACGTGCTTGCCCGAGAGCTCCGAGATGTGCACGAGGCCCTCGATGCCGTCGGCGACGCGGACGAACGCGCCGAAGGGGACGAGCTTGGTGACCTTGCCCGGAGCGATCTGGCCGATCGCGTGCGTGCGGGCGAAGACCTGCCACGGGTCCTCCTGCGTCGCCTTGAGCGACAGCGAGACGCGCTCGCGGTCGAGGTCGACCTCGAGGATCTCGACGGTGACTTCCTGACCCACCTCGACGACCTCGGAGGCGTGCTCGATGTGCTTCCACGACAGCTCGGAGACGTGCACGAGGCCGTCGACGCCGCCGAGGTCGACGAACGCGCCGAAGTTGACGATCGACGAGACCGTGCCCTTGCGGACCTGGCCCTTGTGCAGGTTGTTGAGGAACGTGGTGCGCGACTCCGACTGCGTCTGCTCGAGCAGCGCACGGCGCGAGAGCACGACGTTGTTGCGGTTCTTGTCGAGCTCGAGGATCTTGGCCTCGATCTCCTGGCCGAGGTACGGCGTGAGATCGCGGACGCGACGCAGCTCGATGAGCGACGCGGGGAGGAAGCCGCGCAGCCCGATGTCGACGATGAGGCCGCCCTTGACGACCTCGATGACCGAACCGGTCACGACGCCGTCGTTCTCCTTGATCTTCTCCACGTCGCCCCACGCGCGCTCGTACTGCGCACGCTTCTTCGACAGGATCAGACGGCCTTCCTTGTCCTCCTTCTGGAGAACCAGGGCCTCGACGTGGTCGCCGACGTTGACGACCTCGTTGGGGTCGACGTCGTGCTTGATGGAAAGCTCGCGCGAGGGGATGACGCCCTCGGTCTTGTAGCCGACGTCGAGGAGGACCTCGTCGCGGTCGATCTTCACGACGGTTCCTTCGATGAGGTCGCCATCGTTGAAGAACTTGAGCGTCTTCTCGACCGCGGCCAGGAAGTCCTCAGCAGATCCGATGTCGTTGATTGCGACCTGCTTGGTGGCCGGGGCGGTCGTTGCGGTAGTCATGTAGTGGGTTGTCCTTGTTGGTTTTGTTCTCGGGCTCCGATTCGAGCAGCCGTCGCGCGAGGGCGAACGGATGCCACGAGCCGAAGCAAGCGGATTGTTGTCGTGCGATGTCACATCGACGCAGACGCCTGCACAGGCCGACGTACGCGCGCGGGCGTGGCAAGAGAGCCACACCAGTGACGTTCCAGAGTATCAGAACGCACCGGTCGGCCGCGATGTTCCGCCGGCGCAGAATCGGGCCGGTCCGGAGCCGGTTTCACGCGGCTCCTCCCCGCCTGCGGGGGCCGGCGGGGCACGTAGGCTCGGTGTTCGTGAGCACCCCTCTGCCGCCCGTCCGCATCGTCACTCCGCGCGGACGCCTCGTGGCCCTCGCCGTCATCTGCCTCGTCATCGCTGTGCTCGGCGTCATCGTCTACCTGGTCAACCCGCAGGAGCCCCTCAACATCATCCTGGGCGCCGCGGCGGTGGGCGTCTTCGGCATCGGCGGCGGGTTCTCGCTCGTCGGTCAGTTCCGCCGCAGCACGCTCCTCGCAGCCGACGAGGACGGGATCCGCATCGAGGGCCGCGTGAGCGTGCCGTGGTCGGCGGTCGAGCGCATCGGGACGACCCAGACGGCGGTCGGGATCCGGCTCCGCGACCCGAAGGCGGTGGCCGATGCCGCTCCCGGCATCTATCCGCTCGAAGACCTCAAGGCCCGCCGCGCCGCGACCGGGTGGGACCTGACGTTCGACGAGCGTCTCCTCGGCCGTCCGCCGCGGGAGGCCGCTGCGGCCCTGCGGGCACGCCAACCGTCCTGAGCCGAAGCGCAGGCCTCAGGGACGCAGCAGCACCTTGGTCGCGCGGCGCTCGTCCATCGCGGCGTACGCCTCGGCGGCCTCGGTGAGCGGCAGCTCGAGGTCGAACACGAGGCCGGGCTGGATCGCGCCGGAGCGCACGTCGGGGAGGAGCTCCTCGATGTAGCCGCGCACGGGTGCGACGCCGCCGTTGACCCCCACGTTGGTGCCGAACATCATGCCGATGGGCAGCTCGGGGCCGCCGTTGGGCACGCCGACGTAGCCGACCATTCCGCCGGGACGCGTCGAGCGCAGCGCCTGGTCCATCGACTCCTTCGTGCCGACGCACTCCAGCACGCGATCGGCGCCGATCCCGCCGGTGAGCTCCCGCACGCGGGCGATGCCCTCGTCGCCGCGCTCCTCCACGATGTGGGTCGCGCCGAACCGGCGGGCGAGCTCCTGGCGCGCCGCGTGCCGTGACATCGCGATGATCGTCGTGGCTCCGAGTCGCTTCGCGGCGATGATGGCGCACAGGCCCACAGCCCCGTCGCCCACGACCGCGACCGAGTCGCCGGGGCCGACGCCCGCCGAGACGGCGGCGTGGTGACCGGTGCCCATGACGTCGCTGAGGGTCAGGAGGCCCGGGATCTCGTCATCCGCCACCGGACCGGGGACGACCGCGAGAGTCCCGTCGGCGAGCGGAACGCGCACGCGCTCACCCTGGCCGCCGTCGGCGAAGCCGCCGAAGCGGTCGTCGCTGCCCCACCAGCCGCCGGTGAGGCACGACGTGCTCACGCCGTTTCGGCAGTTCGCGCACGTGCCGTCGCACACGTAGAAGGGGGCGATGACGAAGTCGCCGGGCTTGACGCCCTTCACCTCGGGGCCGACCTCCTCGACGATGCCGACGAACTCATGACCGATGCGGGTCGGCTCCTCGGTCGGGGTGACGCCCCGATACGGCCACAGGTCGGACCCGCACACGCAGGCCGCGACGACGCGCACGATCGCGTCGGCGCCGGTCGACAGGGTCGGGTCGGGGACTTCTTCGACACGGATGTCGCGGGCAGCGTGGATGACGGCGGCAAGCATGCTTCGAGCCTAGGGCGGGTTCAGGATGCCGCGGCCCGGAGGGCCTCGTCGATGGCGGCGTCGCCGTTGCCGAACCGGATGGTGCGCCCGATCGTCGACGCGGGGTCGTCGAGCACGGCCGCGATGACCCTTGCGACGTCCGCGCGCGCGACCGCGCCGGTGCCGTCCTGGGGGTCGACGGCGATACGCCCCGTCGGCGGATCGAGGGTCAGCGCGCCGGGGCCGAGGATCGTCCAGTCGAGCCCGCTCGCACGCAGGTGCTCGTCGGCGGCGAGCTTCGCGTCGGCATAGGGGAAGAACGGATCGCCGTCGGGGATGCCGTGGTCCTCCTTGGAGCCGATCCACGACACCATGACGTACCGGCGCACGCCGGCGGCGGCAGCGGCGTCGATCGACCGGATCGCCGCGTCGCGATCGACGGCATAGGTGCGCTCCGGCGCACCGCCGCCCGCCCCGGCCGACCACACGACGGCGTCGTTCCCCGCGATGAGGTTCGTCAGCTGATCGAGGTCGAACGTCTCGATGTCGGCGACGAGCGCCTGGGCGCCCGTGCCGACGACGTCCTCTTCGTGCGCAGGGTTGCGGATGACGCCCGTGACGGTGTCGCCGCGGTCCGCCAGGATCCGTTCGAGCAGCAGGGCCACCTTGCCGTGCCCGCCGATGATGAGAATGCGCGCCATGCGATGTCCTTCCGACCGCTCCAGACTAGGCACGCCGTCCACCCGGCCGCCCGGGGTTGCGCCGTCCCGGATGTGCCTCTACGTCGGCCGCGTCACGGTGCGGGCGGGATCGGCATGACGAGCTGGTCCTCCGACGAACCGGCCGGGACGTACTCGCGCGGCAGGAGGAGCACCTGACGCCGCCTCTCCCAGTCCTGCTCGGGGGTGTGGAAGTCCTCCCACATCGAGAACGCACCGCCGTCGGTGCGCTCGCGGACCTCGCGGAGCCACGCGGCGTACGCGGGGTCGGCCCGGCGCGCGTGCGGACGGGACGCTGCCAGCCGTTCGAGCTCGTCGGCGAGGGACTCGGCATCCCATCTCGTCCGACCGTCGCCGAAGAGGTCCCACTGCCGCCCGTTCGTATAGGCCAGCAGCACGTCGCGCTCGATGTCGGGATCATCGCCGGGCGCCGCGATGTAGACGCGGCACCGCCAGTGCCCCGTCGCGTAGAAGTTCGCGCGGATGCGCACGCCCTCGAGTCCCCGTTCGTGCAGCAGTGCGACGGCGCGGACGATCGCGTGCTCGGGGCGCGGGGCGGACACGCGACCACGCTAGCGCGCGGGTCCCGCCGCCACGCCGACCGGCGGTCCGCCGCGCGGGCGCCGCGCGACGATCAGCCGGCGAGCCCTCGCCGGAGCGCCGCCAGCCCGAACTCGAAGGCCTCGTCGATGTCGCCCCCCATCCGGAACGCTCCCGCGAGCTCCATCTGCACGAACCCCGTCGCCCACGCCGTGACGAGCCGGGCCGCCTCGAGGGCATGCTCCTCGCCCGCGAGGCTTCCCGCCGCGCGGACGATCGTGCTGCCGACACGATCCAGGGCCTCCTGCGGAGCCGCGGTCGCGAACAGCAGCCGGAAGCCCTCGGGCCGCTCGTGCGCGAACGCGCGGTAGAGGCGGGCGAGCCTGTCGAGCGTGTTGCCGGATGCCTCGAGCCGGCCCATCAGATCGTCGACGGTCGCCTCTGCCACGGCCGCGACCAGCGCATCCCTGTCCCGCACGCGCTTGTAGAGCGAGGGCGCACGCACACCGACCCGCTCGGCGACCCGCTGCATCGTGAGACCCGCGGGACCGGATTCCTCGAGCAGCGCGCGGCCGGCCTCGACGATCTCGGCGTACGACGTGCGGTCGGGTGTCGGCATCCGGTCCTCCTCGATGGCTATTGACAGTAGCCATCATAGCTACGTATCGTAGCTATGCCAACCATCGACTCTCGAAGGACCGCCGCCATGAAGCTCGCGCCGCACCTCCATCGCATCGGCAACGACATCGTCGCCGCGTACCTCATCGTCACCGACGAGGGCATCACCGTCGTCGACGCGGGGCTCCCCGGGCACTGGAAAGACCTGACGCGCGAGCTCGACGAGCTGGGGCGCAGCCCCCGCGACATCCGAGGCCTCATCCTGACCCACGGCGACAGCGACCACATCGGCTTCGCCGAGCGCCTGCGCCGGGAGTACGGCGTGCCGGTGTTCGTGCACGAGGCCGACGCCGAGCGGGCCCGCACGGGTGAGAAGCCGAAGGTCGCGACCGGCCGGATGCGTTTCGGCCCGACGCTCGGGTTCTTCGCCTATGCCCTCCGCAAGCGTGCGGTGCCGACCACGTACGTCTCCGAAGTCATCGAGGTCCACGACGGCGACGTCCTGGATCTGCCGGGCGCCCCGTCGATCATCGGGATGCCCGGGCATTCGCCGGGGAGCATCGCCGTGCACTCCGCCCTGGCCGACGCGGTCTTCGTCGGCGATGCGCTGACGACCCGGCATGTGCTCACGGGCCGGACGGGACTGCAGCCCGCCCCGTTCACGGATGACCCCGCCGAGGCATCCGCGTCTCTCGACCGGCTCGCGGGCCTCGAGGCATCCTGGGTTCTCCCCGGCCACGGGGCGCCGTGGCGCGGCTCCCCCGCCGGCGTCGCGGCCGCCGTCCGCACCGCCGCGGCGTGATCGCCTAGGCCGCAGACGCTTCGCGCGCGGCCAGGTCCGCCGCGATCGCGCGCACGGCGTCGCGTCCCGCCCGATTGGCGCCGACGGTGGACTGCGACGGCCCGTAGCCGATGAGGAACAGCCGCGGCTCGTCGAGCGCACGCCCATCGGCCACGCGGATTCCACCCCGAGGGGTGCGCAGCCGGAGCGGCGAGAGATGGTCGATGGCCGCGCGGAAGCCCGTCGCCCACAGGATGACGTCGGAAGGCTCGAACGAGCCGTCGGGCATGCGCACGCCCTCCTCCTCGATCGCGGCGAACATCGGGTGTCGCACGAGCACTCCGCGCGCCTGCGCGGCGCGCGCCCAGGGTGTCCAGTGCATGCCCGTGACGGAGATGACGCTCCCCGGCGGAAGGCCCTCGCGCACGCGGGCCTCGACCCCCGCGATCGCCGCGACGCGCGCCGGCACGTCGAAGTCCTCCTCGATCCACTGCGGCTCGCGACGCGTGACCCAGAAGGTGTCGGCGAGGCGCGAGATCTCGTCGAGGAGCTGGAGGGCCGAGACGCCCGCGCCGACGATGACGACGCGCCGCCCGGCGAACTCCTCGGCCGAGACGTAGTCGGCGACGTGCAGCTGCCGGCCGCGGAACCGCTCCTGTCCGCGGTAGTGCGGCCAGAACGGCCGCGTCCACGTGCCCGTGGCGTTGATGACGTAGCGCGCAGCCCACGTGCCGCGATCGGTCTCTACGAGCAGTCGCCCCTCGGCATCTCCGTCGTCGCGTCGCACGGCGCGCACCACGACGGGACGCTGGACGTCGAGGGCGAAGCGCTCCTCGTACTCGGCGAAGTACGCGGGGAGGATGTCGCGGCTCGCCGCCGCGGGATCCGCCGGCGGAACCGGGAAGCCGGGCAGCTCGTGGATGCCGTTGACGGTCGCCATCTTGAGCGACTCCCACCGGTGCTGCCAGGCGCCGCCCGCGCGGTCGTTCGCATCGAGGACGACGAAGGTCTCGGCCTCGCCGGCCGCCCGTGAGGAGGGCACTAAGCCCCGGCGCTGCAGGTGGTACGCCGCTGACAGACCCGCCTGCCCCGCGCCGATCACCGCGACGTCTACGGGCTGCCGATCCACGTCGGCGAGAACGTCTGCAGGCGAGGACGTATTCCACCGCCCTCCGTCCGGGAGAACGGCTCGGGGGCTACTCCCCCGCCTCCTCGCGGGCTTCGGCGACGGGGTCGCCGAGCACGCTGTGATGCCGTCCCCACAGCAGATAGAAGGCCATGACGACGGCGAGCCAGAGGAGGAACCACAGGTAGGTCGTGCCCGGCAGTCCCGACAGGATGTACACGCACGCGATGACGGACAGCACCGGCACGACCGGGTACCCCGGCACGCGGAAGCCGCGCGGCAGATCGGGTCGTGTGCGCCGCAGCACGATGACGCCGATCGAGACGACGATGAACGCGATGAGCGTGCCGAGCGAGACGAGATCCCAGAGATTCGACAGCGGCACGAATCCCGCCAGCAGGGCGACGGCGATCGCGACGACGATCGTCGTGAACTCGGGCGTGTGCGTCTTCGGATTGACCCGCGCGAAGATCCTCGGGAGGAGGCCGTCGCGTCCGATGGTGAAGAGGATGCGCGTCTGGCCGAACAGCGTCACGAGGGTCACCGAGAAGATCGACACGACGGCGCCCGCCGCGAGGACGGTGGCCGGCCACGATGCCCCGACGACGTCTTGCAGGATGATGGCCAGTCCCGCGCTCTGCTGCTCGGGGTCGGTGAAGTCCTGCCAGGGCTGAGTGCCGAGCGCAGCGACGGCGACGAAGACATAGATGCAGACGACGATCGCGAGCGCGAGGAGGATGGCGCGGGGCAGCGCCCGCTGCGGATCGCGAACCTCATCGCCGGCCGTCGAGACGGCATCGAGTCCGATGAAGGTGAAGAAGATCGTGCCGGCTGCCGCGGTGACCCCGGCGGCGCCGGCCGGAGCGAAGTCGGCGAAGTTGTCCGCCTGGAAGGCCGTGAAGGCGATCGCGGCGAACATGACGAGCACGCCGAGCTTGATGAACACCATGACGACGTTGACGACGGCGGATTCGCGCGTGCCCCGGATCAGCAGGATCGCGCACAGGCCGACGAGGACGACGGCGGGGAGGTTCACGATGCCGCCTTCGCCGGGCGCCGCACTCAGCTGCGGGGGGACGCTCCACCCGAAGAGATCGTCGAGCAGCAGGTTGAGGTAGCCGCTCCACCCCGACGAGACGGCGGCTGTCGAGACGCCGTACTCCAGCATGAGACACGCCGCGACACCGACCGCGACGACCTCGCCGAGCGTCGCGTAGGCGTAGGAGTAGGTCGACCCCGAGACGGGCACGGCGGAGGCCAGCTCGGCGTAGCAGACCGCGGAGAGTCCCGCGGCGAGGCCCGCGAGCAGGAACGACAGGATGACGGCGGGCCCGGCGAGAGGGACGGCCTCGTGCATCACGAAGAAGATGCCGGTGCCGACCGTCGCCCCGACGCCCAGCATCGCGAGTTGGAAGGTGCCCAGGCGGCGTTGCAGACCACCGGGGTGGTCGGTGGGCGGCACGATCGGCTTGCGTCGCAGGAGCTGTTCACGAAGGCTCACGGATGGCTCCTTCCTCGCGTGCTGGTCAGCGTAGAGGCGGCGGATCAGGCGCGTCGAGAGGGCGCGCCCGCCGCGACGGCCTCGGCGACGCCTCGGAGCTCGGCGGGGCCGACGCGACAGCATCCGCCCACGAGCCGCGTCCCCGCCGAGAGCCACTCCCCCACATATCCCGCGAGCGGCTTGCCGTCGCCGCTCCACGAACGGCGGTCGGCGTCCCACACCTCGCCGCTGTTCGGGTAGGCGAGGAGCGCCTTGGCGGTCGTCCGCCGCGCGATCTCGAGGGCGCCGGCGACATCGGCGGCGGCGCAGCAGTTCACCCCGACGGCGACGATCTCGTCGGTGGCATCCGCGATCGCGAAGGCGTCCGCGAGGCTCTCCCCCGTCCGCAGGCGTGGGCCGTCGATCGTCACGCTGAGCCACGCGGGCACCCCGAGCCCCTCGAGCTCGGCGGCGATCGCCTCGACCTCAGCGAGCGACGGGATCGTCTCGATCGCGAGCACATCCGGCCCCGCCGCTGCGAGCGCGCGCAGCCGCGGGCGATGCCATTCGCGCAGCTCCGCGACCGTCAGGCCGTAGTCGCCGGTGTACTCGCTGCCGTCGGCGAGGGTCGCGCCGTACGGACCGACGGATGCCGCGACCCACGCGTCGTCGTCATGCCCCGTGTCGGTGCGCGCCCGGCGCGCGAGCTGCACGCTGCGCATGAGGAGCAGATCGACCGCAGGCGCATCCAGCCCCTCGGCCTCGAGCGCCTCGTAGCTCACCTGGTACGACGCGGTGATCGCGACCCGGGCGCCGGCCAGGAAGTACGCCTCGTGCGCCGCGCGGATCTCCTCGGGTCGGTCCAGGAGCAGCCGGGCCGACCACAGCGACGACGACAGGTCGTTCCCGCGGGCCTCCAGGAGCGTGCCGAGACCGCCGTCGAGGACGACGGGCGCGGCGACCAGGGCATCGGCGAGGCTCGGCATGCGGGCCAGTCTAAATCGCGGGCTCCGGCGCCCCGGGATCGGCCGTCTCATGCGGCGACCACGATCGCTCAGCCGTGGTCGCCGTCGAGGTACCACCAGCGGTCGCTCTGGAAGACGAAGCGGCTCGCCTCGTGGAGGACCCCGGTCTCGCGGCCGTCACGCCATCCGGCGCGGAACTACACGATCCCGCGTCGGCTGCCGGCCTCCCCGCCGCTCGCCGCGAGGATCTCCAGGCCCGTCCAGCGAAGGCGCGGGTCGAGGTCGATCGTCGCGGGACGCGTTCCCGGATGCCACGATCCGGCGAGGTGGCGCTCGTCGCCCACGACGAACGCCGTGTAGCGGGAGCGCATGAGGCGCTCGGCCGTCGGCGCCGGGTCGCCGCGGAGGATCGGGGCGCAGCATCCGTCGAAGCGCGCACCGCTGCCGCAGGGGCAGGAGTCGGCGTCCGCGACCACGGCGAAGCCGTCGCGCGAGGAGCGACCCGCGGCGCTCCCGAACGACATCAGCCGCCCGCCTTCTCGGCGCAGGCGACGCAGCGCGTCGCGGTGGGGCGGGCGAGGAGGCGCCCCTCGGGGATGCGGCGCCCGCAGTCCGCGCAGATCCCGTAGGTGCCCTCCGCGAGGCGCTCGCGCGCGGCGTCGATGTCGGCGAGCTCGGCCACCGTCGCCGCCCGGAGCCCCGCGAGCTTGGACCACTCGCCCGAGAGGGTCGCTCCCTCGGGATCGTGCTCGTCGTCGGCCGACTCGCTCCCCCGGTCGAGGCGGAGCCCCGCCATCTCGACGTCGAGCACCTCGAGACGCGCGAGCGCGGCGCTGCGCACGTCGTCCAGGAGGTCAGCCGGTTGCGTCATGGCCACCCAGCCTAAGCGCCGTGGTGCGGCCGGTCTCCGATCGCACGATCCACGCCTCGCGCTGGAGCTGCTCATAGGATCCGCAAAGAGTCGGCGCTCATCGTTGTCTCGTGACCACCACCGCCGACCCTTCGATCGCCGCCTGGGCGCCGCCGCGCGACGAGGCGCGTGCCGCGAAGAGCACCTCCCCGGTGTGGAACGCCGCCGCCGTCGGCGTCATCTGGCTCACGAGCCTCTTCGTCGTCGCGCTGTGGGTCGCCGGCGGCGGACTGCAGGCGGTCGCGGGAGGCACCGGCGAGACGCTCACGACCCTCGGCCGCATCACGGGGCTCGTCTCGGCGAACCTCCTCCTCTACCAAGTGCTCCTCATGGCGCGCGTGCCGCTGTTCGAGCGCGGCTTCGGGCGCGACGGCATCACCCGCATGCACCGCCTGGTCGGGTTCTGGTCGTTCTGGCTCCTGCTCGCGCACATCGCCCTCGTGACGGCCGGCTACGGGGCGACGGCGCAGATCGATGTGCTCGCGCAGCTGTGGACGTTCGTCGTCGACTACCCCGGCATGCTGCTCGCGACCGCGGGCACGCTGCTGCTCGTCCTCGTCGTCGCCACCTCCCTCCGGCGAGCGCGCAGAAGACTGCGGTACGAGTCGTGGCACCTCCTCCACCTCTACGGCTATCTCGGCGTGGGCCTGGCGCTGCCGCATCAGCTCTGGACGGGCGCCGACTTCCTCTCGTCGCCGGTCGCGACCTACTACTGGTGGACGCTCTGGGCCGTGACCGCGGCATCCGTCATCGTCTTCCGCATCGTCCTCCCGCCGGCGCGCTCGTGGCGTCATCGCCTTCGGGTGACGGATGTCGCGGCCGACGGCACGCGCGGCGTCACCGTGCGCGTCGCCGGCCGTGACCTCCACCGCCTCGGCGCGAAGCCCGGCCAGTTCTTCGTCTGGCGCTTCCTCGACGAGCCGGGCTGGACGCGCGGCCACCCGCTGTCGCTCGCCGCGGCGCCACGCGCGGAATCCCTCGAGGTCTCGGCGCAGGTGGTCGGCGACGGCACCGCCCGCCTGCGCGGCCTCACACCCGGCACGCGCGTGCTCGTCGAGGGGCCGTACGGCAGCATGACGGGCGAGGCCCGCACCCGCACGAAGCTCCTCATGATCGCGGCGGGGGCCGGCGTCGCGCCGCTCGTCTCGATCCTCGAGGGCGAGCGCTTCGCCCCGGGCGAGGCGACCCTCGTGACCCGCGACCACGACCTCGACTCGGGTCTGCGCCGCGACGCGATCCGTGCGCTCATCGCCCGGCGCGGGCTGCGGCACTTCGAGCTTCCCGGCGGCCGCTCGCACGGCGCCTCCCCGTGGATCCCCGCGACCCACGACGCGTGGCGCGGACGAGACCTCATCCGGTACTTCGCCCCCGACATCGCGGCCTACGACGCCTACGTCTGCGGGCCGAAGCCGTGGATGGACGCCGTGGTCCGCGACCTCCGGGCCGCGGGCATGCCCGCACGCGCCATCCACACCGAATCGTTCACGGTCTGAGAGGAACACCGATGAAACGCATCGTCTACGCGATTCTCGCCACCATCAGCGCGCTCGTGCTGCTATTCAGCTACCGCACCTCGGTCGAGGCGGTGGCGCCCCAGGCCGCGGCCGCCACGCAGGGGACGGATGCCTCGTCCTCCGGGTCGTCGGGGTCGGGCACCGATCCGAGCGCCTCGGAGTCGGAGTCGAGCGCGGAGTCGGACACCGGGTCGACGAGCGAGGAATCCGGCGCCGCCGGCACGGAGTCGTCGGACTCGAGCACGAGCGACACGACGGGCACGTCCGGGTCTTCCGGATCTTCCGGATCTTCCGGATCTTCCGGATCGACCGGGACGTCAGGCACGTCGTCCACAGGGCTCGCCGACGGCACGTACACCGGCTCGTCGATGACCACGCGCTTCGGCCCCGTGCAGGTGCAGATCACGGTGTCGGGCGGGCAGATCACGGCGGCGCAGGCCGTCGACTACCCGAACGACAACCCCCGCGACCAGCAGATCAACCAGTACGCGATCCCGCGTCTCGTGTCCGAGACCCTCTCGGCGCAGAGCGCGAACATCGATATGGTCTCGGGTGCCACCTACACCAGCGACGGCTACATCCAGTCGCTGCAGAGCGCGATCGATCAGGCGACATCATGACTCCTCTCCCCCACGCGCACCGCCGCACCTGGACCCACGAGGTCATGGGGAGCGTCGCGACGGCGCGGCTCGTCTTCGACCATCCGCAGAACGGCGAGCACGAGGCATCCGTCGCCGACGCCGTCGCCGCCGCGTTCGCGGAGCTCGACCGCATGGACGCCCTGTTCTCCCCGTATCGCGCCGACTCCGAGGTCTCGCGCATCCGCCGCGGCGAGACGACGATCGGCGAGGCCGATCCGCTCGTCGCGGTCGTCGCCGACGCGTGCCGCGAGGCGGCGATCGCGACCGACGGGCGCTTCGACGCGTGGCTCGGCGGCTCGTTCGATCCCACGGGCCTGGTCAAGGGGTGGGCCGTCGAGCGCGCCGCGCGCCTTCGCCTCGCGCCGGTTCTCGGGGAGGACGGATGCCTCGCCGCCGGCCTCTCGGTCGGCGGCGACATGCAGCTGCTCACGGCGGACGGCGCCGACTGGATCTGGCGCGTCGGCATCTCCGACCCCGCCCGGCCCGGCGAGATCATCGCGACGCTCGACGTGCCCCGGGGAGCCGTTGCGACGTCGGGCACGGCCGAGCGCGGCGAGCATGTGCTCGATCCACGGACAGGGAGGCCGGCCGACGGCTCGGTCGCATCGGCCACGGTCGTCGCCGACCGCCTCACGCACGCCGACGTGTGGGCGACCACGGCGATGATCGCGGGCTTCGACGACCTGACGTGGATCGCGACGGCGGGCACCACGACGGGGCTCCTCGTCGCCGCCGACGGGCGCACCCGTCGCTGGCTCGGCGCGACCGAGGTGTCGGTGGGCCCCGCGCCCTCCGCCCCGCTGCTCTGACCTTCGCGCTGCTGCTCTGACCCGCCCTGCTGCTCTGACCTTCGCGCCGCACCGTGCCCGGCGCGGTCGCCGCGCCTAGCGTGGAGGCATGCGCATGTCCGCCACGATCCGCGCCGCGCGTCGCGCGCCCCTCCTGCAGGTCGTCAAATCCGCCGTCGCGACCTCGGCGGCGTGGCTCATCGTCGGATTCCTGATCCCCGGCCCGCCGCCCGTCTTCGCCGCCATCGCGGCGCTCCTCGTCGTGCAGCCGAGCCTCAACCAGTCGCTCACGCGCGCGATCGAGCGCAGTGTCGGGGTCATCGCGGGCGTCGTCATCGCCTCGGTGCTGAGCATCCTGCTCGGCAGTGCGACGTGGGTCATCCTCCTCACGACGATCGTCGCGCTGCTCATCGCCTGGGCGCTGCGCATGACGCCGGGGACGGCGAACCAGGTCGCGATCAGCGCGATCCTCGTGCTGGCACTCGGCACGGCGAGCCCCTCCTACGCCGTCGACCGCATCCTCGAGACGCTCATCGGCGCCGTGATCGGCATCCTGATCAACACCGCGATCGTGCCGCCCGTCGCCGTCGCCCCCGCGCACTCGGCGGTCGACGAGCTGGGCGACGCGCTCGCCGACGCGCTCGACCGGCTCGCGCGGGCGCTCGAGTCGGCCCAGACGCCGTCGGAGCTGGCGGGGCTGCTCGAAGACGCCCGCGCCGTGCGCCCGAAGCTCGAGGCGGCCGAAGACGCCATCACGGCGGCGGCGGAGTCGCTGACCCTCAATCCGCGCGGCCGGCGGCACCGCGACGAGCTCGACGAGCTCGGCGACCTGGTCGAGATCTTCCGGCCGATCGTGACGCAGATGATCGGCATGACGCGGGCGACGAGCGAGCGCTACGACCCGTCGATCGACGATGAGCCCGCCGTCCCCGCGATCGCGGATCAGCTGCACCGTGCAGCGCACGACGTGCGTCTCCTCCTCCGCCGCGCGGTGCCCGAGCCCGTCGTGGCGGCCCGGGAGCCCGACGAGCCGGCAGCGCTGACGGCCCAGCTCACGGTGGCCCGGCCCTCCTCGAGCCACTGGATCCTCGTCGGGTCGCTCCTGGAAGACCTCCGCCGGATCCACGAGACCCTGACCGAGGCCTCGCCCCGCCGCTGAGGCGGCGACCCTGGCAGGGCGGGCTCGCCGCGCGGTCGCCGCGACGCCCGGCCGAGGCATCCCTCGCCGTCGCAGCGCGCGGAGCTGGAGGTCCGGCCTGTGGATAAGTGCGGCGAGCGCTCGCGGCCCGCGGTTACCGTGGTCGCGTGAATCCTCGCCCCGTCGCTGCCCTCTCGGCGCTCGTGCTCGTGGCGACGATGACGACCGGATGCCTCGCCCAGCCGGAGGCGGAGCCGACACCCCTGTTCTCCTCCGAGAAAGAGGCGTTCGCCGCGGCCGAAGCGACGTACCGGGCCTACGTCGATGCGCTGAACGAGGTCGACCTCAGCGACCCGGCGACGTTCGAAGGCGTCTACGCCTGGACCACGGGTGACGCAAACTCCAACGAGCGCAAGTCGTTGAGCGAGATGCATGCGGACGGCTGGGTGGTCGAAGGTTGGTCGCACGTGGACTTGTTTGACGGTCGGGAGTTTGACGCGGAATCGTCCGAAGTGACTGCGGTGCTTTGCTCGAACGTCAGCGAAGTGGACGTGCTCGACGCGAATGGCACGTCGGTCGTCGCCGAGGATCGTCCCGATGTCTACACGCTCCAGATCGAGTTCGTTCCCGCCGAGACTCCGACCGGGCTCGCTATCGAAAGCAGCAACGCGATCGAGGATGCGGTTTGCAGCTGATTAGTACACTCGCCATCGCTCTGCTCGTGAGCTCGGGTGGGATCGTGACAGGCGCGTCGACGTGCGAGGGCGCATCTGGGTGGACGCACTGCGACATCTCTAATTCGGGCTCTCAGGTCGATATCGGTGCGTCCGAGGATCGTCCCGGCTCCCCGAACCGGTCGGGCAGCGGCGCACACGAGTCCTCGGGCCCCCGCCAACCCGAGGGCCCACCTGCGACCGACGAGTGCGACAGCCCGATGTGTCGCCCGCTGTACTCGGTCGTCTCGCTTCCCGACATCACGATCGACGACCTCGCGTCCTTCCGCCCCGCCGCCCCCAGCCTCGCCGGTGAACCGGACGGATTCGGCGTCGTCGGGATGCCCGCCAACATCGTGGCCGCGGCATCCGAACAGACCATCCCCGGCAACCTCCTGGGGTGGGACGTCCTCGTCCGCTTCCGCCCCGCCGCGTACGTCTTCACCTATGGCGACGGCTCGACGCAGCGCACCACGACCGGCGGCTCCTCCTGGGCCGATCTGCGACAGGCGCAGTTCTCCCCGACCGCCACGAGCCACGTGTACCGCACCCGCGGCACCTACCCCGTATCGGTCACTGTGCAGTATTCAGCCGCCGTCGACTTCGGCACCGGCTGGCGACCCGTTCGGGGCTACGTCTCGGCGAGCGCGTCCGGCTACGACGTCCGCGTCGTCGAGGTCAAGACGGCCCTCGTCGACCGCACCTGCGCGGAGAACCCGACAGGCCCCGGCTGCTGACGTCGCACCGACGCGGAGCGCAGCGTCGGGGCCCCGTGCCAGGATGATCCCCATGCCCGACCGGCTCATGCTCCTCGATTCCGCGTCCCTCTACTTCCGCGCCTTCTACGGCGTTCCCGACACGGTCAAGGCGCCGGACGGCACACCCGTCAATGCCGTCCGAGGCTTCCTCGACATCATCACCAAGCTCGTCACGCTGTATCGCCCGACTCACCTCGTCGCCTGCTGGGACGACGACTGGCGGCCGCAGTGGCGGGTCGACCTCATCCCGTCGTACAAGACGCATCGCGTCGCCGAGGTCGTCGAAGCGGGACCCGACGTCGAGGTCGTGCCGGATCCGCTCGAGGCGCAGGTGCCGATCATCCGCGAAGCGCTCGCCGCGGTCGGCATCCAGATCGTCGGCGCGGCCGAGCACGAGGCCGACGACGTCATCGGCACGCTCGCGACGACCGCGTCGCAGCCCGTCGACATCGTGACCGGAGACCGCGACCTCTTCCAGCTCGTCGACGACGAGCGCGACGTCCGCGTCGTCTATACGGCGCGCGGCATGAGCAACCTCGAGGTCGTCACCGACGAGGTCGTCGTGAAGAAGTACGGCGTGCTCCCGAGCCAGTACGCCGACTTCGCCACGATGCGCGGCGACTCGTCCGACGGCCTCCCCGGCGTCGCGGGCATCGGCGAGAAGTCGGCCGCGAGCCTCCTCGCCGCGCACGGCGACCTCGCCGGCATCATCGCGGCCGCCGAGGCGGGCGCGGGGATGTCGGCCGGCGTCGCCGCCAAGATCACCAACGCCCTCCCCTATCTCGCCGTCGCGCCGACGGTCGTCGAGGTGGTGAAGAACCTCGACCTTCCGGCGGTCGACGCACGCCTGCGGCCGCTCGAGGAGCAGCAGAGGACGGATGCCGTGGCCCTCGCCGAACGCTGGGCGATCGGGTCCGCCATGACCCGCATCATCGACGCCTTCGACAAGCTCGACGCCGACGCGCCCGACGCCACCGCCTGACGTCGGCGCGCGAGAACACGCTCGGCGACGACGGCCGCGCGAACGACGGGCGCACGTCGCCTCCCGCCGCCACGCCGGACAACCGCCCAGGTTCGGCGGCGTAGCATCGAGCGCATGCCGGCGGCCGCGTGGAACGAGTCAGATCCACGCTTCCGCCCGTCCCCCGCCGTGAGGCTGTGGGGCCCTGTCTTCGTGTCGCTCCTCATCCAGGTGCCCGTGGCGACCGCCTTCTCGGTGTGGCAGCACGTTCCGCCGCTCTACGCCGTGGTGAGCGTCGCGCTGGCCGCGGCATCCGCTCTCGCCCTCGCGGGCGCCCGCCGCCGACCCGGACCGATCGTCGCGATCGTCGCGGCCCTCACGACGGCCGAACTCTTCGTCCCGCCTGACCTCGGACCCGTGTTCGTCGCGCTGGCATTCGCGGTCATCGGGGCCGTCGCGCGTGGTGCGCGGCTGTGGGCGCTCATCTCGGTCGGGGCGGCGTGGCTCGTCGCCGTCACGGCGAGCGGTGTGCTCGGGATGCCGTGGCATCCGTTCCGCATCGCTGTCGCGACCCTCCTGCTCGCGGCGTCCTTCGCGATCGGGGAGGCGATCCGGCTGCGTGCCGAGCGCGGACTCGAGCGGCGCGAGCGGGTCGCCGAGCGCGAGCGGACCCTCGAGCAGGAGGAGCGCACGCGCATCGCGCGCGAGCTGCACGACGTCCTCGCGCGCTCCCTCAGCCGCATCTCGGTGGAGTCCGGAGTGGGGCTGCGCCAGTTCGACCGCGAGCCCGAGCGTGCGCGCGAGGCGCTCACGAAGATCCGCGAGCTCAGCGGCACGGGGCTCGACGAAGTGCGCGGGGTGCTGGCGTTCCTGCGCGGCGACGACGGCGGCGCGCCGCAGACCGCTCCCCTCACCCCGCAGCCGCAGCTGGCCGACCTCCCGGCCCTCGTCACGCAGCGCACCGACCTCGGTCTCGTCGTCCGGCTCGACGATCGGCTCGGCGCCGAGAGCCCCGCGGGCACGACGCAGACGGCCGCCTACCGCATCGTGCAGGAGGCGCTCGCGAAGATCGTCCGCCGCTCCGGCGCTTCGAACGCCGCCGTGACGCTCGAGCGAGCCGATGGCGCGCCGGACGCACGACGGGGCGCGGGGGCGAGCGACTCGCTCCTCGTGCGCATCGAAGACGACGGTTCGGGCGGCGACCCGGATGCCGCCTCGGCCGCCGGCATCCGCAGCATGCGCGAGCGCGCGACGCTTGCGGGTGGAACTCTCGACATCCACGCCGGCGAGCGATCCGGCACGGTCGTCGAGGCCCGTCTTCCGTGGGACGGCCTCGCGTGATCCTCCCCGTGGGCGCGACGGCTCACGCCCTCGCGCACCCCGGCTCACGGACTACGGATGCTGCGGCACCGCCAACCCGGTCATGATGGCCTCGCGCGCCCAGGCGTAGTGATTGCCGCCGCATTCCAGGCAGAACTCGCCGAGGTGCGATCCGACCGTCCACGGGTAGGCCGCCTCGTCGAAGAGCTCCTCGTCGGAGTGCGCGCGCAGAAGTCTCTGCAGCCCCGCATGCGACAGGTCGAGCCGGTACTCGATCTCGGCGAGCGAAGCGTGCTGGTACCGGTCGCGCAGCACGACGTTGAGGGCGTCGAGCTCTCGCCAGGTGTATCCGTCGGCAGGGATGGCGGGCGTCCCCCCGATCATGCCCTCCTCGTACCAGCCCTCCAGCAGGAGGTGCCACGCAAGCAGGTGGGCGAGCACATCGCGGACGTTCCGGTCGCGCGCATCGCCCGCGAACGCCTCATCGATCCGACCGTCGTCGCGCAGCTGCGCGACGACCTGCTTCAGCTGTGCGAACTCGTCGTCGTTGCGCTGGATGAGCGCATCCCTCTGCTGCGTCGCCATCCGATCCCGCCTTTCCGCCTCCCGAGCTAGGCGCCCCCTGTCCCAGCCTCACGATACGCTCGCGCCCCTCGGCGCATGGCGAGGCCTCATCCCCCGCGACGGAGGCCGGTCCATTCTTTGAGCCGCGCGAGCGGCCACGTCGTCACGATGCGTTCGGGCGGCACGCCCAGTCGCTCGGCGCGCTCGGCCCCGTAGTCGATCAGGGAGAGCTGACCGGGCGCGTGCGCGTCCGAGTCGATCGAGAAGAGGCATCCGAGCGACATCGCCAGCTCGATCTGCTCGTCGGGCGGATCCTGACGTTCGGGCCGTGAGTTGATCTCGACGGCGACCCCGTGTGCGGCGCATGCCTCGAACACGGCCTCGGGCTCGAACGTCGACGGCGGGCGCGTGCCGCGGGACCCCTCGACCAGCCGTCCCGTGACGTGGCCGAGCACGTCGACGCGGGGGTTCGAGACCGCCGCGACGAGCCGCCGCGTCATGGGCCCCTTCTCCATGCGCAGCTTCGAGTGCGCGGATGCCACGACGATGTCGAGTTCGTCGAGCAGACCGGGTTCCTGGTCGAGGGCACCGGCGTCGAGGATGTCGACCTCGATGCCCCACAGCAGCGTGAAGCCCTCTCCGCTCTCGGCGGCGACGATGTCGCGCTGCTCGCGGAGCCGCTCGGCGGAGAGCCCGTTCGCGACGCGCAGGCGGGGGGAATGATCGGTGAGCGCGAGGTACTCGTGCCCGAGGGCGCGCCCCGCCGCCGCCATGAGGTCGATCGAGGTGAGGCCGTCCGACCACTCGCTGTGGCTGTGGAGGTCTCCCTTGAGGAGCTTGCGCAGCCCCGACTGCCGCTCGACGCCGGCGCGCTCGCGCAGGTCGGTGAGGTAGGCCGGAACCTCGCCCTCCAAGGCCTCCTGGATGACGGCGAAGGTCGAGTCGCCGATGCCCTTGCGACGACGGAGGGATGCGGCATCCCGAAGCTGCTCGTCGCTCAGCCCCGCGATCGCGTCGGCCGCCGCGCGGAACGCCTTGGACTTGTAGCGCGAGGCGCGCTCCCGCTCGAGGAGCGTCGCGATCTCGGTCAGGGCGTCGTAGGGGTTCATGTCGGGGTGGACGGGCGGACGCCCGCGGGTCGGGCCGGCGTCACGGCGCGGCGGCGAAAGGAGTTCGCTTGACGATGACGGGGGTGTCGGCCAGGCGGCGCAGAGCCCACCCGAACATGATGGCGAGGACGCCCATCGCGGCGGCGAACAGGCACACGCCGTATGCCACGACCGACGTGTAGAGCGAGGCCCGCAGGAACGACGCCTGCATCGCGGTGCTGCGCGCGGGGTCGTCCTGTGCGAGCTCGGCGTACGTCTTGCCGCCCGTGGCCTCCAGCGCGTGCTTGTTGATGATGTCGGCCTGCACGAAGGCGGTGAGCGGGCCCGTGACCTGCTGCCCCTGGAAGGCGATGGCGTCGTCGGGGACGGTGATGTTCTCGGCGGTCAGCTGGGTCGTGACCGAGATCCAGGCGATGACCGCGACGAGGATCAGGAGGATGCCTCCGATGATCCCGAGCACACCGACGACCTTGACGGCGCCGACCTTCTTGACGGGGTGTTCGATCGTGTCGGCGGCTGCGTCGGTCATGTCGTCCTCCTTGGCGAGACAGGGGCTTCAGACCACACGCTAGCGGCGCACCCCGACACGGAGGTACAACGGGTCGCGCGTGTTCGTCGGCGCTTCGCCGATCGCTGGGGAGGGCGTGCGCCGATCACCCGGCGAGCGACTCGGCTTCGGACAGGCGGCGCGCAGACTCGGCCGATCAGCCGGCGAGCGACCTCGTGACCGAGACCCACTCGTCGAGCTTCGCCGCGGCGCGGCCGTCGTCGATCGCCGCGGCCGCGTCGTCGCGCGCCTCGGCGAGACGCTCGAGGATCGGCCGCTGCACCTGCGAGGCGTCCCGGAAGAGCCGGTAGGCCACGATCCCGGCGGCGGCGTTGAGCACCACGATGTCGCGCACCGGCCCCTGCTCGGCCGCGAAGACCCGGTGGACGACCGCCGCGTTGTGCGCGGGGTCGCCGCCGAGGAGGTCGTCGATCTCGGCGAGCGGGATGCCGAGGTCGCGCGGGTCGAGGTCGTGCTCGTGGATGTCGCCGCGGCTGACCTCCCACAGGCGCGAGTGGCCCGTCGTGGTCAGCTCATCCAGTCCGTCGTCGCCGCGGAACACGAGCGCCGTCGCACCGCGCGTCTGGAAGACGCCCGTGATGAGCGGCACGCGGTCGAGGTGGGCGACGCCGACGGCATTGGCCTCGGCGCGCGCCGGGTTGCACAGCGGCCCGAGGAAGTTGAAGACCGTCGGCACGCCGAGCTCTGCCCGCGTCGAGCCGGCGTGGCGGAAGCCCGGGTGGAACGCCGAGGCGAACGCGAACGTGATGCCGGCGCGGTCGAGGGTCTCTGCGACCGCCTCGGGAGAGAGGTTCAGGTCGATCCCGAGCGCGCTGAGCACGTCGCTCGAGCCGGAGGAGGAGCTCGCGGCCTTGTTGCCGTGCTTGACGACGGGGACTCCGGATGCCGCGGCCACGACCGCTGCCATGGTCGAGACGTTGACGGTGCCGAAGCGGTCGCCGCCTGTGCCGACGATGTCGAGCACCTCGGCGTTGACGGGAAGCGGGAGCGCGGACTCGAGGATGGCGTCGCGGAACCCGACGATCTCGTCGACGGTCTCGCCCTTCGCCCGGAGGGCGACGAGGAATCCGCCGAGCTGCGAGGGCGTCGCCTCACCGCGCATGATCTTGCGCATCGCCCACGTCGACTCCGACACGCTGAGGTCGCGCTTGTCGAGAAGCGTCGTGAAGATTCCGGCCCAGGTGTACAGCTCCGCCATAAGCCAGAAGCCTAGTCGCGGCGCTCGCGGGGCTGCTTCGATGCGTCATCAGCACACTCACACCTGCCGCACGTGAGACTCCCGGCGTGCTCTGAGGCCCGCCTAACTTCGGCCGAAGCCAAATCGATGCCCTCCAGTGCGAATCTCCACGCCTGGAGTCAGCCATAATGGGGAGCGTGACGACCACGCCAGCGACCTATTCCCAGGCGATGCGGTCCGTCAAGCGGCCTGACCCGGTCGCCGTCGGAACCATCGTGTGGCTCGGCAGCGAGGTGATGTTCTTCGCGGGACTTTTCGCGATCTACTTCACCCTGCGCAACACCTCCCCTGAACTGTGGGCGGAGCGCACTGTCCTGCTCAACATCCCGTATGCGACGGTGAACACGATCATCCTCGTGCTCTCCTCCGTCACGTGCCAGATGGGCGTGTTCGCCGCCGAGCGATTCCAGTCCTACCGGACGGGCGGCTTCTTCAACGTCCGCAAGTGGGGCATGGTCGAGTGGTTCTACCTGACCTTCGTCATGGGCGCGATCTTCGTCTCCGGTCAGGTCTGGGAGTACGCCCAGCTCGTCACCGAGGGCATGCCGATCAATGCGGACTCGTACGCCTCGGCGTTCTACCTGACGACCGGCTTCCACGCCCTGCACGTCACCGGCGGCCTCATCGCCTTCCTCCTCGTGATCGGCCGCGCGTACGCGGTCAAGAACTTCGGTCGCAAGGAGATGACGACTTCGATCGTCGTCTCGTACTACTGGCACTTCGTGGATGTCGTGTGGATCGCACTGTTCCTCGTCATCTACTTCCTGAAATAGAGCGGAGCTGTACCCCGACATGGCACGAGTGACCAAGCGCCGCTCCAACGGACGCCGGAGCCCCTGGGCCGCGGCCGCCCTCATCGGCATCGGACTGCTCCTGACCGGCGGCGCCTATGCGGGCGCTTCCGCCGCGATGGCGAGCACCGGAGACACCCAGGCGAAGTCCGCGCTCACGGTCGAGGACGGCAAGAAGCTGTTCCAGGCCAACTGCGCCACCTGCCACGGTATGAACCTCCAGGGCACCGAGGCCGGCCCGTCGCTCTACGGCGTGGGTGAGCTTGCCGTCGAGTTCCAGGTCGCGACCGGGCGCATGCCCCTCGCGGCGCAGGCGCCCCAGGCACCGCAGAAGCCCGTCCAGTTCACCGAGGACGAGATCAAGGCCATGGCCGCGTTCGTCCAGCAGACCTCGCCCGGCCCGACGTACCCCTCCGAAGAGGTCCTCGACGGCAAGGGCGACGTCGCGCGCGGCGCGGAGCTGTTCCGCATCAACTGCGCCATGTGCCACAACGTCGCCGGTGCCGGCGGCGCCCTGACGGAGGGCAAGTACGCTCCCGCCCTCCACGAGACCAGCGCGCTGCACATGTACGCCGCGATGGTCACCGGACCCCAGAACATGCCGGTCTTCAGCGACATGAACCTCTCCACGGAAGACAAGCGCGACATCATCTCGTCGCTGCTCTTCCAGCAGGAGGCGGTGTCGGTGGGTGGCTTCACACTGGGATCGCTCGGCCCGGTCTCCGAAGGTCTGTTCATCTGGATCTTCGGCATCGGCACCCTGATCGCGATCACGGTGTGGATCACCGCGAAGTCCAACTGACGTATCACTGAAGAGAAGCACCAAGAGGAGAGCCATGGCACACGAGGACGACCCGCTCGAGCACGAGAGGGCTTCCTGGAAGCCTTCGTCGGGGCTCGCGGTCGCGGTCCCCGACAAGGTGCAGACCCCGGAGCTCCCGCCGCACCGCGAGCGTATGACCGACCAGGACCCGGCGGCCATGAAGCGCGCGGTCCGGACGGTCTACACGCTGTTCTACCTGTCGGTCGCCGCGAGCATCTGGGCGATCGCCGCGTACATGCTGTTCCCGATCGAAGACGGCTCGCTCGTCAGCGTCCGCGACAACAACCTCTTCGTCGGCCTCGGCATCGCACTCGCCCTGCTTGCGATCGGCCTCGGCGCGATCCACTGGTCGAAGGCGATCATGTCCGACAAGGAGTTCATCGAGCCCCGCCACGCGACGCGCGGTCGTGACTCGACGCGCGCCGCCGCGATCAAGGCGTTCGAGGACGCCAACGAGGAGTCCGGCTTCGGTCGTCGCGCGATGATCCGCAACTCCCTCATCGCCGCCGTCGTCGCGTCGGTGCTGCCGGGCGTGACGCTGTTCCGCGGTCTCGCGCCGCAGAACGTCAACCCCGTCGAGGCGCTCAGCCACACGATGTGGGAGAAGGGCATGCGCCTCGCGCGCGACCCCGAGGGCACCCCGATCCTGGCGTCCGAGGTCACTCTCGGCTCTGCCTTCCACGTGATCCCCGAGCCTCTGGCCGACCTCGACCACAGCGAGGGCTACCTCGAGGAGAAGGCCAAGGCGATCGTGCTCCTCATGCGCCTCCTGCCCGAGCAGCTCCCCGCCGATCAGAACAAGCTCGAGTGGAGCTACGACGGCATCGTGGCCTACTCCAAGGTCTGCACGCACGTCGGCTGCCCCGTCGCGCTGTACGAGCAGCAGACCCACCACCTGCTCTGCCCGTGCCACCAGTCGCAGTTCGACGTGTCGCGTAGCGCAGCGGTCATCTTCGGGCCTGCGGCTCGCCCGCTCCCGCAGCTGCCCATCACCGTCGACGGCGAAGGTTACCTGGTCGCGCAGAGCGACTTCAACGAGCCCGTCGGCCCGAGCTTCTGGGAGCGCCATTGAGTACCGCGACTCACCCCTCGGAGAACGTGACGCTCGAGCCCGCCTCCGCGCCCGGTGCGACACGTGACAAGCCCCTCGGCGGTCGCTTCGTCGGGGCAGCCTCGAACTACATCGACGAGCGCACGAGCCTGTCCGGCTTCGTCAAGGAGCTCGGCCGCAAGATCTTCCCCGACCACTGGTCGTTCATGCTGGGCGAGATCGCGCTGTGGAGCTTCGTCGTCGTGCTCCTGTCGGGCACGTTCCTGACGTTCTTCTTCCAGGCCTCGATGGTTCCCACCCACTACACGGGTGCGTACCTTCCGATGCGCGGCGTCGAGATGTCGGCCGCGCTGGACTCCACGCTCCGCCTGTCGTTCGACATCCGCGGCGGTCTCCTCGTCCGTCAGATCCACCACTGGGCGGCCCTGACCTTCGTGGCCGGCATCGGCGTGCACATGCTCCGCGTGTTCTTCACCGGCGCGTTCCGCAAGCCGCGCGAGCTCAACTGGGTCATCGGTTTCGTGCTGTTCATCCTCGCGATGGGCGAAGGCTTCACGGGCTACTCCCTCCCCGACGACCTGCTCTCCGGCAACGGCCTGCGCATCATCGACGGCATGATCAAGGGCATCCCGCTGATCGGCACGTGGACCTCGTTCCTGCTGTTCGGCGGCGAGTTCCCGGGCGACCAGATCGTCGGCCGCCTGTACACGCTCCACATCCTGCTGCTGCCCGCGATCCTCGTCGGCCTGCTCGTGCTGCACCTCATGCTGATGGTGATCAACAAGCACACTCAGTTCGCCGGGCCCGCCCGCACCAACAGCAATGTCGTGGGCTACCCGATGATGCCGGTCTACATGACGAAGATGGGCGGGTTCCTCTTCATCACGTTCGGTGTCATCGTGCTGATCGCCTCGCTGTTCACGATCAACCCGATCTGGAACTACGGGCCGTACGACCCCTCCCCCGTCTCCGCCGGTACTCAGCCCGACTGGTACATCGGCTTCGCCGACGGCATGCTGCGACTCATCCCGCCGCACCTCGAGACGTACTGGTTCGGGTTCACCTGGTCGTGGAACATCCTGATCCCGCTCGGTATCATCGGACTGTTCATCGTGCTCGTCCTCATCTACCCCTTCATCGAGGGGTGGATCACGGGCGACAAGCGGGAGCACCACATCGCCCAGCGTCCCCGCAACGCGGCGACGCGCACCGCGATCGGCGCAGCCGGCGTCACGTTCTACGCGGTCATGTGGGCGGCGGCCTCGTCCGACCTCATCGCGACGCACTTCAAGCTCACGATGGAGGGCGTGATCCACACCCTTCAGGCTCTCCTGATCCTGGGCCCGATCATCGCCTACTTCGTCACGAAGCGCATGTGTCTGGCGCTGCAGAAGAAGGACCGCGAGATCCTCCTCCACGGCTACGAGTCCGGTCGCATCGTCCGCCTCCCCGGCGGCGAGTACATCGAGGTGCACCAGCCGGTCGATCAGTTCGACCGCTGGAAGCTCGTCGACTACGACGCGTACGAGCCGCTCGTCGTGCGTCCCAACTCGCGTGGCCGCATCCCGTGGCACGAGAACCTCCGCGCTTCGATCTCGCGCTGGTTCTTCGAGGACCGCCTCACTCCGGTGACCCAGGCCGAACTCGACGCCGCCTCGGCGCACCAGCACCACGAGCTCGACCACATCGCCACCGAGAAGGACCTCGAGATCCAGGGTGCGCACGAGCGGGCCGGCGTGCCGGACGCTCCGCACGTGCCGATCGACGACGGCCGTCACGGCGAGACCGCCAACCGCCCCTCGAACGTCATCATCCCCGATGACGACGAGAACGGCACCAAGAAGTAAGAGCGCTTCACTGACGGATGCCTCGGCGCCGCCCCACACCCGGGTGCAGCGCCGAGGCATCCGTCGTTTGCGCTCGTATGACAGCCACCGGGGGCGGCAGGTCGGCAGGAATCCGCCGATGTGCGTCAGACGCCCAGGGCCGGCGACGGATGCCTCGTGACTAGCCTGGGAGTCATGACCGAAGCGTTCGATTACTTCTCCGCCAAGCTCCGTCTCGAGACCGACGCCTCCGACGTGTACGCGGCACAGAAGGCCGGGGAGGATGTCATGCTCGTCGACGTCCGCAGCGACGAGGCGTGGGCTCGGGGACGGATCGTGGGCGCCCTACACATCCCGTACCGCGAGATCGCCGCGCGCGCGCCGCAGGAGATCCCGAAGGGCGCCGCCGTCGTCGTGTACTGCTGGAGTCCCGGATGCAACGCGGGGGCGAAGGGCGCCCTGGAATTCGCGAAGCTCGGGTACTCCGTGCGCGAGATGATCGGCGGCTACGAGTACTGGGTGCGCGAGGGCCAGCCCACTGAGAACGACGAGGGTGCGCTCCCCCGCGTCTTCGACTCGCAGGTCATGGTCGTGCGGCAGCGCGTCTCGGGCTGACAAGAGCCGGATGCGTTCCGCTCTCAGGCTGACGCGGCGCCGCGGTCGTTCGCGTCGAGGTCTGCGATCGACTCCGAGAACCGGTCCTCGGCGGCGCCGCGGAACACCGGGCGGCGGTGGAGCGCGACGTCCTCTGCGACATCGCACACGACGGCGGTGACATTGTCACGGGAGCCGGCCTCGAGGGCGAGCCGCACCACGGCGTCAGCGGCTTCCTGCGGCGCTTCCGCGGCGAGGATGTCGATGAGGGCGTCGTCGGGCAGGTAGTCGCTCACGCCGTCGCTGCACAGCAGCCAGCGGTCACCGTGACGGGCCTGACGCTCCGTGACGGCGATGCGGTCGTCTTCGCTGCCTCGCAGCGACGCCGTGATGACGTTGCGCTGCGGGTGGGACGCAGCATCCGCCTGTCCTACCACTCCGCTGTCGACGAGCAGCTGCACGAACGAGTCGTCGCGCGTCTCGCGCGACATGGCACCGTCACGCAGCAGGTAGGCGCGTGAGTCGCCCGTGTGCGCGAGGAGGATCTTGCCGGCGGGGCTGAAGAACACCCCGGTGAACGTCGTCGCCATGCCGTCGAGCGCGGAGTCGCGCTCGACCAGCGCACGGAGGTCCCAATTCGCGACACGCATCAGCGTCGCGAGCTGCTCGACATCGATCGGGCCGCGGGCGCCGGCCATGAGCCGGTGTACGAAGACCGATGACGCGATCTCGCCCGCCGGGCCGCCGCCGACGCCATCAGCGACGGCAGCGGCCCATGCAGACGTGAACGCGCTGTCCTGGTTGACGGACCGATGCGGGCCGACGTCCGACGTCGCCGCCGCGACGAGCCCGAGACCGGAGAGCAGAAGACCGCTCAGCGTGCGAAGTGACCGCGGTAGTACTCGTACACCCAGCCGACGATCGCGATGACGAAGACGCCCAGACCGATCGGGAAGAGCCACACCCCCACGGCGAGGCCGAGGATGGCGAGGGCCGCCGAGAACGCGAGCACGATCGGCCACCACGACCACGGGCTGAACTCGCCCAGCTCGGGGTCGCCGTCGTCGATGTCGGCGGTGAGGATGTCTTCGGGAAGCTCACCACGCTGCGCGTTGTGCACGCGGCTCATGTAGAACGCGATGAGCGCTCCCATGAAGGCCGTGAACAGAAGCGCGACGCTGCCGACCCACTCGATTCGGTGGTACCACACCGCCACGTCAGGGTGCGCGACGATGTTCCACACCGTGTAGAGCACGGCGACCACCACGAAGAAGATGCTCAGGATCCACCAGAGCCCTGTATTGGTGCGCATGTTACTTCACCGCTCCCTTCGCGCCGTCGACGACCGGGGCGTCGGGAGCATCCTTCGCGGGGCCGACGCCGACAGGCAGTCCGGCCTCCGGGTGGTTGAGGTCGAACGCCGGACGCTCGCTGCGGATGCGCGGGATCGACGTGAAGTTGTGGCGCGGCGGCGGGCAGCTCGTCGCCCACTCCAGCGACGCGCCATACCCCCACGGGTCGTTGACCGTGACCCGGGGCGCCTTGCGTGCCGTGATCCAGACGTTGAAGAGGAACGGGATCATCGAGGCGCCGAGGAGCATGGCGCCCACCGTCGAGACCTGGTTCTCCCACGTCCACCCGTCGGCGGCGGAGTAGTCCGCGTAGCGACGGGCCATGCCGTCGACGCCGAGCCAGTGCTGGATCAGGAAGGTCATGTGGAAGCCGACGAACAGCATCCAGAAGTGGACGTAGCCCAGACGCTCGTTGAGCATCTTGCCGGTCCACTTGGGCCACCAGAAGTAGAAGCCCGAGAACATCGCGAACACGACGGTGCCGAACACGACGTAGTGGAAGTGCGCCACGACGAAGTAGGAGTCGGACAGGTGGAAGTCCAGCGGCGGCGAGGCGAGGATGACACCGGTCAGACCGCCGAACACGAAGGACACGAGGAAGCCGAGCGCGAAGACCATGGGCGTCTCGAAGGTGACGGATCCTCGCCACATCGTTCCGATCCAGTTGAAGATCTTCACACCGGTCGGCACCGCGATGAGCATCGTCATGAGGGCGAAGAACGGCAGGAGGACAGCGCCCGTGACGTACATGTGGTGCGCCCACACCGCGACCGACAGCGCCGCGATGGAGATGGTCGCGTAGACGAGGGTCTTGTACCCGAAGATCGGCTTGCGGCTGAAGACCGGGAAGACCTCCGAGACGATGCCGAAGAAGGGCAGCGCGATGATGTACACCTCGGGGTGGCCGAAGAACCAGAAGAGGTGCTGCCACAGGAGCACACCGCCGTTGGCCGGGTCGTAGATGTGGGCGCCGAGGACGCGGTCGGCGGCGGCCGCCAGGATCGCGGCGGCGAGCACCGGGAACGCCATCAGGATCAGGATGCTGGTGATCAGCGTGTTCCAGGAGAAGATCGGCATCCGCCACATCGTCATGCCCGGGGCGCGCATCGTGATGACCGTCGTGATGAAGTTGACGGCACCGAGGATCGTGCCGAAACCGCTCATGCCGAGGCCGAGCATCCAGAGGTTTCCGCCGATGCCTGGTGAGAAGCTCGCATTGGCAAGCGGCTGATAGGCGAACCAGCCGAAGGCCGCCGCACCCTGCGGGGTGAGGAAGCCGGCGACGGCGATCGTCGAGCCGAAGAGGAAGAGCCAGAAGGCGAAGGCGTTCAGACGCGGGAACGCGACATCCGGCGCACCGATCTGCAGCGGCAGGATCGCGTTCGCGAAGCCCGCGAACAGCGGCGTCGCGAACATGAGCAGCATGATCGTGCCGTGCATCGTGAAGAGCTGGTTGTACTGCTCCTTCGTCGGCACGATCTGCATGCCGGGCTCGAAGAGCTCGGCGCGGATGATGAGCGCCATGACGCCACCGAGCATGAAGAACAGCACGGAGGCGATCAGGTACATGTAACCGATCGTCTTGTGGTCGGTGGAGGTGATCCACTTGACGATGATGTTGCCCTTCTGCTCGACGCGCGAAGCGCTGAGCAGGGCGGCCTGGCGAGGCGGCATCGTGGAGGGACGGCTCTGAGTCGTCTCCTGGAGTGGGAGCGTCGTTGCCATGATCAGTCGTTTTCTTCCTCGTCGGTTGTGGTCTCGCCGGTACCGGGCAGGTTGCCGAGGCGGTCGTAGGCGTCGGTGATGCTGCCCGTCTGGCCCTTCTCACGGAGGGACGCGAGGTAGTCCTCGTACTCGGACTCGCTCACGACCTTGACGTTGAAGAGCATCGCCGAGTGGTACTCGCCGCAGAGCTCGGCGCACTTGCCGGCGTAGGTGCCCTCGCGAGTCGGCGTGAACGACCAGTAGTTGTCACGCCCGATGTACATGTCCTTCTTGTAGAGGAAGTCGATGATCCAGAAGGAGTGGATGACATCGCGCGACTGGAGCTGGATCTTCACCGACTTGTCGACGGGGAGGTACAGCGTCGGAAGCTTGGCCTGGTCGACGTCGCCGTTGGCCGCGGGCTCGGCCTGCACACCCATCGACCACACGGCGTCGGAGCCGTCCTTCTGGTCGCCGTTGTACTGGAAGTCCCACGCCCACTGCTTGCCGATCGCCGTGATCGACACGTCGGGGTTCTCGGTCTGCGTCTCGAGGATCGTCTGGTCGCGCGCCGTGAAGGCGAAGAACCCGATCACGAGGATGAGCGGCACGATCGTGTAGAAGATCTCGATCGGCATGTTGTAGCGCAGCTGCACCGGGAGGCCGGTCTGGCCCTTGCGGCGGCGGTAGACGATCGCCGCCCAGCCCATGAGGCCCCACGTGATGATGCCGACGACCAGCAGCACGATCCAGGAGTTGACCCAGAGGCCCGCCACCATGTCGGTGTGGTTCGTCGCGGGCTTCGCGTTGGGGTCTTCGAAGCCGGGCAGGAAGCCGTGGAGTTCGGTCGAGCTGCACCCGGCCAGAACGACTACCGCTGCGATCCCGACGGGAGCCAGAGCCCAGCGGAGACGACGTTTCGAGGGCACGATGCACCTTTCCGGTCATGTGAGAGAACTCCCGCCAGTCTAGGGCAACCTCTCACTCGATTCAGGCCAATCGCCCAGCGCTCCCGCGAGGAAATCGCGGAAATCCGGGGCGCGGGCGGGTACGCCGAAACGCCCCGTTCCGCCAGGCGGAAGGGGCGTTCGGACGAGACCTGCGCGGTCGCGGCAGGTCAGTGGAAGCTGTCGCCGCAGGCGCAGCTGCCCGCCGCGTTGGGGTTGTCGATCGTGAAGCCCTGCTCCGAGATCGTGTCCTTGAAGTCGATCGACGCGCCGTCGAGGTACGGGACGCTCATGTCGTCGACGATGACCTCGACGCCGCCGAAATCGACGGCCTTGTCGCCCTCGAGGAACCGCTCGTCGAAGTACAGCTGGTAGATCAGGCCGCTGCAGCCGCCGGGCTGGACGGCGACGCGCAGACGCAGGTCGTCGCGACCCTCCTGCTCGAGCAGGCTCTTCACCTTCGCGGAAGCCGCGTCGGTGAGCAGCACGCCGTGGGCGGGCGCGATCTGGTCGGTCGACAGTGCCGTGTCGGTCATGGCTCTCCTCGGAGTCCGGCACGCGCGGGAGGCGCGTGCTGTGCGGATGCCTCGATTCTACGACGGCGGGATGCGAGAGGGCTCTGCGACTCCCACGCAGCGGCGCCTCGTCTCAGACGGTGCGCGCGTCGAGCTTCTCGAGCAGGAGCGCCTCGGCCACGAGCGCGTTGCGGAACGTGTCGAGGTGCAGCGACTCGTTCGGGCTGTGCGCGCGGGCGTGGGGGTCTTCGACCCCCGTCACGAGGATCTGCGCGCCGGGGAACTCGCGGACGAGGTCGGCGATGAACGGGATCGACCCGCCCACGCCCATGTCGACCGGCTCCACGCCGTATGCGACCTCGAGAGCCTCACGGGCATCCGCGACGGCCCAGCCGCTCGTGTCGACGAGGAAGGGGTCGCCGTAGTCCTGCGCCGAGAACTCCAGCTCGGCGCCGAAGGGCGCGTGGGCGCGCAGGTGCGACTCGATCGCGGCATACGCCGCGCGGGCGTCCTGGCCGGGCGCGATGCGGGCGCTGATCACGACGCTCACCTCGGGCGAGAGCGTGTTCGAGGCGTTCACGACGCTCGGCGCGTCGATGCCCGTCACGGTGATCGAGGGCTTGTTCCAGATGCGGCTGAGGATAGTGCCGGTGCCGGCGGGGCTGACGCCGGCCGGCAGGCCGGCCTCGTCGCGGAGAGTCTCCTCGGAGTACTCCGGGGTCTCGGCATCCCGCTGCGTGAGCCCCTCCACCGCGACGGCGCCGGACTCGTCCCACAGCGTCGCCAGGAGCTTGACTGTGGCCATCATGGCGTCGGGCACGGCACCGCCGAACATGCCGGAGTGCGAGGCGTGCTCGAGGGTGCGCACGTGGAGCGTGAACCGCGTGTTCCCGCGGAGCGAGACGGTCAGGGCCGGGGTCTTGGAGTCCCAGTTGCCGGAATCGGCGACGACGATGACGTCGGCACGCAGCGCGTCGGCGTGGTCGGAGAGGAACTGCGCGAACGAGCGCGATCCGGCCTCCTCCTCGCCTTCGATGAACAGCGCGACGCCGAGGTCGAAGTCCTCGCCCACCGCCTCCTTGAGGGCGCGGAGCGCGCCGATGTGGGCCATGACGCCGGCCTTGTCGTCGGCGGCGCCGCGCCCATAGAGGCGGCCGCCGCGCACCGTCGGCTCGAACGGCGCCGACTCCCAAAGGGTCTCGTCACCCACCGGCTGCACGTCGTGGTGGGCGTAGAGGAGGATCGTCGGGCGGCCGTTGCGGGCGGCGCGGGTCGCGAGGACAGCGGGCATGCCGCGCTCGCCGGCGCCGGGGATCTCGGCATCCGCGATCCGCACGCTGTCGAAGACGCCCGTCGCCTCCGCGAGGGCCTTGACCGCCTCGGCGCTGCGCTGCACCTCGGCCGGATCGAATCCCGAGAAGGCGATCGAAGGGATGCGCACGAGGTTGCCCAGGTCGGCGAGAGCGGCGGGCACGGCGGCCGCCGCGGCTTCGCGGACGGCATCCTGGCGGTTCAGGTGAGAAGTCATGCGGGTAATCTTAAGCGCACACCTTCCCCGCACTTTCGAGGTACATCCGTGGCCAAGACTCCTGAAGCCCCCCTGAGCGACGCCCCTTCCGAGGGGACCTCGCTCAACGGCGCCCCCGCGGGCAAGGGACGTGCGACCCCCTCCCGCGCCGAGCAGGAGGCCGCTCGCAAGCGTCCCCTCGTGCCCGACACGAAGGAGGCCAAGGCGCGCGCCCGCGCCGAGCTCTCCCAGCAGCGCGACAAGGCCCGGGCCGGCATGGCCGCCGGCGACGAGCGCTACCTCACGGCGCGCGACAAGGGTCCGCAGCGCCGGTGGGTGCGCGACTGGGTCGACTCGGGCTGGCACCTCGGCGAAGCCGTGATGCCCGCCATGGTGCTCGTCATCGTCATGACGTTCATCCCGATCGTCGCGCTGCAGTACTACTCGTTCCTCGGGCTCTGGGTGTTCATCTTCCTCGTCATTGGCGACATGGTGCTCACCTCGATCCGCGTCAAGCGCCTCGCGAAGGCGAAGTGGGGCGACAAGGTCGAGAAGGGTCTCGGCTGGTACGCCGCCATGCGCTCGATCCAGATGCGCTTCCTGCGACTGCCCAAGCCGCAGGTCAAGCGCGGCCAGCGCCCCGCCTGACCGTTCGGTCGCGGAGACCGCGCCGGCGACGCACGCCGTGCCGGCCCTCCGACTCGCGCCCTCTGCCGAGACGCGGACGGGCTCAGCGCAGCGCGGCGAGCCCGCGGTTGATCTGGCGCGCCCAGAGCGGACCGCGGTAGAGGAACGCCGTGTATCCCTGCACGAGGGTGGCCCCGGCATCCAGTCGCTCCTTGACGTCGGCCGCCGTCTCGACGCCGCCGACGCTGATGACGCAGAAGCCCGCCGGAACGACGGCGCGGACGATCCGCAGCACCTCGAGGGCGCGCGCCCCGAGGGGTGCGCCGGAGAGGCCGCCCTCCCCCGCCGCGGCGACGACCGCGGAGTCGGTCTCGAGGCCCTCGCGCGAGATCGTCGTGTTCGCCGCGATGATGCCGGCCAGGTGCGTGTCGACCGCGAGCCGGGCGATCGCCTCGACCTCGTCGTCGGGCAGGTCGGGCGCGATCTTCACCAGGAGCGGCGTGAGGCCCGCGGCATCCCGGACCGCCTGAAGAAGCGGACGCAGCGTCTCGACCGCCTGCAGCCCGCGGAGTCCCGGGGTGTTGGGCGAGGAGACGTTGACGACGAGGTAGTCGGCGAGCGGCGCGAGCAGCCGCGCGCTCTTGACGTAGTCGGCGGTCGCGTCCGCGACGTCGACGACTCGGCTCTTGCCGATGTTGACGCCGAGAACGCCGCGGTGGCGACGGCGGCGCAGACGGCGAAGGCGGGATGCCGCGGCCTGCGCTCCCCTGTTGTTGAAGCCCATGCGATTGACGACGGCGCGATCGGGGATGAGGCGGAAGAGCCGGGGACGCGGGTTGCCGTCCTGCGGGATCGCCGTGAGCGTGCCGACCTCGACGTGCCCGAAGCCGAGCGCGAAGAGGCCCGCCGCGCCGCGGACGTCCTTGTCGAAGCCCGCGGCCACGCCGAAGGGCGAGTCGAAATCCCGGCCGAGCGCGCGCGTGCGCAGCTCGGGAGCGGGATGCGTGAACGCGCGTGCGGCCCAGGAGAACGGCGGGACGCCGAGGACGCGGATGACGGCCATCGCGGCGTGGTGGGCCGTCTCGGGGTCCATGCGAGCGAGGACGGTCCGGAAGAAGAGGGGATACATCCGCTCCAGGCTACCGACCCGCGGCGCGGGGTTCTGTCGCGAGCGGTCAGGCCTCGGGCGAGCGGGGCGCGTCGGCGTGGTCGGCGCGCAGCTGCTCGATCGCGGATTCGAAGTCCTCGAGCGAGTCGAAGGCCTGATAGACGCTCGCGAAGCGCAGGTAGGCGACCTCGTCGAGGTCGCGGAGCGGCCCGAGGATCGCCAGCCCGATCTCGTTGGCATCGAGCTGCGAGGCGCCCGTCTGGCGCAGCGTCTCTTCGACGGTCTGCGCGAGCATCGCGAGGTCGGCCTCGGTAACGGGCCGCCCCTGACACGCCTTTCGCACGCCCGAGATGACCTTCTCGCGGCTGAACGGCTCGATCACGCCGGAGCGCTTGATGACGTTGAGGCTCGCGGTCTCGATCGTCGAGAAGCGGCCGCCGCATTCCGGGCACTGACGACGGCGACGGATGCTGAGTCCGTCGTCGCTCGTACGCGAATCGATGACGCGCGAGTCGGGATGGCGGCAGAAAGGGCAGTGCATGGCTCCGACAGACTACGCGACGCCGGTGGCGGCGGCGCCGATCGCGTCCGCGTCCTCGAAGCGGGCCTCGACGGCCTCGCCGTGCGCGGGGAGGTGCTCGGAGTCGGCGAGGGCGACGATGTCGCGGCGCACCTCGGCGAGAGCCGCGCGGTCGTACTCGATGACCTGCTGGGGCCGGAGGAACGTCGAGGCGGAGAGGCCGGACGAGTACCGGGCCTGGCCGCCGGTCGGGAGGACGTGGTTGCTCCCGGCGAGGTAGTCGCCGAGGCTCACGGGCGAGTCGGGGCCGACGAAGACCGCGCCGGCGTGGACGAACTCCTCCGGACGGGGATCGGCGAGGTGCAGTTCGAGGTGCTCGGGGGCGTAGGCGTTGCTGAACGCCGTCGCGGCGGCGATGTCGTCGACGAGGACGATGGCCGACTGGGGTCCGCGCAGCGCCGCGGCGACGCGCTCGGCGTGCCGGGTGCGGGCCGCGCGGCCGGCGGTGTGGGCCGCGACCGCGTCGGCGAGCTTCGCGGAGTCGGTCACGAGGACCGCGGCGGCCTGCTCGTCGTGCTCGGCCTGACTGATGAGGTCGGCCGCGACGAGGATCGGGTCGGCCGAGTCGTCGGCGACGATGAGGATCTCGGTCGCGCCGGCCTCGGCATCCGTCCCCACCAGCCCTGCGACGGCGCGCTTGGCGGCCGCGACGAAGTTGTTGCCGGGACCGGTGACGACGTCGACCGGCTCGAGGCCGATCGAGGCGACGCCGTGCGCGAAGGCGCCGATCGCGCCGGCGCCGCCCATCGCGTAGACCTCTTCGACGCCGAGGAGCTTGGCGGCGGCGAGGATGACGGGGTGCACGCGGCCGCCGAACTCGCGCTGCGGGGGCGAGGCGAGGGCGATCTCGGTCACGCCGGCGACCTGCGCGGGGACGACGTTCATGACGACGCTCGACGGGTAGACGGCCTTGCCGCCGGGGACGTAGACGCCGACGCGGCGCACCGGCTGCCACCGCTGCGACACGCGGGCTCCGGGCGCGAGCTCCGTCACGACGGGCGCGGGGATCTGCGCCTGCGACGCACGGCGGACGCGTTCGATCGCGTGCTCGAGGGCTGCGCGCACCGTCGGGTCGAGGCCCGCGAGAGCTTCGTCGAGGTGGTCGACGGGAACGCGGATGTCGTGGCCTTCGACACCGTCGAAGCGCTCGGCCTGCTCGCGCAGGGCCGTCTCGCCTCGGGCCGCGACGTCGCGCACGATCGTCGCCGCCGTCGTCAGCGCTTCGTCGCGCGCTGCCGTGGCACGCGGGACGATCGCGACGAGTTCGGTGGAAGTGAGCGTGCGGCCGCGGAGATCGATCGTGCGGAGCATTCGTTCACGATATCGCGCCCGGCTGGGCGCCCCGTGCGTGTGTCGGGTCAGCCGCGCGTGATGTCGCTCACGTCGTGGAGATAGCCGATGCGGCCGTCCTCATGGCGCATGACGAAGACGTCGCCGCGATCCTCGATGACGAGCGCCCAGGCGGTCGGGCCGATGGTCCAGTGCGGCACGCCGGCCTCGTCGACGACGAGGCGCTCCTCGGGAGCGAGCGCCCAGAAGGCCTGGTGGCGGGCCGACTCGGCGGCAGGTGTCGAGTACGCGGCGGTGCGCTCCGCGGTGTGGTCGGCCGCGGGGTCGAAGCTGTTCTCGGCGTTGTGCCCCGCGTTGTGCTCGGCGTGGTGGTCCACGGGCTGGGCGTCGGTGCCGTAGTGGCCCACGGGGACGGTGAGCGCACCCTGGTCGTCGCTCCAGGCCTGGTCGCCGGCGGGCGCGGCGCCGTAGGCCGATCCGTACGGCGAGCCATACGGATTCGCGGTGTCGACCGGCGCTCCCATGGCTCCGTAGGGCACGACCGCGTCGTGCGGGGCGGCGGGGCGGGGCGGGCGCGGCGGCCTCGGAGCGATCGGCCGGAGCGGGCGCGCGTTGCGATGCGCGACGATCTCGGGGCGCAGGCGGAAGTCCTCGCCGAGGACCGGGAGGAAGGGGGCGAACACCGTCAGGACGACGCCCGCGAGCATCAGCACGCCCTCGACCCAGATGACCCAGGAGCGGGCCCAGACGCCGTTGTCGATCGCGAAGGCGACCGTCTCCCAGATGTACGTGATCCAGACCACCGTCGAGACGGAGAAGGCGACCGAGGCGAACTGGTCGATGCCCAGCGAGCCGACACAGCGAATCCCCTGCGGCGAAAGGCGGCGCAGCCCGATGAGGAACACCGCGACGGTCGGAAGGCCGATCGTCAGGATCCACCACAGGCCGGAGGTCCACACCGAGTCGAATCGGACGGTGCTGATGGAGAAGAAGGAGACGATGAAGGCGACGAGCCACACGCCGCCGAGCGCGACCTCACGGATCGAGAAGGGCCCCACGCCATACTGCACGGGCGCCTCGCCCGCCTCTGCCACGGCGGGTGCGTCCTCGAAGGTGTCGTTGTCGTCCAGATGCTCGTCGGCCACGATTTTCCCTCCCGCGCGCCCAGCCCGAGCGCGACCCCCCGATACTACCCGCGCGCCGTGAGGGGACGATGAGGAACGCGCGGGGCGGAGGGTGCGCCGGCAGGCGTCTCAGCCGAGGCAGGAGGGACCGAGGAGCCCCTTCAGCTCGCCGTAGAGGTCGGCGGTCACCTGCACCGGCAGCGGCACGTCGAACACCTTGGCGATCGAGCCCTTGTGCAGGCGCAGCGTCACTTCGGTGTCGCCGCGGTGGCGCGTGAGCACCTCGGCGAGCTCCCCCACGAGCGTCTCGGTCGCGCGGTGCTCGGGCAGCATGAGCACGAGGGGGCCCGAGGCATCCACCGATCCGAGATCCGGTGCGAAGGCGGACTGCGCGTGCAGGTTCAACCCGTCGTCGCGCCGCGAGACGCGCCCGCGCACCACGAGGATCGAGTCGGCCTGCAGCATCGACTGGAACTCGGTGTACGTCTTGCCCATGAACATGACGGTCACCTCGCCGTCGAAGTCCTCGACCGTGATCATGCCGTACGGGTTGCCGCTCGACTTCGCGACCCGATGCTGCACGCTGGTGACCAGGCCCGCGACGGTGACCTGCTCGCCGTCCTCGATCGTCTCGGACGCCAGGAGGTCGTGGATGCTCAGCGACGCGTGCTTGGCGAGGGGGATCTCGAGCCCGGCCAGCGGGTGGTCGGAGACGTAGAGGCCGAGCATCTCGCGCTCGAACGCGAGCTTGTCCTTCTTCGTCCACTCGGGCCGCGGTGGGACCTTGGCCGGCGCGACCTCTTCGGTGGCGTCGTACAGGCTGTCGAAGTCGAACCCGATCGCTCCCTGCGCCTCGTTGCGCTTGCGGTCGACCGCCGCCTCGGTCGCGTCTTCGTGGATCTCCAGCAGCGCACGGCGCGTGTCGCCCATGGAGTCGAAGGCGCCGGCCTTGATGAGCGATTCGAGCGTGCGCTTGTTCGCGACGTGGATCGGGACCTTGTCGAGGAAGTCGTGGAACGACGTGAACTTCTTCTCTTTGCGCGCCTCGATGATGCCCTCGACGACGTTCGCACCGACGTTGCGGACGGCGCCGAGGCCGAAGCGGATGTCTTCGCCGACGGCGGCGAAGTAGCGGATGGACTCCCCCACGTCGGGCGGCAGAACCTTGATGCCCATCCGGCGGCACTCGTTGAGGTAGACCGCCATCTTGTCTTTCGAGTCGCCGACGCTCGTGAGGAGGGCGGCCATGTACTCGGCCGGGTAGTGGGCCTTCAGGTACGCCGTCCAGTACGACACGAGGCCGTACGCGGCCGAGTGCGCCTTGTTGAAGGCGTAGTCGGAGAAGGGCAGCAGGATGTCCCACAGCGCCTGGATGGCCGCGTCGCCGAAGCCGCGCTCCTTCATGCCGCCGGAGAAGCCCTCGTACTGCTTGTCGAGCTCGGACTTCTTCTTCTTGCCCATCGCCCGGCGGAGGATGTCTGCTTGACCGAGCGAGAAGCCGGCGACCTTCTGCGCGATCGCCATGACCTGCTCCTGATAGATGATCAGGCCGTAGCTGATGTCGAGGATGTCTCTCAGCGGCTCCTCGAGCTCGGGGTGGATCGGGGTGACCTCCTGCTGGCCGTTCTTGCGCAGCGCGTAGTTGATGTGCGAGTTGGCGCCCATCGGACCCGGGCGGTACAGCGCGATGACGGCCGAGACGTCTTCGAAGTTGTCGGGCTTCATGAGCCGCAGGAGGGACCGCATCGGCCCGCCGTCGAGCTGGAAGACGCCGAGGGTGTCGCCGCGGGTCAGCAGGTCGTACGCCGCGCGGTCGTCGAGGGCGAGGTGCTCGAGATCGAGCTCCTCGCCCCGGTTGGCGCGGATGTTGTCGAGCGCGTCGGAGATGATCGTGAGGTTGCGCAGCCCCAGGAAGTCCATCTTGATGAGGCCGAGGGCCTCGCAGGATGGATAGTCGAACTGCGTGACGATCTGGCCGTCCTGCTCGCGGCGCATGATCGGGATGATGTCGAGCAGGGGCTCGCTCGACATGATGACGCCCGCGGCGTGCACGCCCCACTGGCGCTTGAGGCCTTCGAGGCCGAGTGCGCGATCGAAGACCGTCTTCGCCTCGGGGTCGGTGTCGATGAGCGCCCGGAACTCGCTCGCCTCCTTGTAGCGAGGATCTTTCGTGTCGTACATGCCGCTGAGCGCCATGTCTTTGCCCATCACGGCAGGCGGCATCGCCTTGGTGAGACGCTCGCCCATGCTGAAGGGGAACCCGAGCACGCGCCCGGCGTCTTTCAGCGCCTGCTTCGACTTGATCGTGCCGTAGGTCACGATCTGCGCGACCCGCTCGGAGCCGTACTTCTCGGTGACGTACTCGATCACCTCGCCGCGGCGGCGGTCGTCGAAGTCGACGTCGAAGTCGGGCATCGAGACGCGGTCCGGGTTGAGGAAGCGCTCGAAGATGAGGCCGTGCTCGAGCGGGTCGAGGTCGGTGATGCGCATCGCGTACGCGACCATCGAGCCCGCACCAGATCCGCGGCCCGGACCCACGCGGATGCCGTTGTCTTTGGCCCAGTTGATGAAGTCGGCGACGACGAGGAAGTAGCCGGGGAAGCCCATCTGCAGGATGATGCCGGTCTCGTACTCGGCCTGCTTGCGCACCCGGTCGGGGATGCCGTCGGGGTACCGGTAGTGCAGCCCCTGCTCGACCTCCTTGACGAGCCAGCTGTCTTCGGTCTCACCGTCGGGGACGGGGAAGCGCGGCATGTAGTTCGCGCTGGTGTTGAACTCGACTTCGCACCGCTCGGCGATGAGCAGCGTGTTGTCGCACGCCTCGGGGTGGTCGCGGAAGATCTGGCGCATCTCCTGCGCCGTCTTGATGTAGTAGCCGTCGCCGTCGAACTTGAAGCGGTTGGGGTCATCGAGCGTCGAACCGGACTGCACGCACAGCAGCGCCGCGTGCGCGTCGGCCTCGTGCTGGTGCGTGTAATGCGAGTCGTTGGTCGCGACGAGCGGGATGCCGAGGTCTTTCGAGATGCGGACGAGGTCGGTCATGACGCGCCGCTCGATCGACAGGCCGTGGTCCATGATCTCGGCGAAGTAGTTCTCTTTGCCGAAGATGTCCTGGAACTCCGCCGCTGCGGCACGCGCGGCGTCGTACTGCCCGAGGCGCAGGCGCGTCTGCACTTCGCCGGACGGGCACCCGGTCGTCGCGATCAGGCCCTTGCCGTAGGTCTCGAGCAGCTCGCGGTCCATGCGCGGCTTGAAATAGTAGCCCTCGATGCTCGACAGCGAGCTGAGCCGGAAGAGGTTGTGCATGCCCTCCGTGCTGTGGCTCCACATCGTCATGTGCGTGTAGGCGCCCGAGCCCGAGACGTCGTCGCTCTTCTGCTCGGGCGTGCCCCACGCGACGCGGGACTTGTCGCTGCGGTGCGTACCCGGCGTGACGTACGCCTCGAGGCCGATGATGGGCTTCACACCCGCGGCCTTGGCCGCGTTGTAGAACTCGAACGCCGCGAAGGTGTTGCCGTGGTCGGTCACCGCGATCGCCGGCATGCCGTATTCGGCGGCCGCCTGGGTCATCGCGCCGATCTTGGCCGCACCGTCGAGCATCGAGTACTCGCTGTGCACGTGCAGATGTACGAAGGAGTCGGATGCCACGTCCCGAGTCTACGAAGGCCCGACGACACTCCCGCCGCTATCGTGGCCGAATGCCCACACCCGAGTTCATCCTCACGTTGAGGGAGAAGATCGGCCACGACCCGATCCCCCTCGTCGGCGTCACGGCCGTCGTCGTGCACGAGGGGCGCGTCCTCCTCGGCCGCCGCAGCGACAACGGCACGCTGACGCCCGTCACCGGCATCGTCGATCCCGGCGAGGAGCCCGCCGACGCGGCGGTGCGGGAGACGTGGGAGGAGGCCGGGGTGCAGGCTCGGGCCGTCCGGCTGGTGCTCGCCCACCAGATCCCCCGCGTCACCTACGGGAACGGCGACCAGGCCGACTACCTCGACCTGACGTTCCTGTGCGAATGGGTGTCGGGCGAGCCGTATCCGGCCGACGGAGAGATGACGGAGGTCGGCTGGTACGACCTCGACGACCTGCCCGAACTCGAGCTCCCCGACATGACGGCGCGCATCGCGGCCGCGGTCTCGGGTGCCGCCGAAGCGCGGTTCCACGGCGGCCGCTGACCCGACAGCCGCCCACTGTCCCGGCCTCGGCATCCTGCCCGTCAGTCGCCCCGCAGCACCGCCAGCGCGTGCGCGAGATCGGCCGGGTACTCGGAGGTGAAGGTCACCCAGTCCCCCGTGCGGGGATGCGCGAACGACAGCTGGTGCGCGTGCAGCCACTGGCGGGTGAGGCCGAGGCGCGCCGACAGCGTGGGGTCGGCGCCGTAGAGGGGGTCGCCGACGCACGGATGCCGGTGGGCGGCCATGTGGACGCGGATCTGGTGCGTGCGCCCCGTCTCGAGGTGGATCTCCAGGAGCGAGGCGCCGGGGAAAGCCTCGAGCGTCTCGTAGTGCGTGACGGAGTCCTTGCCCGCCGGCGTGACGGCGAACTTCCACGAGTGGGTGGGGTGGCGACCGATGGGCGCGTCGATGGTTCCGGCGAGCGGGTCCGGATGCCCCTGCACGACCGCGTGATAGATCTTCTCGACCTCGCGCTGCTTGAAGGCGCGCTTGAGGGCCGTGTAGGCGCTCTCGGTCTTCGCGACGACCATGAGGCCGCTCGTGCCGACGTCCAGGCGATGCACGATCCCCTGGCGCTCGGCCGCGCCCGTCGTGGCCACGCGGAAACCGCCCGCCGCGAGGGCGCCGAGGACCGTCGGCCCCTCCCACCCGACGGAGGGGTGCGCCGCGACGCCGGCGGGCTTGTCGACGACGACGATGTCATCGTCGTCGTACACGATGCCCAGGCCCGGCACCTCGACGGGGACGATCTCGGGCTCGCGGCGCGCCTCCCACTGCACCTCGAGCCACGCTCCCCCGCGCAGCTTGTCGGACTTCGCGAGGCTGCGGCCGTCCATGCTCACGCCGCCCGCCTCGGCGACCTCCGCAGCGAAGGTGCGCGAGAAGCCGAGCATCTTGGCCAGCGCGGCATCGACGCGCACGCCGTCGAGCCCGTCGGGCACAGGGAGGCTGCGGGAATCCACGGCAGGTCCCCTCAGTCCTTGGCGGTGCCGGATGCCTCGGGCCCGGCGCCCGCGGAAGGCTCGGCGCCCGCAGAGGGCGCCGCCTCGACGCGAGGCTCAGCCGCGGCATCCGTCGCATCCGCACCATCCGTCGCCTGCGCATCGCTCTCATCGTCGTCCTCCGACGACTTGGCAGGACGCGTGCCGTCGAGGTGCGGGCCGACGAGGACGAGCAGGGCGACGGCGATCATCATCGACACGATGAAGATGTCTGCGACGTTGTAGATCGCGGGCATCATCCACGGGGTGTTGATGAAGTCCACGACGTGGCCGACGGGGAAGCCGGGCTCGCGGAGCAGGCGGTCGGTGAGGTTGCCGAGGACGCCGCCGAGCAGGAGGCCCAGGGCGACGGCCCACAGGCGCGAGCGGATGCGCGTCGCGGCGAGCCAGACGATGGCGACCGCGACGACCGCGAGAGCGATCGTGAAGATCCACGTGACGCCCTCGCCGAGCGAGAACGCCGCGCCGGGGTTGCGGATCAGGTAGAAGATCAGGAAGTCCCCGATGACGTGAACCGGCTGCTCAGGCGGCAGGTTCTCGATCGCGAGGTACTTGGTGAACTGGTCGGCGGCCAGCACCGTCGCCGCGAGGATCGCGATGATGGTGCCGGCCGCCGCCTGACGAAGGGGGGCTCGGCCTGTCAAAGGCCGGCCTAGAGGCCGATGGCCGAGACCGGCGTCGCACCCGAGGTGTTCGCCGATGCGTCGAGGTCACGCAGGTGGCCCTCGATGTACGTGCGCAGCTGCTGGCGGTAGTCGCGCTCGAACTGGCGGAGCTCGGTGATGCGGGCCTCGAGCGTCGTGCGCTCGCGCTCGAGACGGGCCATCTCGTCGCGACCCTTGGCCTCGGCCTCGGCGACGATCGATGCGGCCTGCGCCTGCGCGTCGGCGATGAGCTGGTCGCGCTTGGCCTGGCCCTCGGCGACGTGCTCGTCGTGGAGACGCTGCGCGAGCTCGATGATGCCCGCGCTGGCGGCGGCACCGCCGGTGGCCTCGGCGGCGGGAGCCGGCGTGGGGGCGGGAACGGGCGTCGGGGCGGGGGCCTCGGCGGCGGGAGCCGGCGCCTGGCCGGACTCGTAGGCAGCCAGCTTGGCCTTCAGCTCGTCGTTCTCGGCGATGGTCTTGCGCCACTCGACGACGATCTCGTCCAGGAAGTCGTCGACCTCGTCGGGGTCGAAGCCCTCCTTGAAGCGGACGTGCTGGAACTGCTTGGTGACGACGTCATCGGGGGTCAATGCCATTGTGATTCCTCTTTCGAGCGCTCAGGTCGCCGGCGTGTGGGGGCGGTTCCGCCCCGGGTCGGGCGCACCGTCCCAGGAAAGCATAGTCGCCGCTCTCCGCAGTCGCACGAAGCGCCCGGCTCGAGCCGCACTCCGCGCACGCGGAACGTCAGCTGGCGAGCGAGCGCGTGACCGAGAGCAGCACGAAGCAGAGCAGCATCGTCAGCGCGAAGCCGAAGTCGATGGCGACCTGGCCGACGCGCAGCGGCGGGATGAAGCGGCGGAAGAGCTTCAACGGAGGGTCGGTCACGGTGTAGACGACCTCCGCTGCCACCAGTCCCGCCCCCTTCGGGCGCCACTCCCTGTTGAAGAACGGGATCCAGTCCAGGACGAGCCGGATGAGCAGGAAGAGGATGAAGATCAGCAGGAGCGCATTGAGGACCGCCGCGATGACGCGGATGACGTCCACGGCGCTACTGGGCGAAGGGGACCGACTCGGCGTCGGCCTGGGCGAGCGCGCCGTCGCCCGACACGTTCACGCTCTCGGGCGAGAGCAGGAAGACCTTGCTCGTCACCCGCTCGATGCGCCCGTACAGGCCGAGCGAGAGTCCGCTCGCGAAGTCGATCAGGCGGCGCGCATCGGCGTCGCTCATCTGCGACAGGTTGATGATGACCGGGATCCCGTCGCGGAAGTTCTCGGCGATGATCTGCGCGTCGCGGTACTGCTTCGGGTGCACGGTCAGGATCTCGCTGATCGCCGACGGTGCCGGCTGGCGCACGACGGCGGGCCGGTGAAGCGGGGTCACGGGAGCGGCCGCCTTCTCGACAGGCTGGATGTTCTTGCGCGCCGCAGGGCCGGGTTCAGGCTCGTCGTACACTTCTTCCTCGTCTGCCAATCCGAGATAGACCATGGTCTTCTTGAGCGGGTTCGACATCGCATCCTCCGTGTTGCTCGCCGGTGGCTCGTCCATTTCGAGGCTAACCGCGCGCGGGCCTCGGGCCCGTGATTGCGGAGCCGATCCGCAGGTGTGTCGCGCCCGCCGCGATCGCCTCGGCGAAGTCGGCGGTCATGCCGGCCGAGATCCAGGTCGCGTCGGACACGATCGTCTGCAGGCGCGCACTGCAGACCGCGAGCCTTTCGAAGGCCGGGGCGGGCGGCTCGCCGAGCGGCGCGACCGCCATGACGCCGCGCACGCGCAGCGTCGGGCAGGCCGCCGTGTGCATCGCGAGCTCCTCGAGGGCTTCGGGCGCGACGCCCCCGCGACCGGGGTCGTCGGTCAGATTGACCTGCAGCAGCACGTCGAGGCGCGGCATCCCTTCTCCCGCCGCGTCGAGCGCGTCGGCCAGACGCGCGCGATCCACGGAGTGGACGACGGATGCCGCGGCACGGATCGCCCGCGCCTTGTTGGTCTGCGCCTGCCCGATGAAGTGCCAGCGCAGGCCGTCGCGTCCGCCGAGCTCGCGCTGCTTCTCGGTGAGCTCCTGCTGACGGTTCTCACCCACGTCGCGCACGCCGAGCCGGTACAGCTCGTCGACGAGCGACGCGGGGTGGAACTTCGTCACGACGATGCGCGTCAACGCACGCGGATCGCGGCCCGCCGCATGTGCGGCGTCCGCGATCCGGGCGTCGACCTCCGCGAGCCTTTCGCCGAGGCCCACCGTTACTTCAGGAAGTCGGGGATGTCGAGGTCGTCGTCGCCGAACGCCGAGTCGTACGTCGTGTCGGCCGCGACGCTCACCGAGACGGGCTCCTTGTCGAGGTCTTTCGCGACCTCGTCGGCGGGCGTCGTCGGCACGGCGGGCGCGATCGGAGCGACGCGGGCGCTCGTGATCGGCTCGATGCGGGTCTGCGGCTCGCCGCCGTCGAAGCCGGCCGCGATGACCGTGACGCGCACCTCGTCGCCGAGCGTGTCGTCGATGACGGTTCCGAAGATGATGTTGGCTTCGGGGTGTGCCGCTTCCTTGACCAGCTGTGCGGCGTCGTTGATCTCGAAGATGCCGAGGTTCGACCCGCCCTGGATCGAGAGGAGCACACCGTGCGCGCCCTCGATCGAGGCTTCCAGCAGCGGCGACTCGACCGCGAGCTCGGCGGCCTTGATCGCACGGTCGGCGCCGCGCGCCGACCCGATGCCCATGAGGGCCGATCCCGCTCCCTGCATGACCGACTTGACGTCGGCGAAGTCGAGGTTGATGAGACCCGGCGTCGTGATGAGGTCGGTGATGCCCTGGACACCCGCGAGGAGCACCTGGTCGGCGGTCGCGAACGCCTCGATCATCGAGATGCCGCGGTCGCTGATCTCGAGGAGCCGGTCGTTCGGCACCACGATGAGGGTGTCGACCTCTTCCTTGAGCTTCGCGACGCCCGTCTCGGCCTGGCTCTGACGGCGACGACCCTCGAACGAGAACGGCTTGGTCACGACACCGATGGTGAGGGCGCCGATCGACTTCGCGATCTTGGCCACGACGGGTGCGCCGCCGGTGCCCGTGCCACCGCCTTCCCCAGCGGTGACGAAGACCATGTCGGCGCCGCGCAGCGCCTCTTCGATCTCTTCGGCGTGATCCTCGGCGGCGCGTCGGCCGACCTCGGGGTCTGCGCCCGCGCCGAGACCGCGGGTGAGCTCGCGTCCGACGTCGAGCTTGACGTCTGCATCACTCATCAGCAGCGCCTGCGCGTCGGTGTTGATCGCGATGAACTCCACGCCCCGCAGACCCAGCTCGATCATGCGGTTGACCGCGTTGACGCCGCCGCCGCCGACGCCGACGACCTTGATCACGGCGAGGTAGTTCTGGTTCTGGCTCATGCCGGCCTCCGTGTTCGTGAACCTGAAACCTTAAACCTCTACTAGAGGTGGAAAGAATTGCCCGGTATGCAATTCCTCGAGTTCGAAGGTAAGCGCGCGCCTCGACGAGACTCGGCTCCTCGTGGGCGTGTCGCGACATCCCCGCTCGGATCCGTGCCCGAAAGGGCCGCCCGGAGCGCCGAGGCGTCGGTCAGCGGACGACGACGGCGTTCGGAGACGAGACGTCGTAGGTCGAGACCGACTCGGGCGGCCGCGACTGCATGACCTTCTGCAGCACGAGGGCCTTCATGGCGGAGTCGTCCGCGCTCCCCCAGATCACCTGCGTGTCGGTCGCGCCGAGGGTGAGCGCGACGTCGTCGGGGGTGGAGGCCGAGATCGCCGTGACCTGATCCCGGATGGTCGCAGGGAGAGCCCGCATGACCTGGCCGACCGCCTCGAACGCCTTCGAGCCCGTGCCGCCGGCGATCTCGAGGAGAGGGCGCCCGGCCGCCGGCTTCTCGGTCGTCGACAGCGCGACGCCGGCCGCGTCGACGAGCGTGTAGCCCGCGGCGGTTTCGATGAGCCCCACGGGCAGCCGCTCCACGATCCGCACGACGAGCTCGTGCGGCGGTCGCGCCTCGAGCGAGTACGACTGCACCAGCGGGAAGGCGATGAGCGCGGCCTTCACCGCGCTCTCGTCGACGAGCGGCAGCGGTGTGCCGACCTGGCTCTGCAGGGCCTCTTCGACCGCGGCGGCGTCGAGGAGCGACGTGCCGACGACGTGGACCTTCTCGACGGCGAAGAGCGGACTGTAGGCCGCCGCGAGGGTCGTGAGGACGAGGAGGAGAAGGGATGCCGCGACCCCGATCCAGACCATCCGCCGGCGCCGCTGGCGCGCCGTGAAACGGCGGACCTCGGCGCGCAGGGCCCGGCGCCGGGCGTGCGCGGCCTTCCAGACGTCGCGGATGCCGATCGGCGCGGCATCCGCTCCTTCGTCCGCCGGCTCGCCGGCATACGCATCCGGGCGCGCCTCGTCGACACCGGCGCCGTCGGCCGCCGCCCCGAGCGGGATGACGGGGGCGAGGAGCCCGTCGTCGGCACGGGAGGCGGTGTCGTCGACGGGGCGCCCGCGCGACGGCCGCTCCGCGGCGGCGGGGGGCGCTGTCGGCGGAAGCGGCGTGGGCCGGCGCATCCGGCTACTCCCCGGGGGTCCGCGACAGGGACTCGAGCACCTGCGGGATGATCTGGTACACGTTGCCGCAGCCGAGGGTGATGACGAAGTCCCCCTCGCGGGCGACGGAGGCGGTGTAGTCGGCGGCGGACTGCCAGTCGGGCACGTAGTGCACGTGCGACGGATCGTGGAACGCCCCGCTCACGAGCTCGCCCGTGACTCCCGGGATGGGGTCTTCGCGCGCGCCGTAGACGTCGAGCACGACGGTGTGGTCGGCGAGGCCCTCGAGAACATCGGCGAACTCGCGGTACATGTGCTGCGTGCGCGAGTAGGTGTGCGGCTGGTGCAGCGCGATCAGGCGCCCCCCGCCCACCACGGTGCGCGCGGCGCTCAGGGCCGCGGCGACCTCGGTCGGGTGGTGCGCGTAGTCGTCGTAGACGCTCACGCCGCGCTGCACGCCGTGCAGTTCGAAGCGGCGCACCGTGCCGGCGAACTCCTCCACGGCGCCGACGGATTCGGCGAGGCCGAATCCGAGCGTGAGGAGCACGGCGACGACCCCCGCCGCGTTGACGGCGTTGTGCTCCCCCGGGATCTGCAGCTGCGCGTCGACCGACTCGCCCCGATACGTCAGGCGGAAGGCGACGGGCCCGTCGGTGCGGATGTCGGAGATCCGGACGGCCGCGGCATCCGTCGTCCCGAAGGTCACGACGTGCGGGTGGGTGATCGCGGCGGCCACGCGGCGCGCCCCGGGATCGTCGGCCGAGATGACGACCGCTTCGCGCGCCTCGTTCGCGAACCGTGCGAAGCCGTCGTAGAACGCCTCGTCGGAGCCCCAGTGATCGAGGTGGTCGGGGTCGACGTTCGTGATGAGCGCGATCGACGTGTCGTAGAGGAGGAAGGTGCCGTCGGACTCGTCGGCCTCGATGACGAAGAGCTCGTCGGAGCCGGTGCCGCTGGAGACGCCCAGGTCGGCGACGACGCCGCCGCTGACGAACGTCGGATCGGCGTCGAGGCTCTTGAGCGCCGTTACGATCATGCCCGTCGAGGTGGTCTTGCCGTGGGCGCCGGCGACCGAGACGAGGCGACGGCCGCCGATGAGCCAGTACAGCGCCTGCGAGCGGTGGATGACGTGCAGTCCGCGCTGCTTGGCGAGGACGAACTCGGGGTTCTCGGGCCAGATCGCGCCGGTGTGCACGACCGTGTCGACGTCGTCGCCGAGATTCGCGGCGTCGTGGCCGACGTACACCCGCGCGCCGAGCTCGGCGAGCTCCTGCAGGGCGCGGCTGTCGGCGCGGTCGGAGCCCGACACGCGGATGCCGCGCTCGAGGAACATGCGGGCCAGGCCCGACATCCCGGAGCCGCCGATGCCGATGAAGTGCGCGGCCTCGATGCTCTCGGGGATGGGGAGGTTCAGGTCGGGTCTGATCATGACCCGTCAATCCTAGGTTGGCTCACTGCGACCCCGGCGCAGGCACAGGGCGAGCCTCCGGGGCCGCGGGCGGCTCCGCACCGGCCGCGCTCCAGACCCGGCGCGTGCCCACCCGCAAGGCTCAGCCCGCGAGAGCCTCGTCGATGAGCGCCACGACGTTCTCGGTGCCCGAGCGCGTGCCGACGGATGCCGCGGCCTGCGTCATCCGCTCGCGCAGCGCCTCGTCGGCGAGGAGCGGGACGACGGCGCTGCGCACCCGGTCGGCCGTGAGCTCGGCGTCGGGGATGAGGATCGCGGCCCCGGCGCGGACGGCCGATGCGGCGTTGAGCGCCTGCTCGCCGTTGCCCACGGCGTAGGGCACGTACACCGCGGGGATGCCGAGCGCGCTGATCTCGCTCACCGTCGCCGCGCCCGCCCGCGACACGATGAGGTCGGCGAGCGAGAACGCGAGGTCCATCCGGTCGACGTAGCGGACGACCGCGTAGCCCTCGGCGCCCGGGTCGGGCAGCTCGGACTTCTCGCCCGTCACGTGCAGCAGCTGCCACCCGGCCTCGAGCACGTCGCGCCAGGCTCCGCCGAAGGCCTCGTTCAGTCGCAGCGCGCCGAGCGAGCCGCCGAACACGAGGAGCGTCGGCTTCGCGGCGTCGAGCCCGAAGTGCGCGGCCGCCTCGGCGCGGTGCGCGTCGCGGTCGAGCGTCACGATCTCTCGGCGCAGCGGCATCCCGACGACGCGGCTGCGTCGCAGCGGCGTCCCCTCGAAGGCGACGCCGACGCCCGCGGCGCGGCGGGCGCCGAGCACATTGGCCAGCCCCGGCCGCGCATTGGCCTCGTGCACGACGAAGGGGGTGCGCTCGCGTCGCGCGGCGACGTAGGCCGGCGCCGAGGCGTAGCCCCCGAACCCGACGACGACGTCGACGCCGTGCTCGCGGATGTGCGCCCGCACCTGGCCGATCGCTCGGCGGAAGCGGTTCGGGAAGCTCGCGGCGGCCGCGTCGGGCCGGCGCGGGAAGGGCACCTTGTCGACGAACAGCAGCTCGTAGCCGCGGAGCGGCACGAGACGCGCCTCGAGCCCCTCGCGCGTGCCGAGGACGAGCACGTGGGCGTCCGGCTCACGCGCCTTCAGCGCGTCGGCGACGGCGAGGAGCGGGTTGACGTGGCCCGCTGTGCCGCCACCGGCGAGGAGGTATGTGCGGGCACCCCGAGGTCGATCGATCCCTGCCGTCACACCGTCGCTCGCGCCATCCGTCACCCTGGAATCCTCGCACGAGCGCCGCGGGGCTCTCGTGCGCGGGATGCCTGCGCGCGGGACGCCTGTGCGCGGGACGCCTGCGACCCCCGCGGCGCGGTGGGCACCGGCAGCGTGCGGGCGAACGACAGCAGCACGCCGCACGCCACGAGCACGGAGAGGAGCGACGTGCCGCCCTGCGACATGAACGGCAGCGGGACGCCGAGCACGGGGAAGACGCGCAGCACGACGCCGATGTTGACGAGGGCCTGTCCGACGATCCACACCGTGATGGCACCGGCGACGATCCGGACGAAGGGGTCGTGCGTTTTGCGCACGATGTGGAAGGCGCCGACGGCGAAGAGCGCGAAGAGCCCCAGCACGACGATGCACCCGATGAGACCGAGTTCCTCCCCCACGATCGCGAAGATGTAGTCGTTCGCGGCGGCGGGGAGCCAGTCGTACTTCTCCTTGGAGTTGCCCAGGCCCAGGCCGAAGATCCCGCCGCCGGCGAGCCCCCAGATGCCGTGGAGCGGCTGGTAGCAGGAGTCGAAGTAGTCGGCGAGGCAGTTCGCATCGAGGAAGCTCATGATGCGGTGCATGCGGTTGGGGCTCATGAGGGCGAAGGCCGCCGCGCCGATGACCCCGAGGATGAGCGGCAGGATGAAGATCCGCAGCTTCACGCCCGAGAAGAAGAGGGCCGCGAGCGCGACGAGCGCGATGACCATCGCGGTGCCCATGTCGTCGCCGGCCATGACGGCGGCGAGCACGAGGACCGTCATCGGCACGAGCGGGATGAAGACGTGGGTCCACGAGCTCAGCAGCGTCCGCTTGCGGAACAGGACGTAGCCGATCCACAGCGCGAGCGCGAGCTTGAGGAACTCCGACGGCTGGGCCTGCAGCCCCGCGATCTTGATCCAGTTGCGGTTGCCGTCGTTGTCGATGCCGAGGGGTGTGAAGACGAGCATCTGGAACAGGAGCGCGCCGATCAGGGCGGGCCACGCCATCCGCTTCCAGAACTCCACCGGCAGGCGACTCGCGACGAGCATCAGCGGGATGCCGATGAGCGCGAACACGCCCTGCTTGATGACCGCCTCGTACGGGGCTTCGCCGCGCGCCGTCGCCGTCGCGGAGGTGGCCGAAAGGATCATCACGAGCCCGAAGCCCGTGAGCATGAGGGCGGTCGAGGTGATGAGCAGGAACTCGCTCGGGACGGGCGCGAACACCTTGCCGAGGTTCACGCGGGCGGCAAGGCCGCCCTTCCCGCTCGCCGACGCAGCGTCGGCGTCAGGCGCGATCGCCCGCGGACGGCTCGATGTCGTCGTCGTGCTCGCCATCTGCCCCCCTTGCGATCCGCTCGTTCACGGCTGCCGCGAATCTGCGGCCCCGGTCGGCATAGGAGGAGAACTGGTCGAAGGATGCCGCGGCGGGGGCGAGCAGAACAACGTCCCCGTCACGCGCGATCCCGGCCGCCAGTTCGACGACCCTCGCCATGACGTCTTCAGTCTCATCGGCGTCCACCTCGAACACGGGCACCTCGGGCGCGTGTCGCGAGAACGCCGCGACGACGTGTTCGCGGTCGGCGCCGATCACGATGGCGGCCTTCGAGCGGACACCGCGGTCGGCGACGAGCGACGAGATGTCGACGCCCTTGAGGAGTCCCCCGACGACCCAGACGGCGCCGGGGAAGGCGGCGAGCGAGGATGCCGCGGCATGCGGGTTCGTCGCCTTCGAGTCGTCGATCCAGGTGACGCCTTCGGCGACGGCGACGACCTCGATGCGGTGCGGGTCGAGTCTGAAGGAGCGGAGAGCGGTGCGGACGGCCTCGGGCTCGACGCCGATCGAGCGGGCCAGCGCGCTCGCCGCGAGGATGTTCGCCACCATGTGCGGGGCGGCCAGGCCCTGGTCGCGGAGCTCGGCGACCGTCGTCAGCTCGAGGGCGCTCGTGCGGCGCTCCTCGTGGAAGGCGCGGTCGACGAGGATCCCGTCGACGACGCCGACCTCGCTCGGCCCCGGCACGCCGAGATCGAACCCGATGGCCCGGGCGCCCTCGACGACGTCGGCGTCTTCGACCATCGCCTGGGTCGCGGCATCCGCCTTGTTGTAGACGCACGCGACGCGCGTGTTGTCGTACACGTGCGCCTTGGCGTCGCGGTAGGCCTGGAAGGAGCCGTGCCATTCGAGGTGGTCGTCGGCGAGGTTGAGGCAGACCGCGGCGTACGGCGACAGCGGCTCGGCGCCGGTCTGCAGCCCGAGGTACCAGAGCTGGTGACTCGAGAGCTCCACGACGAGCACGTCGAAGCCCTCGGGGTCTCGGACGGCGTCGAGCACGGGCGTGCCGATGTTGCCGACGGGGGCGGCGCGCAGCCCGCCCGCGACGAGCATGGTCGCCGTGAGGCGCGTCGTCGTCGTCTTGCCGTTCGTGCCGGTGACGAGGATCCACTCGGCGGGGGTGCCGTCGGGGCGCAGCACCTTGTCGCGCACGCGCCACGCCAGTTCGACGTCGCCCCACAGCGCGATCCGCGAGTCGCGGACCCACTCGATGACGGGATGCCCCGGCGCGAAGCCGGGCGAGGCGATGACGACGTCGGGCGCGAAGCCGGAGAGCTCCGCCGGCACGGTCTCGAGCGAGCCGGTCCACAGGCGCGCGCCGATGACCGGGAGCAGCCGCTCGTACTCCTCGTCGGCCCGCTCGGTCACGACGAGCACCTCGGCGCCGAGTTCGGCGAGCGTGTCGGCGACGGAGAAGCCGGTGACCGAGAGCCCGAGCACGACGGCGCGAAGGCCCTTCCAGTCGGCGTTCCAGCTGGTGAGGGTGTCGAGCCGGTCGCTCATGTGCGCGCGAGCCACTCGACGTAGAAGGCTCCGATGCCGGTGACCGCGAGCATCCCCGCGATGATCCACATGCGGATGACGATCGTCGTCTCGGCCCACCCGCGCATCTCGAGGTGATGGTGGAAGGGGCTCATGAGGAAGAGGCGCTTGCCCTTCGTGATCTTGAAGTAGTACCGCTGCAGGATCACCGAGCCGGGGCCGATGATGAAGACGCCCGCGACGATGACCGCGAGGATCTCGGTGCGCGACAGGATCGACATCGCCGCGATGACGCCGCCGATGGCCATCGATCCGACGTCTCCCATGAAGATGCGCGCCTTGGGCGCATTCCACCAGAGGAATCCGACGAGCGCACCGACGAACGCCGCCGCCACGATGGTGAGATCGAGCGGGTCGCGCGTGCCGTAGCAGGCGGTCTGGTAGCTCGGGACGAGATCGACCGCGACGCAGCGCTGCTTGAACTGCCAGAACGTGATGAGGCTCATAGCGGCGATCGTGAAGATGCCCGAGCCCGCCGCCAGGCCGTCGAGGCCGTCGGTCACGTTCGTGCTGTTCGACCAGGCGACGCCGATGAAGGTGATCCAGATGATGTAGAGGAGCCAGCCGACGATGAGCCCGAGCGCCATGAACGACAGCACGGGGATGTCGCGGAAGAACGACACGTAGGGCGAGGCCGGCGTCTGCCCCGCGGGATTCGCGAAGTTCAGAGACACGATCGCCCACGGCACGACGACGATCACCTGGCCGAGGATCTTTCGCCAGCCGGTGAGGCCGAGGCTGCGCTGCCGGTGCAGCTTCATGTAGTCGTCGATGAAGCCGACGACGCCGAAGCCCACCATCATCCAGAGCACGAGGATGCCCGACAGCGTCGGCGGGAAGTTGCCGGCGTACGTGCCGATGAAGTAGCCGAGGAGCGTGCCGGCGATGAAGATGACGCCGCCCATCGTCGGCGTTCCGCGCTTGGCCTCGTGCGGCGGGATGTTGCCGTCCTCCGGCGTGCGGATGATCTGGCCCCAGCCCCACTTGCGGAAGAGCCGGATAAACACCGGCGTGAGGAACAGGGTGAAGGCCAGCGAGATCGCCGTCGCGGTCAGAAGGGATCTCACGAGAACGATTCTCCCAGACGATCGCCGAGGAACCGCAGGCCCGCGGAGTTGGAGGACTTCACGAGCACGCGATCGCCGTCGCGGAGTTCGGTCAGAAGGTAGTCGTAGGCCTCGTCGGCCGTCGCGAAGAACACCGCCTCGCCGTCCCACGAGCCCTCGCCGACGGCGGCGAGGAACAGCCGCCGCGCGTCGGGCCCCACGACCACGATGCGCTGGATCCCGAGGCGCACGGCCTGCAGGCCCACGCGGTCATGCTCTTCGCCCGCGAACTCGCCGAGCTCGCTCATCGCCCCGAGGACGGCCACAGTGCGCTCCCCCGGGCCGGTGATCTGGGCGAGGGTGCGCAGGGCCGCCGACATCGAGTCGGGGCTGGCGTTGTAGGCGTCGTTGATGATGCGCACGCGATCCGAGCCGAGGGGCTGCATGCGCCAGCGTTCGGCGAGCTCGAGCGTCTCGAGCCGCGCGATGCCCTCCTCGAGCGGCACCCCGAGAGCCGTCGCCGCGGCGATCGCCGCGAGGGCGTTCATGACGTGGTGCTCGCCGAGCACCCGCAGGTGCAGCGGCGCGCTGACGCCGTCGGCCGTGATGACCGACCGCGTGCCGGATGCCGTCACCTCGACGTCGTCGGCGCGCACATCGAGGGCCTGCCCGCGCGCGCCCGCACCGCGGCCGAACCAGCGGACCGCGGCATCCCTCTCCGCGGCGATGTCGGCCATCGTCGCGACGCGACCGTCGTCGGCGTTGAGCACCGCCAGGCCGCCCTCGCGCACGGCGCGGATGAGCTGGGACTTCTCGTACAGCGTGGATTCGATGCCGCCGAAGCCGCCCGCGTGCGCCATGCCGACCATGAGGACGATCCCGATATCGGGGTGGACGAGTCCTGCGAGCCGCGCGATCTCGCCGGGGCCGCTCGCGCCGAACTCGCTCACGAGGTAGCGCGTGTCGTGGGTCACCCGCAGCATCGTCAGCGGCGCGCCCACCTCGTTGTTGAACGAGGCGCGCGGTGAGACGGTCTCGCCCTCCCCCTCGAGGATGCGGGCGAGCATGTTCTTGGTCGTCGTCTTGCCGTTGGACCCCGTGATCCCGACGATCTTGAGGCGGCCGCCGGCACGCACCCGCGCCACGACTTCGCGGGCGAGGTCGGCGAGGGCGGTGACGACGTCGGCGACGACGATCTGGGTGACGGATGCCTCGACCGGCCGCTCGACGATCGCGACGACCGCGCCGTTGTCGACGGCGGCCGGAACGAAGAGGTGGCCGTCGGTGACGTCTCCCGGCTTGGCGACGAAGATGCCGCCCGGCTCCATGAGGCGCGAGTCGGTGTCGACGCCGCCCGAGACGATCGTGTCGGGCGTGTGCGCCCCGGCGAGCCGGAGTTCGCCGGATACGGCGTGCGAAAGCTGTGTGAGTGTGAGGTCGATCATGGTGTGCGCGCCGGTCGGGCCCTGGTCACCCGAACTTGGGCAACAGGGTGGGCGCCTCGGTGGAGGGCATGACGCGGTACGTCTTGAGAACCTGCGTCATCGCCTTCTGCCACGCGGACGCGTTGGCACCCGACGACCTTATCCGAGTCGGCTCGTCGAGCGTCACCGCGACGATGTACTGCGGGTCCTCCGCCGGGGCGAATCCGATCATCGTCGTGAAGTACACGCCGCTCTTGTAGTGCCCGTTGCCGTCGGTCTTCTCGCCCGTGCCCGTCTTGTCGGCGACGTTGTAGCCCGCGATGGCGACCTGGTCCGACAGCGTGCTCTGCAGCGCGACGTTCTCCATCATCTGCTGGACGGCGACGGCGGTGGACTCGCTCACGACGCGCCGGGGCTCGCTCAGGGTCGGCTTGACGACCGTCCCGTCGGCCTTCGTGCACGACTCGACGAGCGACAGCGGGATCTTGACGCCGTCGTTGGCGAGCGCCTGGTAGGCGCCCATGAGCTCGGGGATGGTCGTCGAGACGCCCTGCCCGAACGCGATGTTGTAGAAGCTCTGGTTGTCCCACTTGTCGGGCGTGCGCAAGTCGCCCTTCGGCTGGCCGTTGAAGGGGATCTCGCTGCCGTCGCCGATGCCGAACTTCTTGAGGAAGTCGTAGCGCACCTGGGGGCTGACCCGCTCGGCGAACTTCGAGATACCCACGTTCGACGAGTCGATGAGGACGCCGGCGAGCGTGTAGGTGTACTGCGGGTGGTTGAACGAGTCCCCGACCCGCGCGCCGTTGGGGAAGCTCTCCTTGCCGGCTGCGGTCACCGTCGAGGCCGGCGTCTGCCCGCCGGCCTCGATGAGCGTCGCGGCCGTGAGCGGCTTGAAGGTCGAGCCCGGTTCGAAGGTGTTGATGAAGATGCGGCTTCCGCGGTCCTTCGGGTCGGACGCCTCGACGTCGTTCGGGTCGAGCGTCGGGTAGTCCGCCGCCGCGCGGATCTTGCCGGTCTTGGCCTCCACGACCGTGATCGTGCCCGAGAGCGCGCCCATGTCCTGCACCTGCTCGGCGACGAGCTGCTGCATGTACCACTGCAGGTCGCGATCGATCGTGAGGGCGAGCGTGCCGCCGTTGACGGCATCCTGCTTCACCTCGGTGCCCGGGATGATGACGCCGTCCTTGCCCTTCTCGTACGTCATCGATCCGTTCGTCGCGGCGAGGCAGCTGTCCTGCGTCTGCTCGAGACCGCCGAGGGGTTCGCCGTCGAGCCCCATGTAGCCCACGAGATTGCCGGCCACCGCTCCGTCGGGGTACATCCGCGAGGGGTGCTGGTCGAAGTAGAGGTAGGGGATCTTCAGCGCGGCGAGGGCGCGGTACTGCTCGGTCGTGAGCCCCCGCTTGAGCTGCGCGTACTGCGAGTCGGGGTTCGCGGCCTTCGCGTCGGCGACGATCTTCTGGATGTCCTCGGACGTCTGCCCCGTCACGGTGCCGATCTCGGCGGCGACCGTCGCCCAGGGGACCTCTTCGGTCTTGCCGCCGACGGTCGTGCGCTCGAGGGGCCCGACGTTCGACGGGTCGAGCTGCGCGTCGTAGAGGAGGATGCTGCCGGCCAGCGTCTGTCCCGTCTCGTCGACGATCGAGCCGCGCGTGCCGTACAGCGGGCGGGATCCGCCGAGCGCGATCGACATCGAGTCCGAGATGTGCTCTCGGGCGCTCACGACCTGGATGTCGACGAGGCGGACGATGAATCCGGCGAGGACGGCGAGGACCACCGCGAGGGCGACCACGGTTCGACGACGCGGGCTGCGGGTGCTTCTCGTGGTCATGGTCTCAGTGTGTGCTCGGGGTCGGAAGTCCGTCGGTCAGAGGTGGCGGAGTGTTGGATACCGGGGCTGTGCCGGCGGCATCCGCGTCTCCTGCCGTCGTGGTGGTGGGATCGGGAATCGGCGCGCCCTGGATCGTCGCGTCGGGGTCTGTCACGAGCGGCGTGTCGGTGATCAGCGCGTTGCCGACGGCGGCTCGGTTGAGCGCATCGACGGATGACGCGCCGAGAGCCACCTGGCCCGACCCGAGGATCGCGCCGTCGCTGAGGCGCAGATAGCTCGGCGACTCGTTGATGACCATGCCGAGCGCCGACGCGTTGGCGGCGAGGTACTGCGGCGAACTCAGCCCTGCGACGTCGTCGTAGAGCATCTGCTTCTGCCAGCCGAGCTCCCGCTGCTGTGTCGTGAGCGTCGCGATCTGGTACGAGGTCTGCGTCGTGAGGATCGACAGCGCCATCTGCGCTCCCCCGATCGCGACGGCCCCCGCGACGGCCACGACCGCGTAGAGGACGCGGGGGCGCCTCCGGCGTGCCGGCGCCTCGACGGCGCGCAGGCGCCGTCCGGGCGCTTCCCGGCGGTCGGGTGCGACGGCACCGGCGGTCTGCTTCGTCTGTGCTGCGAGGCTCATGCCGCCGCCTCCCTGATCCGTTCCGCGGCGCGCAGGCGCACGGGTGTCGCCCGCGGGTTGCGGGCCTTTTCTTCAGGCGAGGCGAGTTCGGCTCCCTTGACGAGGAGCCGGAAGCGAGGGGCGTGCTCGGGCAGCTCGACGGGGAGCCCCGCGGGAGCGGTGGAGGCCGAGGCATCCGCCAGCGCGCGCTTGACGAGGCGGTCCTCGAGCGACTGGTACGACATGACGACGATGCGCCCGCCGACCGTCAGCAGCTCGAGCGCGGCCGGGATGGCGGCCTCGAGAGCCGAGAGCTCGCTGTTCACCTCGATGCGCAGCGCCTGGAAGACCCGCTTGGCAGGGTGACCCGTACGCTGCGCCGAGTACGGCGTCGCGGCGACGAGCACTTCCACGAGCCGGCCCGAACGCACGATCGGGGCCTGTGCCCGCGCGCCGATGATGGCGCGGGCGTAGCGGCCCGACAGCTTCTCTTCGCCGTAGCGCTCGAAGATGCGGCGCAACTGGCCCTCGCTGTAGGTGGCGAGGACGTCGGCGGCAGTCATCCCCGTCGACTGGTCCATGCGCATGTCGAGGGGCGCGTCCTGCGAGTACGCGAATCCGCGGTCGGCGACGTCGAGCTGGAGGGAGGAGACACCCAGATCGAACAGGATGCCGTCGACGAAGTGGAGGCCGGTGGAGGCGACGGCTTCGGCGATGCCATCGTAGACGGTGTGCACGAGCGTCACGCGGTCGCCGAACGGCGCGAGCCGCTCCCCCGCGATGCGCAGGGCGTCCTGGTCGCGGTCGAGACCGATGAGGCGGATGTCGGGGAAGCGCTCGAGCAGGGCCTCGGAGTGGCCGCCCATGCCGAGGGTCGCATCGACGAGCACGCGGGGCGCGGAGCTCTCGCGCTCGAGGGCGGGGGCCAGCAGTTCGATGCAGCGGTCGAGGAGGACGGGGGTGTGGATGTCGCGCAGGTTCATGATGAGCGGGAGATGCCTGGGAGCGGCCCTCGATCCTGATCCCCATCCGCTCTGACCTGGCGCCGGGGAAGTGCGTCAGGGCGTGAGCGGCTGGGAGTCACGATCGAGGGTCAGAACAAGCCCGGAATCACCTCCTGCTCCATCTCCGAGTAGCTGTCTTCGTTGCTGTCTGCGTAGGCGTTCCACGCGTCGGCGTGCCAGATCTCGGCGTGGGCGCCGACACCGGTCACGACGAGGTCGCGCTCGAGCCCCGCATACGCACGCAGGTGCGGCGGGATCGTGACGCGGTTCTGGCCGTCGGGCTTCTCGGCGCTGGCCCCCGAGAGGAACATGCGCTGGAAGTCGCGGGCCTGCTTGTTGCTGAGGGGCGCCTCGCGGATCCGCTCGTAGACCCGCTCGAACTCGGTCGTGCTGAACACGTAGAGGCAGCGTTCCTGCCCCCGCGTGATCACGACGCCCGCACCGAGATCGTCGCGGAACTTCGACGGGAGGATGACGCGCCCCTTGTCGTCGAGCTTGGGAGTGTGCGTGCCAAGAAGCATCGGCACCTCACCCCCTTCGTCCGGCCCCCGACGGGTTGTGGCCCCCACGTTACTCCACTGTCCTCCACTTTGTCACCCATTCCCTCCCCGTGAAGCGCCTGGGAGCCCTCCGGCGGCGTGAGCGGGTGCAGGAGGGCTCGCCCGCGCCGGATCCGACCGGTGCGCGGGCAACAAAAAAGCACCGACCCGGAGGTCGGTGCTCGATGCGCTGCGGTCAGCGTGCAGTGATCAGCGGAGGGTGGGGGTCAACGCCCTTCCTGTCGCTTGTCCCAGCGGTCGTTCATGCGATCCATGAACGAGGAGGCGGGCTTGCCGGGCGTGACCGGCGAATCGGGATCGGCCGGCATCTTGCCGAGGCCGCGCGTGGGGGTCACGGCCAGGACGACCCCGCCGAGCATGACGACGAAGCCGAGGACCCCGACGACGATGAGGTCTGTCGAGACGCCGATGATGAGCCCGCCCAGACCCAGCAGCACCAGGACCGTGCCGTAGACGATGTTGCGGTAGCTCAGGGTGCGACCGTCTCTCGGCGCGCTCACGACGTCGGCGTCGTTGCGCATGAGATGGCGTTCCATCTCATCGAGCAGACGCTGCTCCTGTTCGGACAGTGGCATGCATCCCCCTCTGAAAGTCTCAGACGCTGCGATTCTACGCGTGCGCTCGATCACTAGGCTAGGCCTGTGTCACCCTCTACGGACCCGGTCGCGGCGATTTCTCAGCGACTCGACACGTTCATCGTAGGCGTCCGCGATTCGACCGCCGAACTGGGGCCCGAAGCGGCTCTCCTGGTGGAGGCGGGGGCCACGGCGCTCCGCGGCGGAAAGCGCCTCCGCGGCCGATTCTGCATCGCGGGATACCGCGCCGTCGCCGAGGCCGAGGGCGGCTCCGCCGACCTCTCCCCCGAGGTCGTCGCAGCGGCCGCCTCACTCGAGATCTTCCACGCCGCCGCGCTCGTGCACGACGACGTCATCGACAACTCCGACACCCGCCGCGGCCGCCCCGCGGCGCATCGCTCGCTCGAGGCGTCGCATGCCGGATCGGGCTGGGTCGGCGACGCGTCGGCGTTCGGCCGTTCGGGTGCGATCCTCCTCGGCGACCTCCTCGTGGCGTGGAGCGACGACCTGCTCGAGGAGGGGCTGGCCGAGGCATCCGTCGCCCGCGCGGCAGCCGCCCGCGCGGAGTACGCGACGATGCGGCGCGACGTGACCATCGGGCAGTTCCTCGACATCGCCGAGGAGTCCGCGTTCCGCACCGAGGCCGACGACCGCCACGCCGACCGTGCCCTGCGCGTGGCCTCCTACAAGTCCGCGCGGTACAGCGTGCAGCAGCCGCTCGCGATCGGGGCGGCGCTGGCGGGGGCGGATGCCTCGCAGCTGCGTGCCCTCGCGGCGTTCGGCCATCCGGTCGGCATGGCCTTCCAGCTGCGCGACGACGTGCTGGGTGTCTTCGGCGACGAGGCCCAGACCGGCAAGCCGTCGGGCGACGACCTGCGCGAAGGCAAGCGCACCGTGCTCATAGCGTTCACGTGCGAGCGACTGGATGCCGAGGCATGCCGTGTCCTGGACGAGCTCATCGGGGATCGGCTCCTCGACGACGGGCAGGTCGCGTCGCTCCAGCGCACGATCGTCGATTCGGGGGCGCTCGATCGCGTCGAGACCCTCATCGCGGACTACGCCGAGGAGGCCGAGGGGGCGCTGTCGGGCGCGAACCTCGGGACGACGGCCCTCGCGGAGCTGCGCGAGCTCGCGCGGGCCGCGACCGTCCGCACGACCTGAGTCGCGGGCCGCTCAGGCGAGCGTCGCCGCGGTCAGGCGGCGTGAGTCGCGGGCCGCTCAGGCGAGCGTCGCCGCGACGCGGCGCACTTCGCTCTTGCGGCCGGCGCGCAGCGCCTCGATCGGCGCGAGGCCGATCGAGTCCTCGGGCGTCAGCAGCCAGTCGATCGCCTCGTCGTCGGTGAAGCCGGCGTCGTGCAGCACGAACAGGGTGCCGCGCAGCGACGCGAGCGGATGCCCGTCGAGGACGAACAGGCTCGGAACTTTGAACGCGCCTTCGCGGCGCGAGCCGACGAGGTGCTTCTCGTCGAGGAGGCGGCGGACGCGTCCGAGCGGTTCACCCAGGAGGTCGACCAGTTCGGGAAGCGTCAGCCAATCGGTCTCGATGCGCGGCGCGAGATCTTCGGTCACGATCCCCACTATCTCATTCCCGCTCGGCCCCGCATAAGTCGCGGGAGGCGGACGGGTGCCGGTGGGAGTGTCGGGAGCGGTGATCCCAGTCACGTGAGACACATCAGTAACACTGTGCACTTTGGTCGCATCAGTTGACACCGATTTACTTCCGTGACACGTTTTCAGGGTCACGGAGGGGGAAAACTCGTGCGACAGAACCGCAGGCGGCCCACGCCGAAATCCGCGAGCCCGGCGCTCGCCCCGGCATCCGCCACGAAGAGCAGCTTCGGTCCCGCGACCGTCGCGGGCTCCGTCGTCGGCTCGATCGCCCTCATTCTGAGCGCGACGGCGCCCGCCGTCGCGGTGGAGCCCGAGCACGAGACGCGGAGCGCCTTCCGCCCTCAGGTCGCACCCGCCGCCGGCGCCATTCCGCGCGTCGTGACCGCCCGGCCTCTCCCCGCCGCGGTGCAGGTGCCCGCGACCTACACGGTGCAGCGGGGCGACACCGTCTTCGGCATCGCCCTGCGGTTCGGGCTGCGCACGGCCGACGTGCTCGCGCTCAACGGGCTGACCTCGACCTCGATCATCCGGCCCGGGCAGGTGCTGCGTCTCGTGGGCTCCGTCCCGGCGCCGGCCGCGCCTGCGCCGAGCGCTCCGGCGGCCCCCGCCGCGGCATCCGGAACATACACCGTCCAGAAGGGCGACACGCTCAGCGCCATCGCCGGACGGCACGGCGTGAGCGTGCAGGCGCTCTTCGCCGCCAACCGGCTCGGGTGGGGCTCGATCATCTACCCCGGCCAGAAGCTCGTGGTCTCCGGCGCGGCGCCGGCGGCAGCCTCGGCGCCCGCGCCTGTCGCACCGGCAGCGCCTGTGGCGCCCGCTCCTGCCACGCCGGGCGCGGCATCCGGAACCTACGCGATCCAGAAGGGCGACACCCTGAGCGGCGTGGCGGCCCGGCACGGCGTGACGGTGCAGGCGCTCTTCGCCGCCAACGGGCTCGGCTGGGGCTCGATCATCTACCCCGGCCAGAAGGTCGTCATCCCCGGCGCGATGGTGCCCGCGGCATCCGTCACCCCCGCGCCGCCCGCCGCGGCCGCACCCGCCGCCCCCGTCGTGCCCGTCCAGGCGCCCGTCCCCGCGCTCGACGCCGAGCAGCAGGGCAACGTCCGCCTCATCATCGGCATCGGGCGCGAGCTCGGCGTGCCCGACCGCGGCATCGCGATCGCGCTCGGCGCCGCGATGCAGGAGTCGTGGCTGCGCAACCTCGCGTGGGGCGACCGCGACTCGATCGGTCTCTTCCAGCAGCGCCCGAGCGCCGGCTGGGGCACGCCCGAGCAGGTCGGCGACGCGGCACGGTCGACACGCGCGTTCTTCGGCGGGCCGTCCGACCCCAACGGAAAGACGACTCGCGGACTCCTCGACATCCCCGGCTGGCAGGCCATGACGTTCACGCAGGCCGCGCAAGCCGTGCAGATCTCGGCCTTCCCCGACCGCTATGCGCGGTGGGAGCTCGCGGCCACGACGTGGCTCGCGACATACGGATGACGGGTCACGAAGCGGTCTCGGCCGGGTGAGCCGCTCCCGGGGCTCACAGCCGCCCGTCCGTAGACTTTCAGCGTGAGCACGAGTCAGCAGGCCGACCCGCTGATCGGCCGTCTCGTCGACGGCCGGTACCGGGTGCGCGCGCGCATCGCGCGCGGCGGCATGGCGACCGTGTACGTCGCGACCGACCTCCGCCTCGAGCGGCGCATCGCGCTCAAGGTCATGCACGGGCACCTCAGCGACGACACCGTGTTCCAGAGCCGGTTCATCCAGGAGGCGCGCGCCGCGGCGCGGCTTGCCGACCCGCACGTCGTCAACGTCTTCGATCAGGGCCAGGACGGCGACATGGCGTACCTCGTCATGGAGTACCTCCCCGGCATCACGCTGCGAGAGCTCCTGCGCGAGCAGCGGCGCCTGACGATCCCGCAGACGGTCACCATCATGGATGCCGTGCTCTCGGGTCTCGCCGCCGCCCACCGGGCGGGGATCGTGCACCGCGACGTCAAGCCCGAGAACGTCCTGCTCGCCGAGGACGGCCGCATCAAGATCGGCGACTTCGGCCTCGCCCGCGCGACGACGGCGAACACGGCGACGGGCTCGCAGCTGCTCGGCACGATCGCCTACCTCGCGCCCGAGCTCGTGACCCGCGGCACGGCCGATGCGCGCAGCGACATCTATTCGCTCGGGATCATGCTCTACGAGATGCTCACCGGCGAGCAGCCCTACCAGGGCGAGCAGCCGATGCAGATCGCGTTCCAGCACGCGACCGACTCGGTCCCCCGCCCGAGCGTCAAGAACCCCGGGGTGCCCGAGCAGCTCGACGAGCTCGTGCTGTGGGCGACTGAGAAGAGTCCCGACGATCGTCCGACCGACGCGCGCGAGATGCTCGACCGCTTCCGCGAGATCGAGCGCGAGCTCGGCGTGCAGCCGCAGGTGGCCCGGTCGGCGCCGACGTCCGTCATCCGCGACGAGGGCGGCGCGCAGACCGAGCTGACGAAGGTGCTGCCGACGACCATCACCGGCCCCATGGCCGCGATCGACGACGTCGACAACGCCTCGCGCCTGCGCACCGAGATGCGCAAGCGCCGGCGCCGGGGCGGATGGCTGTTCGCGCTCGTCGTCGTGCTCGCCGTGCTGGCCGCCGCGATCGGGTGGTGGTTCGGCTCAGGGCCCGGCTCGCTCGTGCCCGTGCCCGACGTGGCGAACATGACGTTCGAGCAGGCGCAGGCGGCGCTGGCCGAGGAGGGTCTCCTCGCGACGCAGGAGGACGTCTTCGACTACGACATCCCGGCCGGGACCGCGGTCGGCTCGAAGCCCGGCCCCGGGTCGCGCGTCGACAAGGAGTCGACCGTGACGGTCCTGGTGTCCAAGGGCCCGCAAGACCATGCCGTGCCCGCGCTCGGCGGAGTCCCCGCCGATCAGGCGCGCGCGGCCCTCGAGGGTGCGCGCGTGCAGGTCGGCGATGACGAGCTGTACTTCAACGGCGACGTGTCCGAGAACGTCGTGATCTCGGCATCCGTCACTCCCCGCGCCGGCGGCGACGCGTTCGACTGCACGCCCGGGTGCACGGTGCACGAGGGAGACTCCGCCGTCCTCGCGGTGTCGGTGGGGGCGGTTCCGGATGTCGCGGGCAAGAGCATCGGCGACGCCACAGCCGCGCTCAACGCCAAGAACCTGCAGATCGCCGGCACGACCGAGGAGACGAGCAGCGACGTCAAGGACGGCCTCGTCATCCGGATCGCCGACAAGGGCGACGGCACGCCGTGGCGGCCGGGCGAGGCCGTGACGCTCGTCGTGTCGTCGGGTCCGCCGCTCTTCCCCGTGCCCAACGTCGTCGGCCTGTCGCTCAAGGAGGCGAAGGACAAGCTCGCCGCCGCGGGCTTCACGCCCCAGTACAACCCGCTATGGGAGCCGTTCGCCCTCATCGCGACCGTCGTCGCGCAGGACCCCGAGAAGGACGCCCAGCGTGTCAAGGGCTCCAAGGTCTCGCTCGACCTCAGCGCCACCGACTGACCCCCCACCCTCCCCGGCCCCGGGCCCCCGGAGCCGTCCCCCGCCCCCGTCCTCGCCCCCCCGGTCCCCCGGCCCCGTCCTCGCCCCCCCGGTCCCCGATCCCCGTCCCCCGTCCCCCGTCCCCGGTTCCGCGAGAGGGCATAAGTGCGCGCGACACGCCCCGGAAAACGCCCATTCCTGCCCTCTCGCGGGGTCGGGGATGTCAGGCGAGAGCACGCCGGACGCGAGCGCAGAGGGCGTCGACCGCGCCTGGACGCAGATCGTCATCTCCGACGAGGATGACCCGGAACCCGGCATCCTCGAACTCCTGAACGCGCGTGAGGTCCCGCAGCCACCGCGCCCGTGACGTGCGGTGCTCGTCGCCCTGATACTCCAGCAGAACCCGCTCGTCGACATATCCGAGATCGGGATGCCTCATGCCGGCGCGCGTCAGGATCGACGGCTGCACCACGGGCTCAGGCAGTCCGTGGGCAACGAGCGCGAGGCGCAGGAAGGTCTCCCGTGGCGAATCAACGGGTTGCCGAATCAGCGGGATCGCCTCGTGAAGGACGCGCGAGCCGCGTTTGCCGGCTCGTCTCAGCGCCGCGGCTCGCAGATCGGCCAGCGATGCGAGAGGCGGCAGGCGGCCTCCGGGGACCCGCTTTCCGCTGACGAGATAGTCGCCCGCGGCGACAAGCCACTCGGGGAAGAGCTGGGCGCGCGGGATGACGGCGCCGCGCATGCCGAGTGTCGCCCAGACGTCGGCCGGCGCGATCACGGGAAGTTGTCCGACCTGCCGCACCTCGGGGGGATGGTGCTCGACACGCCATCCCACCAGTCCCGCCGGGCGGGTCCGATCGTCCACCCCGAGCGCTGTGACATGGATGGCCTCACTCGGGTCATACGCGCGCGGAAGCGGGATCCCCCATAGCCGCGCCGCCGTCGCGTGGCTGAAGTACTCGCGCGGGTCCAGGCGCGGCGCGACCGCGCGACACCGCTCCACGAGATCCGTCGTGTCGACACCGACGGTGTAGATGCCGTGGAACGGGTGGCCCACATCGCTCCACTGAAGTCTTCGGCGGCTCACCCCCAGGCTCGCCGCGAACTGCAGGCCGAACGACCGTCCGTCGAGTTCTCCTGGCAGTGCAGCGCGTCGGGGCATCCCTCATGCTGAGCACCGCGACGTGCCCGGACTGCCTGGTCCCGTCGTGTCTGTGCAGAGCGACGGTTCCCTGCGCGATGGGGAGGAGCGCGTCATCCCCCTACGCGAAAGGGCAGTAGTGCGCGCGACGCGCCGCAGCGAACGCTCATTCCTGCCCTCTCGCGGAAAAGGGCGGGAGGACGGAAGGAGGGGGGAAGGCGGGAAGGCGGGAAGGCAGGGAGGCGGGGAGGCGGGGAGGCCGGGAGAGGCGGGGAGGAGGGAGGGTCAGAGCTTCTCGAGCTCTTCGGCGACGAGGAAGGCCAGCTCGAGGCTCTGCATGTGGTTGAGGCGCGGGTCGCAGAGGCTCTCGTAGCGCGTGGCGAGCGTGGCCTCGTCGATCTGCTCCGAGCCGCCGAGGCACTCGGTGACGTCGTCGCCGGTCAGCTCGACGTGGATGCCGCCCGGGAACGTGCCGACCGCGCGGTGCGCGTCGAAGAAGCCGCGCACCTCGTCGACGACGTCGTCGAAGCGACGCGTCTTGTAGCCCGTCGGCGTCGTGATGCCGTTGCCGTGCATCGGGTCGGTGACCCACAGCGGAGTCGCGCCGGAGTCGCGCACGGCCTCGAGCAGCGGCGGCAGCGCGTCGCGGATCTTGCCCGCGCCCATCCGCGTGATGAAGGTCAGGCGGCCGGGCTCGCGCTCGGGGTCGAGCTTGTCGATGAGGGCGAGCGCCGTGTCGGGCGAGGTCGACGGGCCGAGCTTCACGCCGATCGGGTTGCGGATCTTCGAGAAGTAGTCCACGTGCGCGCCGTCGAGGTCGCGCGTGCGCTCGCCGATCCACAGGAAGTGCGCCGACGTGTTGTACGGCGTGCCGGTGCGCGAGTCGATGCGGGTCATGGGGCGCTCGTAGTCCATGAGCAGGCCCTCGTGCCCCGTGTAGAACTCCACGCGGCGCAGCTCGTCGAAGTCGGCGCCGGCCGCCTCCATGAACTTGATGGCACGGTCGATCTCGTTCGCGAGGCGCTCGTACTGCTGGTTCGCCGGGTTCTGCGCGAAGCCCTTGTTCCAGCTGTGCACCTCGCGGAGGTCGGCGAAGCCACCCTGCGTGAACGCGCGGATGAGGTTGATCGTCGACGCGGCGGTGTGGTACCCCTTCAGCAGCCGCGCGGGATCGGCATTGCGGGATGCCTCGGTGAAGTCGTAGCCGTTGACGATGTCGCCGCGGTACGCCGGCAGCGTCACGTCGCCGCGCGTCTCGGTGTCGCTGGAACGGGGCTTGGCGAACTGCCCCGCCATCCGTCCCATCTTGACGACGGGCATCGACGCGCCGTACGTCAGGACGACCGCCATCTGCAGCACCGTCTTGATGCGGTTGCGGATCTGCTCGGCCGTCGCACCCGCGAAGGTCTCGGCGCAGTCGCCACCCTGCAGGAGGAACGCCTCGCCGGCCGCGGCGCGCGCGAGCCGCTCACGCAGGATGTCGACCTCGCCGGCGAAGACGAGGGGCGGAAGGGTCGAGATCTCGGCCGACACAGCATCGACGGCGTCGCGATCGCGCCATGTGGGCTGCTGCTTGATCGGCAGAGTCCGCCAGTGGTCGAGGGCGTCGAGCTGCTGAAGCATCCGCCAAGTCTATCGGCGGCGCGACAACGCCCGGCGCAGTGCTACCTCGCCGTCGAGAGACCCGTCATCCGGTGTCGGATCACGCCTGGGACGGCGACGGATGCTGCGCCTTCACGGGCCGCTTCAGCCGGTCTTTCACGGTCGAGGCGTAGACGTCCTCGTACTCCTGCTCACCGAGCCGCTGGAGCGCGACCATGATCTCGTCGGTGACGGAGCGCAGGATGTAGCGGTCGCCCTCCATGCCCTCGAAGCGCGAGAAGTCCAGCGGCTCGCCGATGACGATGCCGACGCGGACGATCCGCGGGATCCGCGTGCCGATCGGCATCATCGTGTCGGTGTCGACCATCACGACCGGCACCACCGGCACGTGCGCCTCGAGCGCCATGCGCGCAAGGCCCGTGCGGCCCCGGTAGAGCTTGCCGTCGGGGCTGCGCGTCCCCTCGGGGTAGATCCCGAGGAGATCCCCCCGTCCCAGCACCTGAAGTCCCGTGTTGAGGGATGCCTCGGACGCCTTGCCGCCGGACCGGTCGATCGGGATCTGCCCGGTCATCTTGAAGAACATCCGGGTGGCCCAGCCTCGTAGGCCCCGCCCCGTGAAGTAGTCGCTCTTGGCGAGGAAGGCGACGGGGCGGTCGATCATGAGCGGGAGGAAGATCGAGTCGACGAACGACAGGTGGTTGCTCGCGAGGATCGCCGCGCCCTCCGACGGGACGTTGCGACGACCGACGATCCAGGGACGCCAGATGGCCTTCGTGATCGGGCCGATCACGATGTACTTCATGAGCCAGTAGAACACCGCGGCATCCCCCCTGTCGGCTAGACGCTTCCGGCCAGGTCTGCCGCGCCGATGATGCCGGCGGAGTTGCCCAGGCGGGCGATGGCGAACTCGGCGACGGGCCTGTCGCCGTATCCGGGGAGCGAGGTCTCGTACGCGAGCCGGACGGGTTCGAGGAGCACGTCGCCGAGCTCGGCGACACCGCCGCCGATGACGAAGAGCGAGGGGTCGAGCACGGCCTGGAACCCGCCGCACGCCTCGCCGAGGGCGGTCGCGACGCGGCGGAGCGCCTCGAGCGCGCCGGGGTCGTCGGCGAGCACGAGCCGCGAGATGGCGGGGCCGCTGATCGAGCCCTTCTCGGCGCGCACCGCCGCGAGAGCCTCGCCGATCCCGCCGGCGTCGGCGATCTCGTTGGCCTCGCGCTGGAGGGCGCGGCCCGACGCGTACTGCTCGAGGCATCCGTTCTGTCCGCAGCCGCAGGGGCGGCCGTCACGCGTGAAGCGCATGTGCCCGAGCTCGGCGCCGATCCCATGCCCGCCGCGGTACAGACGGCCGTTGAGGATGACCGCTCCCCCGACGCCCGTGCCGAGCGTCAGCATGACCATGTCGTCGACGTGGGCTCCGCCGCCGAAGCGGTACTCCGCCCAGCCGGCCGCGTTCGCATCATTCTCGATCGTGACGGGCATGGCGAGGCGGTCTTCGAGCTTGGCCTTGAGCGGCTCGTTGCGCCACGCGATGTTGGGGGCGTGGATGATCACGGCGCCGTCGCGATCCACGAAGCCCGCGGCGGCCACGCCGACCGCCGTCACGTCGTAGGAGTCCTTGAGGTGGCGGACCATGTCGACCACGGCATCCTCGAGCGAGGCGATCTCGACGGGTGTCTCGACCCGGAGCTGCTCGACGATCCTGCCCTCGTCGTCGACGACGCCGCCTGCGATCTTGGTTCCGCCGATGTCGATACCGACCTTGAGCACCGGGCTCCTTCCGTCTGGCTCGTGCGCATCGCGACGCGACGGCGCCTTGAAGTCTAGCCGCGCGACGCGCCGGGCCGACGGCGCGTGACATCGGCCCGGCGGCGCATGACGCAGGCCCGGCGGCGCCTGACACCGGCCGGGACGGCGGGCCGCGGCATCCGTCCCCACCGTCCCGGGCGCCCCGACGGTCTCCGGATACACTCGAACGCAAGCGCACCCGATCATGCCGGTACCGAAGGAGTTGCCGTGGTCCAGTTCGAAGTCCCTGCGATAGTCCCCGCCGATCCCCAGGCCAACGTCACAGACCTCCTCGCGGAGCGGGTGAAGGCGACGCCGGGGCTCGCCCTGTTCGCCGTCCCGGACGGCGACGGATGGCGCGACATCACCGCCGCGGAATTCCAGCGTCAGGTCATCGCCCTGGCCAAGGGCTTCGCCGCGGCCGGCATCGAGCCCGGCGACAAGGTGGGCTTCATCGCCCGCACGACATACGAATGGACGCTCGTCGACTTCGCGCTGTTCTATGCCGGCGCGGTCATGGTCCCGATCTACGAGACGAGCTCAGCCGCCCAGATCCAGTGGAACCTGTCGGACTCGGGAGCCATCGCCGTCATCACGGAGTCCCCCGACCACACCGCCCGCGTCGAAGGGGCCCGCCCCGAGCTGCCGCTCATCCGCACGACGTGGTCGATGCACAGCGGCGACCTCGACACGCTCGTCGCCCAGGGCAAGGACATCTCCGACGAAGAGATCGAGCGCCGCCGCAACCTCGCCAACGGCGCCGACATCGCGACCCTCATCTACACGTCGGGATCGACCGGCCGGCCCAAGGGCTGCGTCCTGACGCACAGCAACTTCGTCGAGCTGTGCCGCAACTCGGCCAAGGCGCTGCACGAGGTGGTCGAGACACCCGGCGCGTCCACCCTCCTGTTCATCACGACCGCCCACATCTTCGCGCGCTTCATCTCGATGCTCGACATCCACGCGGGCGTGAAGACCGGGCACCAGCCCGACACGAAGCAGCTCCTTCCGGCGCTCGGCTCGTTCAAGCCGACGTTCCTCCTCGCCGTCCCGCGGGTGTTCGAGAAGGTCTACAACTCCGCCGAGCAGAAGGCCGAGGCGGGCGGCAAGGGCAAGATCTTCCGCGCCGCCGCACACGCCGCGATCGAGCACTCGAAGCTGCGCGAAGAGGGCAAGAAGGTGCCGCTCGGCCTCAAGATCAAGTTCGCGCTGTTCGACCGTCTCGTCTACAGCAAGCTCCGCGAGGCCATGGGCGGTCGCGTCGTCTACGCCGTCTCGGGGTCGGCTCCGCTCGGCCCGCGCCTCGGCCACTTCTTCCACAGCCTCGGCGTCGTGATCCTCGAGGGCTACGGCCTCACCGAGACGACGGCTCCGGCGACCGTGAACCTCGCGACGAAGTCCAAGATCGGCACGGTCGGCCCGGCGCTCCCCGGCGTCAGCGTCCGCCTCGGCGACGACGGCGAGATCCAGGTGCGCGGCATCAACGTCTTCAAGGAGTACTGGCGCAACCCCGAGGCGACGGCCGCCGCCTTCGACGGCGACTGGTTCCTCACGGGCGACCTGGGCTCGTTCGACGAGGAGGGCTTCCTCAAGATCACCGGTCGCAAGAAGGAGATCATCGTCACGGCGGGCGGCAAGAACGTCGCACCGGCCGCGCTCGAAGACCCGATCCGGGCGAACCCGATCGTCGGTCAGGTCGTCGTGGTGGGCGACCAGAAGCCGTTCATCTCGGCGCTCGTGACGCTCGACCCCGAGATGCTCCCCGCGTGGCTCGCCAACAACGACCTGCCCGCCGACTTGTCGCTCGCCGACGCCGCCAAGAACAGCGCCGTGCGCGGCGAGATCCAGCGCGCGATCGACAACGCGAACAAGCTCGTCTCGCGCGCCGAGTCGATCCGCAAGTTCACGATCCTCCCGACCGAGTGGACCGAGGCGAGCGGGCACCTGACGCCCAAGATGAGCATCAAGCGCAACGCCATCCTGCAGGACTTCGCCTCCGACATCGACGAGCTCTACAACGTGCCGGTCTCCACGACCAACGTCTCGCTCGGCGGCTGAGCGAGACCTCGCATGACGAGAGCGCCCCGGGTATCGTCCGGGGCGCTCTCGCTTTCGGCTAGAACCAGTCGCTCTCGCGGATCTCGCGCATCGCGGTCTTGCGGTCCTCCGGCGAGAGTCGCTGGATGAACAGCATCCCCTCGAGGTGGTCGGTCTCGTGCTGCAGCGCCTGGGCGAGCAGGCCTTCACCCTCGAGGACGATCTCCTCGCCGTCAAGGTCGATGCCGCGGACCTTGGCATACGGATGCCGCAGCGCGTCGTGCCAGAGACCGGGGACCGAGAGGCATCCCTCCGCCGTCGGAACCGGATCGCCCGACACCTCGACGATCTCGGGGTTGAGGATGTAGCCGATGTCGCCGTCGATGTTGTAGCTGAAGGCGCGCAGGCCGACGCCGATCTGGGGCGCGGCCACCCCCGCGCGCCCGGGCAGCTCGACGGTGTCGAGGAGGTCCTGCACGAGGGCGCGCACGCCGTCGTCGATCGTGTCGATGGGCGCGCTCGGTGCGCGCAGAACGGGGTCGCCGAAGAGGCGGATGGGCCGGACCGCCACGTCAGGCTGCCGAGGCGAGGCCGCGCAGCCCCTCGACGACGCCGGCCGCGAGCTCACGGGCTGCGAGGCGCGTCTCGGGGCGCAGGTCGCGGAACGTGATGGCGCTCCCGGCCGCGATGTGCGGGTCGTACGGCACGCGCACGACGGCGCGGACGCGCGTCTTGAAGTGCGTCTCGAGCTCCTCGAGGCGCACGAGCGGCGTGCCGGGGCGGGCGTTGTTGAGCACGACGACGGCGCCGCGCACCTGCTCCGCGTAGCCGTTGGTCTCCAGCCACGTGAGCGTCTCGGACGCGAGGCGCGCCTCGTCGACGCTCAGGCCCGACACGACGACGAGCTGATCGGCCAGGTCGAGGGTCGCCTGCATGACAGAGTGCACGATGCCCGTGCCGGTGTCGGTGAGGACGATCGAGTAGTAGTGGGCCGCGATGGAGGCCACGTCGTGGTAGTCGCGGTCGTTGAACGCCTCCGAGACGCGGGGATCGGCATCCGATGCCAGGATGTCGAGCCGGGTGTCGTCGCGCGCGACGATCGACGAGATGCCGGCGTACCCAGAGATCTCGCCGCGGGCACGGGCGAGGTCGCGCACGGTCTTGCCGTTCTGGCGCGCGATGCGATCGGCCAGCGTGCCGCGGTCGGGGTTCGCGTCGATCGCGATGACGCGGTCGTCTCGCGCGTCGGCGAGGGCCATGCCGAGGAGCGTCGTGATGGTCGTCTTGCCGACGCCGCCCTTGCGCGAGAGCACGGGGACGAACCGGGCGCCCTGGCCGAGCGGTGAGGCGATGCGGCGGTCGAGCTCTTTGCGGGCGCGGGCGCGCTTGCCGTCGCCGAGGTTCACGCGGCGGCCCGTGATCGAGTACACGAAGTGCTGCCACGCGCCCTCCGGCTCGGGCCTGACGACCTGGTGCGGATCGAGCAGCCGGTCGGCGGTGAGGAGGTCGGCCGACTCGCGGCCGGGCTCGAACTCGTCGAGCCGCTTGGAGGTGAGGGTCACGTCGGCGCGGGGCTGCACGCGCTCCATGGCGTGGGCGCGCTCCTGCTTCTCGACGGTCTCAGCGTGCGCCTCGCGACGCGTCGCCGGGTTGGACCCCGTGGTCGTGGGCACGGATCCGCTGACGGATGCCGCGGCCGCCGTCGGCGCGTCGGCTTCGAGCGGCGCCGGCTCTGCGGCCGCATCGGGGGCGGGGTTCTCCTGGTCGGTCACGATCTCGGCCTCCACGGTCGATTCGGGCGCGCCCCCGGGCGCGGAGGTGTCGGCGTCCGCTGCGGCCTCGTGGCCGAGGGCGGCGCTGTGCTCGTCGGCGTCGGACGGGTCGTCGTCGGACGGGTCGTCGTCGGACTCCTCGATGACAGCGATGTCGGCCGTGCCGTCGATGTCGTCGGCGTCGACTCCCTCGACGAGGACGGGCCCGTCGAAATCATCGTCGGCGAGAGCCTCAGGCTGCTCGGGCTCGTCGGCGTCGATCTCCGCCTCGATCTCCTCGGCGTCGGGCGCCGCGGCCGTGCCTTCGTCGGCCGCGTCCTCCTCGGCCGTAGCGTCGTCCGCGCCGGACTCTCCCTCGGCGGCGGACCCGGCATCCGGAATCGACGCCGCCTCGAGGGCAGCCTCGCCGAGCCACTCGGCCTCGTAGGCGGGGCGCTCGATGCGCGCCGCGAACTCGACGGACTCGACCACGACCTCGTCGCCCACGACGTCGTCGTCGTCGAGCTCCTCGTCGTCGGAGGCCGACGGGATCGAGACGCTCACCTGCTCCGTGCCGCCCCCGAGGATGCCGATGGCGGTCGTGTCGATGCCACCGGCCTCGGCGAGGACGCCGTTCTCGGTGTCGTCGTCGGGGGTGTGGTCGTTGCGATCGGGCGTCACTGCATGGTCTCCAGGGAAAGTCGGGCCTCAGTGGCCACCCTCCAGGCTACCTGGCAGGGCGGATGACGACCAAAAGGTCGCCGGCCTCCACCTGCTGCGCGCCCGAGAGGGCGACCCTCTCCACCACTCCGTCGACGGGCGCCGTGATCGCGGCCTCCATCTTCATCGCCTCGATCGACGCGACGGGCTGTCCCGCCGCGACGGTGGCGCCGGCCTCGGTCTTGATCGTCACGACACCCGAGAACGGCGCGGCGACCTGGCCGGGGCGCGTCGTGTCGGCCTTCTCGGCCTGCCGGGTCTCCACCTTGATGCTGCGGTCTCGCACGTAGACCGGGCGGAGCTGTCCGTTGAGGGTCGTCATGACCGTGCGGATGCCCTTCGCGTCGGCTTCGCCGATCGCCTCGAGGCCGACGTAGAGCTGCACGCCGGGGTCGATCTCGGCGACGTGCTCCTCGCCCGGTTTGAGGCCGTAGAGGTAGTCGGGCGTCCCGAGGGTCGAGAGGTCGCCGTAGGTCTCGCGCGCCTGCTCGAACTCCTTCGCCGGCCCGGGGAACAGCAGCCGGTTCAGCGTGCGGCGGCGCGTCGCCGCGTCGCCCGCGAGGCCTTCGCGCTCGGCATCCGTCAGCGGCGGGATGTCGATCGAGACCTCGCGGCCGGCGAGGACCTTCGTGCGGAAGGGCTCCGGCCAGCCGCCGGGGAGGTCGCCGAGCTCGCCGGCCATGAAGCCGACGACGGAGTCCGGGATATCGTAGTTCTGCGGGTTCTCGGCGAAGTCGGCGGGGTCCGCCTTCGCCGCGACGAGCGCCAGAGCGAGGTCGCCGACGACCTTGGACGACGGCGTGACCTTCGGGATGCGGCCGAGGATCCGGTCGGCGGCGGCGTACATGTCTTCGATGAGCTCGAAGTCGTCGGCCATGCCGAGGGCGATCGCCTGCTGACGCAGGTTCGACAGCTGCCCGCCGGGGATCTCGTGGTGGTACACGCGGCCTGTCGGGCCCGGGAGGCCCGATTCGAACGGCGCGTAGAGGTGGCGCACCGCCTCCCAGTAGGGCTCGAGGTCGCTGACGGCGGCGAGGTCGAGGCCGGTGTCGCGCTCGGTGTGTGCGAGCGCCGCGACGAGCGCCGAGAGGGACGGCTGGCTCGTCGTTCCCGAGAGCGGCGCGGCCGCGGCATCCACCGCGTCCACTCCCGCGGCGCTCGCCGCGAGGAGCGTCGCGAGCTGGCCGCCCGCCGTGTCGTGGGTGTGCAGGTGCACCGGGAGGTCGAACCGCTCGCGCAGCGCCGTGACGAGCTTGGCCGCCGCGGCAGGTCGCAGGAGGCCCGCCATGTCTTTGATCGCGAGGACGTGGGCGCCCGAGCGCACGATGTCTTCGGCGAGGCGCAGGTAGTAGTCGAGCGTGTACAGCTTCTCGTCGGGGTCGAGGAGGTCGGCGGTGTAGCAGACGGCGACCTCGGCGAGGGCCGTGCCGGTCTCGAGCACGGCCGAGATCGCGGGGCGCATCTGGTCGACGTCGTTGAGCGCGTCGAAGATGCGGAAGATGTCGACGCCGGTCGCGGCCGCCTCGCGGACGAACGCCTCGGTGACCTCTTCGGGGCGCGGCGTGTAGCCGACGGTGTTGCGGCCGCGCAGCAGCATCTGGATCGGGATGTTGGGGATCGCCTCCCGGACGGCGGCGAGGCGCTCCCACGGGTCTTCGGCGAGGAAGCGCAGCGCGACGTCGTACGTCGCGCCGCCCCACGCCTCGACCGACAGCAGCTCGGGCGTCATGCGCGCGACGTGGGGGCCGACGCGCACGAGGTCGCGCGTGCGCACGCGGGTCGCGAGGAGGGACTGGTGCGCGTCGCGGTACGTCGTCTCGGTGACGGCGAGGGGGACCTGCGCGCGAAGAGCCTTCGCGAAGCCCTCGGGGCCGAGCTCGCGCAGGCGCGCGAGCATACCCGCGGGAGGCGGCGACGAGAGGTCGATGGCGGGAAGCTTGCTCCCCGGCGACACCGACAGCGGCTTCTCGCCGTAGGGACGGTTGACCGTCACGTCGGCGAGCCAGTTGATGAGCTTCGTCGCCCGGTCGCGCGACGGGTGGGCGGTGAGGAGGCTCGGACGCTCCTCGATGAAGGCCGTGCTGAGGTCGCCGCTGACGAACGCGGGGTCGTCGAGCACGGCGCGCAGGAACGGGATGTTCGTCGCGACGCCGCGGATGCGGAACTCGGCGAGGGCCCGCTTCGCGCGGGCGACGGCCGCCGGGAAGTCGCGCCCGCGGCACGTGAGCTTGGCGAGCATCGAGTCGAAGTGCGGGCTGATCTGCGATCCCGCCGCCGTCGTGCCGCCGTCGAGGCGGATGCCGGCGCCGCCCGGTGAGCGGTACGTCGTGATCCGGCCCGTGTCGGGGCGGAAGCCCAGCGCCGGGTCTTCCGTCGTGATGCGGCACTGCAGGGCGGCGCCGCGCAGCACGATGTTCTCCTGCGCGAGGCCGAGCTCGTCGAGGGTCGCGCCCGCCGCGATGAGCATCTGCGACTGCACGAGGTCGACGTCGGTCACCTCTTCCGTGACCGTGTGCTCGACCTGGATGCGGGGGTTCATCTCGATGAAGACGTGCTGCCCCGCCCGCTCCCCCGCCGTGTCGACGAGGAACTCCACGGTTCCCGCGTTGACGTAGCCGATCGACTTCGCGAACGCGACGGCGTCGCGGTGGATGCGCTCGCGGAGCTCGTCGTCGAGGTTCGGCGCGGGCGCGATCTCGATGACCTTCTGGTGGCGGCGCTGCACCGAGCAGTCGCGTTCGAAGAGGTGCACGGTGTGGCCCGTGGCATCCGCGAGGATCTGCACCTCGATGTGTCGCGGACGCACGACGGCCTGCTCGAGGAAGACGCGCGGGTCTCCGAAGGCCGCGCCCGCTTCGCGCATCGCCTCGGCGATGGCGGGCGGGAGGTCGCCGGGCGTCTCGACGCGGCGCATGCCGCGGCCGCCGCCGCCGGCGACGGCCTTCACGAAGATCGGGAAGCCGATGTCGGCCGCCTGCGCGACGAGCTCGTCGACGTCTTCGGAGGCCGGCGTGGACTTCAGCACGGGGACGCCCGCCGCGATCGCGTGCTGCTTGGCCGTGACCTTGTTGCCGGCCATCTCGAGCGCCGTGGACGGCGGCCCGATGAAGGTGATGCCGTTCTCGGCCGCGCGGGCGGCGAGCTCGGGGTTCTCGGAGAGGAATCCGTAGCCCGGGTAGATGGCGTCGGCGCCGGATTCGAGGGCGACCCGGATGATCTCCTCGACGTCGAGATAGGCGCGCACAGGATGCCCCTGCTCGCCGATGATGTAGGACTCGTCCGCCTTCTGCCTGTGCAAGGACCCGCGGTCCTCATAGGGGAACACCGCGACGGTGCGCGCCCCCAGTTCGAATGCCGCACGGAACGCGCGGATTGCGATCTCACCACGATTGGCGACCAGGATCTTCCGGAACATTCGCACCTCGTTCGGACGTCCACATGCGGGGGCTGAGTGTGCTCTCAGCCTAGGGGACGGTAACGTAGACCCTTGTGCACGTACTCTCGGTGAGCTCGCTCAAAGGCGGGGTCGGCAAGACGACCGTGACTCTCGGCCTCGCATCGGCCGCCTTCGCTCGTGGAGTCCGGACCCTCGTCGTCGACCTCGACCCGCAGTCCGACGTGTCTACGGGCATGGATATCCAGGTCGCGGGGCGTCTGAATGTCGCCGACGTCCTCGCCAATCCCAAGGAGAAGGTCGTCCGTCAGGCGATCACCTCCAGCGGCTGGGCGAAGGTGCACCCCGGAACGATCGACGTCATGATCGGCAGCCCGTCGGCGATCAACTTCGACGGGCCGCACCCGAGCGTCCGCGACGTGTGGAAGCTCGAGGAGGCGCTCGCCACGATCGAGGCCGACTACGACCTCGTGCTCATCGACTGCGCGCCGTCGCTCAACGCGCTGACCCGCACCGCGTGGGCCGCGAGCGACCGCGTCATCGTCGTGACCGAGCCCGGGCTGTTCTCCGTCGCCGCGGCCGACCGGGCCCTCCGCGCGATCGAAGAGATCCGCCGCGGTCTCTCCCCGCGCCTCCAGCCCCTCGGCATCGTCGTCAACCGCGTGCGCCCGCAGTCGATCGAGCACCAGTTCCGCATCAAGGAGCTGCGCGACATGTTCGGGCCTCTCGTGCTGGCGCCGCAGCTTCCCGAGCGCACGTCGCTGCAGCAGGCGCAGGGCGCCGCCAAGCCGCTGCACATCTGGCCCGGCGATTCCGCACAGGAGCTCGCGGCCGACTTCGACGCGCTGCTCGACCGCGTCGTGCGCACGGGCCGCATCCCGGTCCCGGGCGAAGCCCGGGCCTGAGCTTCCGTCTCGCCGCGCGGGCCTGATCAGGTCCGATCACCGCGCCTGACCCGCGCCCGCGCGTGTACCACGCCGGCGGCTCCCGCCGCGCTGATCACTTTGTCTCCATCGTGAGCGATGTGATCCACTTCTGCTCCACCCGCTGAGCATGAGTTGCCGATCCTCGCGGGATCGTCGAGCATGCTGTCATGGCACCGACGACGTTGCATCCCGACACCATCGCTGCGCACGCCGGCCGCGAGGACCTCGCTGCGCTCGGCGTGCACGCACTCCCCCTCGATCTCTCCTCGACGAGTCCCCTTCCCGACGTCGAGCTCGGCGGGCTCTCCTATGAGGTCCTCGCGACGGGGGGTCTGCCGATCGAGGGAGGCTCCAACGTCTACGCGCGGCTGTGGAACCCCACCGTGGCGCGCTTCGAGCAAGCGCTCGCGCGGCTCGAGCACGCCGAGGAGGCGGTCGCCTTCTCGTCGGGGATGGCGGCCTTCACCGCGACCCTCCTCGCTCTCACGCACGAGAGCGGCAAGCGCCACGTCGTGGCCGTCCGTCCGCTCTACGGCGGCTCCGACCACCTGCTGGCCTCGGGTCTCCTCGGCGTCGAGACGACCTTCTGCCGGCCGGGCGCGGTCGCCGCGGCTCTGCGTCCCGACACGGCGCTGGTCGTGCTCGAGACGCCCGCCAACCCGACGCTCGACCTCGTCGACATCCGCGCCGTCGTGGCGGCGGCAGGCGAGGTGCCCGTCCTCGTCGACAACACCTTCGCCACGCCGGTGCTGCAGCATCCGCTCGACCTCGGCGCCGCGCTGTCGATGCACAGCGCGACGAAGTACCTCGGCGGCCACGGCGACGTCGTGGGAGGCGTCGTCGCGTGCGACGCGCGGCTCGCGGCGGCGCTCCGGCGCACCCGCGCGATCACCGGGTCGATCCTCCACCCCCTCGCGGCCTACCTCCTGCACCGCGGGCTCGGCACGCTCCCCGTCCGGATGCGCGCACAGCAGGACGGCGCCCGAGCGGTCGCCGAGTGGCTGACGACCCGCCCCGAGGTCGCGGCCGTGCACTTCCCCGGCTTCGCCGCGTGCGACCCGGTGGGGCTCGTCGGCACGCAGCAATCCGGCCCGGGGGCGATGATCGCGATCGAGCTCGCGGGAGGCTACGCCGCCGCCGTGTCGCTCACCTCGAGCGTGCGCCTGTTCACGCACGCCGTCTCGCTGGGCAGCATCGACTCGCTCATCCAGCACCCGGCCGCCCTCACGCATCGGCCCGTCCAGTCCGACGCGAAGCCCTCCGACGCGCTCGTGCGGCTCAGCATCGGTCTCGAAGACCCCGCCGACCTCATGGCGGATCTCGCGCAGGCTTTCGCTTCGACGACGGATGCCGCGGCATCCGTCGCCCGAGACGTCACGTTCGCGGGCTGAAGCCTCCACGCCCGGCGCGCGCGCAGAAGCCGCGCCGGGCGGACGCGGAGAACCCGGCTCGCACCGGACGGACCTGAAGAAGCCGGGTCAGGCGCTGCGCGCGGCGCGGCGGGCGGCGAGCTCGTCCATGGCCTCGGGGGCCTGCGGCTCGAACTCGACGAGCGTCGACTCGACCTCGCGGAGCACGTTGCCCACGGCGATGCCGAAGACGCCCTGCCCGCGGCTGATGAGGTCGATGACCTCGTCGTTCGAGGTGCAGAGGTAGACCGATGCGCCGTCGCTCATGAGCGTCGTGCCGGTCAGGTCGCGGATGCCCGCGGCCCGCAGCTGGTCGACGGCGGTGCGGATCTGCTGCAGCGAGATGCCGGTGTCGAGGAGTCGCTTGACGAGCTTGAGGACGAGGATGTCGCGGAAGCCGTAGAGACGCTGCGATCCCGAGCCGCTCGCCCCGCGGACGGTGGGCTCGACGAGCTCCGTGCGGGCCCAGTAGTCCAGCTGGCGGTACGTGATGCCTGCCGCGCGGGCGGCGACGGCTCCGCGATAGCCGACCTCGTCGTCCATCGCGGGGAGGCCGTCCGTGAAGAGGAGGTCGGCGCCGAACTGCGGTTCGTCGGCAGCGTCGCGAACTGTCATTCGTGCCCCTCCCCCGGACGGTGTGCTTCAACGCTAGATGAGGTGCGGGCCTCGGGCAACGACATCCGCTCCCCCGGCCCCGGCGTGTCGCGAGATCGCGCCGAGAAGAGCACCGCACCGCTCAGGACAGCAGGCGGTCCAGCGCCCCGCGCACGAAGATCGAGCGCAGCTCCTCGAGGCGCCTGGCCAGTTCGGGAGCGAGTTCGCTCGCGCGGGCGCGGCTCGAGGCATCCGTCCGCCGGAGCAGTGTCGAAAGCGCCGACTCGACGAGGGCGACGTCGCGCTCTGCGCTCTGGCGGAGCGTGCGCACGTGGCGCGGCTCGATGCCGTGGCGGTCGAGGGCGACGAGGGCACGCAAGATCGCGACGTGCTGCTCGGAGTAGGCGTCGGAGCCGGCGAGGACGCCCGTGCTGATCGCGTCGTTGAGCAGCTGCGGCGCCGCGCCCGTCGCCGACAGCAGCTCTTCGCGCCGGTAGCGGCGCGGAGCCGGCACGATCGAGGGCGGCGGCGCGGCGACGGGGGTCGCCGGGTCACGGCCGGCGTCGATGTCTTCGAGGTACTCGCGGATGACGACGAGCGGCAGATAGTGGTCGCGCTGCAGCGTGAGCGCCAGGCGCAGCCGCTCGAGGTCGTTCTGCGAGAACTTGCGGTAGCCCGACTCGGTGCGCACGGGCGTCACGATGCCCTGCACCTCGAGGAAGCGGAGCTTGCTGGAGGTGAGCGTCGGGAACTCCGGAGAGAGCCGTGCGAGGACCTGTCCGATGCTCAGAAGGCCGGCGGACGATGAGCGTTCGCGGGCGGCAGCGGTCGACATCAACCTTCCGCGGCGCGGGCGAGATCGGCGGGCGAGACGAAGAAGTTCAGGCGGAACTTGCCGATGCGGACCTCGGCGCCGTTCGCGAGGTGCGCGCGGTCGACCCGCTCGCCGTCGACGTAGGTGCCGTTGAGCGAGCGCTGGTCGACGATCTCGAAGCCCGTCTCATCACGCGTGATCTCGGCGTGACGGCGCGAGACGGTGACGTCGTCGAAGAAGATGTCGGCCTCGGGGTGACGCCCGACGGTCGTGACGTCGGTGTCGAGCAGGTAGCGCGCGCCGGCCGTGGGGCCCGAGCGGACGATGAGGATCGCGACGCGGGACGGAAGCGCCTCGATCGCGTCGAGCTCGGCCGTCGAGAGGTCGGCCCCGAAGGGGATGAACGAAAGGTCGGAGTCGTGCCCGAACGTCTGCGTCGTGTCTGCGCCCCGGTCGGTGTGTCCCTCGTCCGAGCCCGCAGCGCGGCGGATCTCATCCGGTCGGCGATTGTCGTCCACGCTGCTCCTCCTCGTCGCTAAAGCCTATCCGATCGGCTCGTCGCGTGAAGAGCCGTCGCGACCCCCGGACGCCGCGGACCGGAGGTCGCGCATTGTTTCGGTGTGTGTCGCTTCGGATGCCTCGGCAGACGTCGGTGCCTAGCCTTGGCGGGGTAATCGAACCTACTGATCGGAGACACCCGTGTCGAGCCCGCACTCCCACATTCCGCCCCTCGAGGTGCGTGAGCGTGCGGCGTGCATGTGCATCCACGGAGGGGCCTGCTCCACCTTCGCCCCTGGTCACGCGCTGCATCTGATCCAGGCGCGCCTCGCCTCGGCGACGCCGTCGGACTGGGTGGACGCGATCGTGGATTCGATCCACGCCGACGGCACCCTCGTGCTCCGCACGATCGCCGACGCCGCGCCCGTCTCCGTCTGGAACGGGGCGGGCGCCGCGCAGGAGATCCACGTCGGATCGCCGGTCGCGCTGCACGAGCGCTACAACGTGCTGGCCATCGGACGGCGGCGCTTCAACGTCGCGGCGCTCGCCGACTGACGCCGGCTGCCGACTGAGGCCGCTCGCCGACGGAAGCGAAAGAAAAAGGCGACGGGCTCAGCCCATCGCCATGACGCTCTCCCGCATGGCCATGCAGGCGTCCATGCATGCCTTGCAGGACTGAGCGCACATCTTGCAGACGTCGCTGTGGTCCGCGTGCTCCATGCACTCGTCCATGCACTGCTGGCACATCGCGATGCACGCGTCGAGCATCGACATCATGGTCGCCGGTGTCATGCCCTGCATCCGCAGCATGGCGCGCATCATGGTGTTGCACATGTCGGCGCAGTTCATGCACGCCGGTGCGCACGACATCATCTGCGTCGAGCACACCGTGCAGGCCTGCTCGCACGCCGAACACGCGTCCATGCACGCCTGCATGACCGACATGTCCATCGTGTCCATACCGGGCATCGACTTCATGTCCTTGGACATCATGTCCATCATCATCGAGTCCATCCCGCACCTCCGTCCGTTACCTCGTGACAGCGGGCCGGCGGACCCGCCTGCCGCCATGCTATGCCGGGCGGTCCCGTCACAGAAGGGCCAGATAGGCTCTGCCGGGTGTCGTCACACGGAATTCACACTCGCCCTGCCCGACTCCCTCTTCGACTCTCAGCCCGGCGGCTCCGCGCGGGCCTGGCCGCGCTCCTCCTGACGCTCGCCGCGACCCTCGGCGCGGCCTTCGTCGTCGCCTCGCCGGCCAGCGCGCACGACGAGCTCCTCTCGAGCGACCCCGCCGCCGACGCGACGCTGGACGCCCTCCCGGCTGAGATCACGCTGACCTTCAGCGGCCTCATCTCCACAGAGGCCGGTGCGAACGAGATCGCGGTGACGGATGCCTCGGGCGCATCGCTCGTCGACGGTGCGCCGGTCGTCAGCGACACCGTCGTGACGCAGAAGCTCGCGGGTGAGGCATCCGGTTCCCTCACCGTGCTCTGGAAAGTCGTCTCGAGCGATGGGCACCCGATCTCGGGCGAGTACTCCTTCACCGTGACCGGCGCCTCGACGCCGACGCCCACCCCGACGACGTCTGCCACTCCGAGCGCGTCGCCGACGCAGACGGTGCAGACGCCGACCGAGACGGCCACACCGCCGGTCGCACCCGAGGAGGACGCGTCGTCCGACGGCGTCTGGCCCTGGGTCATCGGTGCCGTCATCGTGCTGGCGATCGCGGGGGCGCTCATCTACCTCCTGACCTCTCGCGGACGCCGCGAGCGGGCCCTCGCCGAGGCCCGTCGGGACAGGGCCCAGACCCCTCCCGGCGGCGGATCTGAGCCCCCGCTCGAACGATAGGCTTGAGGCATGCCTCACTACGACGTCGTCATCCTCGGTGCCGGCCCCGGCGGCTATGTCGCGGCCGTCCGCAGCGCTCAGCTCGGTCTTTCCGTCGCGATCATCGAAGAGAAGTACTGGGGCGGCGTCTGCCTCAACGTCGGGTGCATCCCGTCGAAGGCGCTCCTCAAGAACGCCGACCTCGCCCACCAGTTCCACCACAAGGCCGCGCTGTTCGGCATCTCGGGCGACGTGTCGTTCGACTACGGCGTCGCGTGGGACCGCAGCCGGACGGTGGCCAACGGCCACGTCAAGGGCATCCACTTCCTGATGAAGAAGAACAAGGTCACCGAGTACGAGGGTCGCGGCACCTTCACGGGGCCGAACGCCATCTCGGTGGCCAAGTCCGACGGCTCGACCGAAGAGGTCACCTTCGACAACGCGATCATCGCGACGGGCTCGCGCGTGCGCACGCTCCCGGGCGTCGCGATCGGCGGCAACATCGTCACGTACGAGGAGCAGATCCTCACGCGCGAGCTGCCGAAGTCGATCGTCATCGTGGGTGCCGGCGCGATCGGCATGGAGTTCGGGTTCGTCATGACGAACTACGGCGTCAAGGTCACGATCATCGAGTTCCTCGACCGCGCGCTGCCCAACGAGGACGCCGACGTGTCGAAGGAGATCGCCAAGCAGTACAAGGGCTATGGCGTCGACATCCTCACCTCGACCAAGGTCGAGACGGTCACCGATCACGGCGACCACGTCACGGTCACCTACACGCCTGCCGCCGGTGGCGAGACGCAGTCGATCGACGCCGACAAGGTCATGATGTCGATCGGGTTCGCCCCCAACGTCGAGGGATTCGGCCTCGAGGCGAGCGGCGTGAAGCTCACCGACCGCGGCGCCATCGAGATCGACGACTACATGCGCACCAATGTGCCGCACATCTACGCCATCGGTGACGTCACCGCCAAGCTGCAGCTCGCGCACGTCGCCGAGGCGCAGGGCGTCGTGGCTGCCGAGACGATCGGCAAGGCCGAGACGATGACCCTCGGCGACTACCGCAACATGCCGCGTGCCACATTCTGCTCGCCGCAGGTCGCCTCGTTCGGCCTCACCGAGCAGCAGGCGCGCGACGCCGGCTACGACGTCAAGGTCGCGAAGTTCCCGTTCTCGGCGAACGGCAAGGCCAACGGCCTCGGCGAGCCCGTCGGCTTCGTCAAGCTCATCGCCGACGGCGAGCACCTCGAGCTCCTCGGCGGCCACCTGATCGGCCCCGATGTGTCGGAGCTCCTCCCCGAGCTCACGCTCGCGCAGAAGTGGGACCTCACCGCCCTCGAAGCCGCGCGCAACGTCCACACGCACCCCACGCTGTCGGAGGCGCTGCAGGAGGCCTTCCACGGCCTCGCCGGGCACATGATCAACCTCTGATCCGCGCCGGCGCCCTGTCGCGCCGCTTCCGCAGAACGGCCCGCCCTCGGCGGGCCGTTCTCCTTTCCCGGGTCTGCGAAGTCTCGCGGGCGACGCCGCACCCCTTCAGAGCAGCGCTGGGCGCGCGGAGCGCGACGCACTCCGGGCAGCGGGCGGCCCGGCGGGCGGCCCGGGCGGGCGCAGGGTCAGGGGGCGAGGGTGCGGGCGAGCTTGGAATCGGATGCCGCGGGCCGGCCGCCGGCGGCACGAACGGCCCGCTCGGCGGCGGCGAAGAACGCGGCGATCTCGCCCGGGTCGGCCGGCGCGGCCGGGCCGAGCTCCAGCTCCCACTCGCGCCACGTCCGCTCCGCGCCGGCGTCGCCGCGACGCTCGTCGGTCGCGATCACGTGGTCGTCGACGAACTCGGCCAGGACGCCCCCGCCGGCATCGAGCAGGTGGTAGGCCGTGCGGGCGTTGCGGATGCGCGCGAGCGGGGAGAGCGAGGCATCCGTCGCCTGCGGCACCGCGGCGCGCACGGCGTCGTGCACCGCCGCGGGAAGTGCCTCGTCGTCGCCGAGGGGCCAGTGCCGCTCGGTGCGGCCGTGCCCCTCGCGCGGGCCCTTGATGTGCCAGCCCGCGTCGGGACCACCGGTTCGGCGGCGCAGCGCGAATCCCGCGTGCGCGAGCGCGAGGTCGGCCGTGTCGAAGTAGCGGGCGTCGAGCTCGCGCGGCTCGGGCCCCGCGACCGACGCGACGCCGGGGAGGCTCGTCCAGTCCGGCAGCGCCGTGTCGTCGTCGACGTCGAACTTCAGCTCGACCTCGACGGAGCTCGACGATCCGTCAGCCTCAGGCGCGATCGGATCGGCCACGGGTCAGTAGTCGGCGGAGTTGCCGATGTCGTCCGTCGCCTCGACGAACCAGAACGCGGCCTCGGTCGGGCCGTCGTCGGTGCCGGTGTGCTCGGCCTCTCCCTCGCGTCGATAGACGATCTGCCCTTCGCCGTAGGGGACGATGAGCGAGTCGAGTTCGGGCTGCTCGAGAGGAAGGATCTGCCCGTCGAGCGGGCCCCCGTGAAGACGTGCGATGGCCATGCACCGAGCCTACTCCCGGCTCCGCGCGGGAGCCGGGAGGCCGCTGTCAGTGCGTCGGGAAACCGAGGCTGATCTGGCTCTCGCTCGGTTCGGGCCAGCGCGTCGTCACGACCTTGCGGCGCGTGTAGAAGTTGAACGCCTCGGGGCCGTACATGTGCGTGTCGCCGAAGAGGGAGTCCTTCCAGCCGCCGAACGAGAACGCCCCGACCGGCACGGGGATCGGCACGTTGATGCCCACCATGCCGACCTCGATGTCGAACTCGAACTGGCGCGCGGTCTTGCCGTCGCGCGTGAAGACGGCGGTGCCGTTGGCGTAGCGGTTGGAGTTGATGAGGTCGACCGCCTCGTCGTAGTTCGCGACACGCACGACCGACAGGACGGGGCCGAAGATCTCCTCGTCGTAGACCCGCATACCCGGCTTGACGCCGTCGACGAGCGAGGCTCCGATGAAGAATCCGTCGCCCTCGAAGGCGTGTTCGCGGCCGTCGACGACGACGGTCGCACCTTCGTCGGGCGCGCCCTCGACGAACCCCGCGACGCGCTCGCGCGCCTCGCGCGTGATGAGGGGTCCCATCTCCGACTTCGGGTCGGTGCCGTCGCCGATGACGAGCCGGCCGATGCGGTCGCTCACCTTCGAGATGAGCCCGTCGGCGACGTCGCCCACCGCGACGACGACCGAGACGGCCATGCACCGCTCCCCCGCCGATCCGTAGGCGGCGGAGACGGCGGCGTCGGCCGCCGCGTCGAGATCGGCATCCGGCATCACGATCATGTGGTTCTTGGCTCCGCCGAGCGCCTGCACCCGTTTGCCGTTCGCGGCGGCGCGCGTGTAGATGTACCTCGCGATGGGCGTCGATCCCACGAACGAGACGGCGCGGATGATCGGGTCGTCGAGAATCGCGTCGACCGCCTCCTTGTCGCCGTGCACGACGTTGAAGATACCGTCGGGCAGGCCCGCCTCGCGGAACGCCTCGGCGAGCCAGACCGCCGCGGAGGGGTCGCGCTCGGAGGGCTTCAGGATCACGGCGTTGCCCGCCGCGATCGCGGTCGTGACCATCCACAGCGGCACCATCGCGGGGAAGTTGAACGGCGTGATGCACGCCACGACGCCGAGCGGCTGCCGCACCTGGTGCACGTCGACGCCCCCTGCGACCTGCTCGGAGTACTCGCCCTTGAGGTGATGCATGAGGCCCGTGCAGAACTCGACGTTCTCGAGGCCGCGGGCGACCTCGCCCATCGCGTCGGACACTGTCTTGCCGTGCTCGGATGTGATGACGCGGCCGAGCTCCTCCGCGCGCGAGGAGATGATCTCGCGCAGCCGGAACATCACGGCGCTGCGCTTGGCCAGGCCCGTCTCGCGCCACGCGGGCTGCGCGGCCTTGGCCTTCTCGGCGGCCTCGTGGAGGAACTCGGCGCTCGCGAAGGCGACCTCGGCCGTCTGCCGTCCGGTCGCGGGGTTGAAGACGGGCCCGACGCGCACGTCGTCACCGGTCTGGGTCACGCGCTCGCCGGCGACGAAGTGCGGGATGGTCGGGAGGGTTCCGGATGCCTCGGCGTCCGACTTCTCGATCGTGGGGGTAGTCATCATTCAGGTCCTTCTGGGCGGGGTTTCGGTGTCAGGCGCTCGCCGCGATGCGGTCGAGCGAGGGGTCGTAGCCGCGGAGCGTGCCGTCGGGCGTCGCGAAGCGGGTGACAAGGGTGCAGTCCTTGCCGCCGAGGCCTTCTTCGGCGAGCTGGACCAGCTGCGAGAGCGCGAGCTGCGCGGCCGGGAGGTGCACGCCCGTCGTCTCGCCGGCCTGTACGGCGAGGGCGCAGTCCTTGCGTGCGAGATCGACGGAGAACGTCGCGTCGAAGTTCTTGTTCGCCGCCGCCGTCGGGACGACGCCGGGGACGGGGTACCAGACCCGCTGCGGCCACGAGCCGCCCGACGAGGCGTTGACGACCTGCCAGAACGTCTGGTGGTCCAGGCCCAGCTGCTCGGCGAGCTGCGAACCTTCGGCGACCGCGAGGAGGCCGATGAACAGCATCATGTTGTTCACGAGCTTGGCCGCGATGCCGCTCGTGGCGCCACCGCACGCGATGATCGACCCCGCCATGGGCGCGACGAGATCGGTCGCGCGCTCGAGGTCTTCGGCGCGGCCGCCCAGCATGAAGGTGAGCGAGTGCGCCTCGGCCCCTGCCGTACCGCCCGAGATCGGCGAGTCCACGAAGGCGAAGCCGCGGGCCTCCGACTCGGCGTGGCACCAGCGCGACGTCTCGATGTCGACCGTCGACGTGTCGAGGAGGAGTGTGCCGGCGTCGGCGTGCGCCCAGATGCCGTCGGGACCGTCGTAGACACCGCGGACGTGCTGCGGCATGGGGAGCGACGTGAAGCACGCGTCCGCGCCCTGGAGCGCGTCGGCGATGGACTCCACGAGAACGACTCCCCCGGCGGCGGCCGCGGCTGCCGCGTGAGGGCTGATGTCGTAGCCGCGCACGGTGTGGCCCGCCGCGACGAGATGAGCGGTCATGGGGGCGCCCATATGACCGAGGCCGATCCAGGCGATCGTGGACATGAGGTCTCCTGATGATCCTGCGACGTTGGAAGGATGCGACGCCAGCATAGGCACGCCTGGCACTCTCGATCAACGCACGAAGGCACGCCAATCTTGCACTCCGGCTGTGCATTGCCGCACAATCTCGGGCATGACCTCCACGACGCGCGAGCCGCAGCTCGAAGGGCTCATGACGTTCCTCGCGGCCGCACGGCTCGGCCGCTACACGGCCGCGGCCGAGGTGCTCGGCGTCAACCACTCCACGGTGTCGCGCCGCATCGCGTCGCTCGAGGAGGCGATGGGCGGGCGCGTGCTCGTGCGCACGACGTCGGGGTGGGAGGTCACCGACCTCGGACGCCGTGCTCTCGCGGTCGCGGAGCGGATCGAGGCATCCGTCCGCGAACTGTCGGGAGACGGCGAGGCGGTGCAGGGCATGGTGCGCATCGCGGCGCCGGATGCCTTCACCTCCGTGTTCCTCGCGCCCGCCATGACGCGGCTGCAGGCGCGGCACCCGGCGCTCGCCGTCGAGCTCATCGCCGCGACGCAGCGCGTGCGGCAGAACCGGTCGGGCGTCGACCTCGAGATCGTCGTGGGGCGTCCGCAGGTGCATCGGGCCTTCGCGACCGCGATCTGCTCGTATTCGCTGCGGCTGTATGCGACGCCCTCCTACCTCGAGCGCGCGGGCGTTCCCGAGACGATCGGCGACTTGGCGAGGCATCCGCTCGTCTACTACATCGAGTCGTCGCTGCAGGTCGACGACCTCGACCTCGCGGTGCAGGCGCTGCCGGCCTCCCCCGCGTCGGTGCGCTCGACGAGCGTCTTCGCGCACGTCGAGGCGACGGCCGCGGGGGCCGGGGTGGGGCTCCTCCCCGACTTCCTCGGCGATGCCGACCCGCGCCTCGTGCGCGTGCTCGATGGGCGCTTCGCGCACCCGCTGCGCTACTGGGCCGTCACGCGCGACGAAGGGCCGCGCAATCCTGTGGTCGCCGAGGCGCTCGAGGCCATCCGCGCGTACATCGCGTCGCCCACCCCCTGACTTCCCGCCCCCTGCCCCCCTGATCCCCCGTCCCCTTCCTCCCGTTCCTTCCTCGCGAGAGGGCGGAAATGTGCGCGACGCGCCGGGCGAGACGTGCACTTCTGCCCTCTCGCGAAAAAGGACGGAGAGGACGGAGAGGACGGAGAGGACGGGGAGGACGGATAGGACGAGGAGGGGCGGGCGGGAAGGTCAGGAAGGGCGGGCGGGGCGGGAGGGACGGGTGCGGTCACAGCACCGGCGGCGTGTGCCAGATGCGCTCGATGTAGTCGCGGATCGAGCGGTCCGACGAGAAGAACCCCGTGCGTGCGACGTTGAGGATCGCCGAGCGGGTCCAGGCATCCTGATCCGCGTACGCGAGGTCGACCTTCGCCTGCGCCTCGATGTAGGACGAGTAGTCGGCGAGCACCATGAAGCGGTCGTCGTACAGGAGGTTGGAGACGATCGGCTCGAAGACCGACCGGTCGCCGCCCGAGAACGCCCCGGACGCGATGAGGTCCATGGCGCTGCGCAGGCTCTCGTCGCCCTGATAGAACTCGGTCGGGTGGTAGCCCTTCGCCCACAGCGCCTCGACCTCGGGCTCCGACATCCCGAACAGGAAGAAGTTGTCGTCGCCCACGAGCTCGCGGATCTCGACGTTCGCGCCGTCGTCGGTGCCGATCGTGAGGGCACCGTTGAGGGCGAACTTCATGTTGCCCGTGCCGGAGGCCTCCTTGCCGGCGAGCGAGATCTGCTCCGACAGGTCGGCGGCCGGGATGACGCGCTCGGCGAGCGTCACGTTGTAGTTCGGCGGGAACAGCACCTTGAGGCGCCCCTCGACGCGGGGGTCGTCGTTGACGACGTCGCCCACGGCGTTGATGAGGTGGATGATCCGCTTCGCCATGACGTAGCCGGGGGCTGCCTTGGCTCCGAAGATGAAGGTGCGAGGGGTGATGTCGGATGCTGCGACCCGGCCGGAGACGATCTTGTCGTACTCCGTCACGATGTGGAGCACCTTCAGCATCTGCCGCTTGTACTCGTGCAGGCGCTTGACCATGACGTCGATCATGTGGTCGTCGCCGAGCGCGAGTCCGTCGCGCTCGGCGAGCACGTCGGCGAGCCGGCGCTTGTTGCCGGCCTTGACCGCGGCGAACCGCTCACGGAACTCGGGGTCGGCGGCGAAGGCCTCGAGGCCGCGCAGGCGCTCGAGGTCGACCGTCCAGCCGGCGCCGAGGGCTTCGGTGATGAGCTCGGCGAGGCTCGGGTTGGCGAGACGGATGAAGCGGCGCGGCGTGACGCCGTTCGTGACGTTCGTGAACTTGCCCGGGTAGAACTCGTCGAAGTCGGGCAGCACCTTCTCGCGCAGCAGCTGGGAGTGGAGCTCGGCGACGCCGTTGACCTTCGAGCCCGCGACCGTCGCCAAGTACGCCATGCGCACCGAGCGGTAGGGGTGCTCGCCGATGATCGACATCGCGCGGATGCGCAGCTCGTCGTCGCCGAAGCGCTCGCGCACCGCCTCGAGGAACTCGTCGTTGATGCGGTAGATGATCTCGAGGTGGCGCGGCAGGAGGCGGCCGAGGAGGTCGACCGACCACACCTCGAGCGCTTCGGGGAGCAGCGTGTGGCAGGTGTACGCGAAGCACTGCTGCGTGATCGCCCACGCGGCATCCCATTCCATCTTCCGCTCGTCCACGAGAACGCGCATGAGCTCGGGCACGGCGATGACGGGGTGGGTGTCGTTGAGCTGGAAGATGACGCGCTCGGGCAGCTTCGTGACGTCGAAGTCCTCGGGGAGGACATTGTCGAGGAAGTCGCCGATCGAGGCCGCGACGAAGAAGTACTGCTGCTGCAGGCGCAGCTCCTTGCCCTGCGGCGTGGAGTCCTCGGGGTAGAGCACCTTCGAGATGTTCTCGGCGTAGGTCTGCGCGCGGACGGCTTCTTCGTAGTCGCCGGCGTTGAAGATGCGCAGGTCGAAGGCATCCGTCGCCACGGCGCTCCACAGGCGCAGGGTGTTGACGCGGCCGTTGTGGTAGCCGGGCACCATGTAGTTGTAGGGCACGGCCTGCACGTTCCAGCCCGGGATCCAGCGGCTGCGCGCGACGCCCTCGTCGTCGTAGGTCTCGGTGTGTCCGCCGAACGCGATGAGCTGCGCGGCCTCGGGGTGGGGGAACTCCCACGGCGAGCCGAGCGTGAGCCACGCGTCGGGCTGCTCGACCTGCTGCCCGTCGACGAACGTCTGGCGGAAGATGCCGTATTCGTAGCGGATGCCGTAGCCGATGCTCGGCACGCCGAGGGTCGCGAGCGAGTCGATGAAGCACGCCGCGAGGCGGCCTAGTCCGCCGTTGCCGAGGCCCGGTTCGACCTCGAGCTGGCGGAGCGTGTCGAGCTCGATGCCGCACCCCTGCAGGGCTTCGGTCGCGATGTCGGTCAGGCGCGAGGCGAGGAGGTTGTTGTCGAGCTGCCGGCCGAGCAGGTACTCGGCCGAGAGGTAGCAGACGCCCTTCGACTGCTGCTCGCGCTGGCGCTGCTGATCGTCGAGCCAGCGCGCCATGAGGTAGTCGCGCACCGTGACGGCGAGGGCGAGGTACTGGTCGGTCGTGCTCGACTTCGACAGCGGCACGCCGATGTCGAAGTTGAGGTTCTGGAGGAACTGACGGACGAATCCGTCGACCGTGACCGCTGGCGAAGTGACCGGCGCGAGGGCGAGAGCGTGAGTCGCACCCAGGGGATGCGCGGTGGCCCGGGGCTCGATGTTGTCTTCGTGCACCCTGAAACGCTACCCACTCCACCTTCAAGTACCGAACCCTGAGAGCGATGGGGGTTGAGAGTTTGCACGCCCGAAACACGAGCGACCCCGTCGAATCAGGCGTTCGCACCCCGATATCGTGCGTTCGCGGGCCGATATCGTGCGTTCGCGCGCCGATCGGGCGCCGTAGGGTCGGACTGTGAAACCGTTCGTGCTCCTCGCCACGCGCGCCGAAGACGTGCCGGCCGACGAGGAGTACGCGCTGTTCCTGCGGTACACCGGGCTCGACGAGCGCGATCTGCGGCGCGTGCGGCTCGAGGCAGGACCCATGCCTGAGATCGATCTCGACGAGCTGTCGGGCATCTTCGTCGGCGGCGGTCCCTTCAACGCCTCGGACCCGGCCGAGGCGAAATCAGCGGTGCAGCATCGCGTCGAGGCGGAGTTCGCGGCGCTGCTCGACCGTGTCGTCGCGCGGGACTTCCCCTTCCTCGGCGCCTGCTACGGCGTCGGCACGGTCGGTGCGTTCCTCGGTGCGACGATCGATCGCACTTACGGCGAGCCGATCAGCGTCGTTCCCGTCTCGCTCACCGAGGACGGGGCATCCGATCCCCTCCTCGAAGGCATGCCCTCGACCTTCGAGGCCTTCGTGGGGCACAAGGAGGCGATCTCGGCGCTCCCCGAGAACGCCGTGCTGCTGGCGTCGTCGCCGGCGTGCCCCGTTCAGATGTTCCGGGTGGGGCAGAACGTGTACGCGACGCAGTTCCACCCCGAGCTCGATGTCGAGGGCATCACGACGCGCATCCACGCGTACGCCTCGCACGGATACTTCGCCGCCCACGAGCTGCAGCTGACCCTCGACGCCGTGCGGCGCGCACCCGTGTCGCATCCGAGCCGGATGCTCCGGACCTTCGTCGAGCGCTACGCGCGGTAGCCGGGCTCCGCCCGGTAGGGCCGTGGCGCGGTCGCGCTGACCCGGGGACTCAGCCCCCGCGTCAGCCTTCGATGATGCGGGAGACGGATGCCTCGGCCACCGCCGGGTCGTCGGCGAGGCCGTCTCCGAGGCCGAGGTCGACGAGCACGACGTCTCCGGCCAGCTCGGGGCCGCGGCCGCGCGCGAGGCCCGCCTTGACGGCGCCGAACGTCACGGTGACGGATGCCGGGAGCACCGTGTCGTCGCCGGTCGAGCCGTCGTCGGGCTGCAGGCCGCTCGGCAGATCGACCGCGATGACCCGCGTGCCGGCGTCGCGGACGGCGGGGAGGAGCGTCTCGACCGCGTCGCGGGCGAGCCCGCGGAGGCCGAGGTCGCTGCCGCCGATGCCTGCGCCGATGCCGAGGATGCCGTCGAGGACGAGGTCGTAGACGGGTTCGGCATCGCGTACGCTTGCGAGGTCGACCAGCTCCGCGCCCTCGGCGAGCGCCGTCGCGAGGCCCTCCTCGTGCACGCGCGAGCCCGTGGAGAGCACGTGCACCTCGGCGCGCTGGAGCGCGGACGCGGCGAACAGTGCGTCGCCGCCGTTGTCGCCGCTCCCCGCGAGGACGAGCACGCGCACGTCCCCCTCCGGTCGTTCGTCGAGCTCTTCGTCGATGAGCTCCTGCACGACGCCCGCGAGCGCCGCGGCGGCGCGGCGCATGAGCGGCTCCCCTGCCTCGAGCAGGGGACGCTCGGCGGCGCGCACCTGGTCGGCCGTGTAGGCCGGAACCGTGAGCGGCGCGTCGGGCTCAGGCATCCGTGTGTCCCTTCTTCGCGCGCGACGGCTTCTTCGAGTCGTGCGCGCCGTGTGAGTCGTGCGCGCCGTGTGAGTCGTGCGCGTTGTGTGAGTCGTGGGAGTCGCCCTTGTGATCCGTCGTGCCGAGGCGTTCCTTCTCTTCGTCCTCGCGCGCGTGCCGCAGGTCTTCCGCCGCGACGCGGACGGCTGCCTCGGCTCGCCGCACGCGCCGCTGCGCGAACGTCGAGGCGCCGTAGCGCGCCTTGACGCGGTCGGTCTCCTCCTCGACGCCCGTGATGATGTAGGCGCTCGCGATCAGGATGACCTGGGTCGAGAAGTTTATCCACAGCAGAAGCGCGACGAGCGACGCGAACGAGGCGAGGAGCGGGTTCGACGACGCTCCCCCGAGGAACAGGCCCGACAGCTGCTGGAGCACGACGAGCCCGACGGCGCCGAAGAGCGCTCCGCTCCAGAGCGTCCGGGCTGACGGCTTGACCCCCGACAGCGCGAGGAACAGCACCGCGATGGCGCAGGCATCCAGGGCGAACACCACCACGATCGTCACGATGCGCGCCGCCACGAGGCCGAGCGGGTCGTTCGCCCCGACTCCGAACCAGCCGAGCACGAGGTTGACCCCCGCGGTGCCGAGGAACGTGACCGCGCCGGCGGCCGCGAGGCCCGCACCGATGCCGATCGCGAGGGCGAGGTTTCGCAGCAGCACCCAGATGAAGAGGATGTCGTCGTTCACCGTGTCGGCGAGGGTGCGCAGCGCCAGGCGCAGCGAGCCGATCGCGCCGATCGCCGCGCCGACGAGGCCGACGAGGGCGAAGACGCCGACGATCGTGAGCCCTGTCGGCGCCTGGATGTCGGCGGGGTCGATGAGGCCGTCGGGGCCGAGCAGGCCCGGGATCGCGGCGTTGACCGCGTCGATGAGCGCCTGCCACGCGACCGGGTTGCCCGCGAGCCACAGGGCGGCGATCGAGAAGCCGAGGAGCACGCCCGCGAACACGCTGAAGAGGGTCCGGTAGGTGACGCTGTCGGCGAGCATCGGCCCGCGGTGCTCGACGTACAGGAGTATTGCGCGGACGGGCTTGACGCTCAGCGCCCACGCGATGGCCCGCTGGATGAAGGTGCGGTCTTTGGGAACGGATGCCGCGGTCTCGGACATTCCGTCAGGGTATCGGCGCGGCATCCGTCCCCTCCCGGGCTTGACAGCCTCGCGGCGGAGTCCCGCGGCGACCGATCTGGCGGCGCGCCGACCGGATGTTCCGAGCGCGATCTTCCGGGCGCGAGGCGCGGTGCCTCGCCTATGATTCGAGGTGGGGGTGGGGACCTCCGAGCGATTTGGGGAGATCCGATGCGGGGACTCGCACAGACACTTGTGCTCACGGGAGCCGTTCGCGCGGCCGATATGTCGGCGGCGCTCGCCGAGGTGGGCGATGGGCCCGAGCTGCGGGAGCATCTCGTCAACTCGCGGATCGCGACCGAGGCGCAGGTCGCCGAGGCGATCGCGCTGCACACGGGCCATCGCTACGTCGAGCTCGCGAGCATCCCGCTGGACCCGAACGTCGTGGCGCTCGTGCCCGGCACCATCTGCCGCAAGTACGGGCTGATCCCGATCGACCGGCGCGGGGAGCGGCTGGTCGTCGGCATCCTGGATCCCAATGACATCGTGGCGCTCGATGACGTGGCGAGCGTGACCGATCTGTTCGTCGAGCCCGTGGTCGTCGCGCGGGACGCGCTGGACCAGATGTTCGAGCGCTTCCTCCGCTCGGACGAGGAGCTCAGCGAGCTGTCGATCGCGATCGAAGAGAACGTCGAGTCGTCGACCGAGTCGTTCACCGAGACGATCGAGGATCAGGATGCCGATGCCCCCGTCGTCCGCTTCGTCAACCTGCTGATCTCGCAGGCCATCAACGACCGCGCGAGCGACATCCACGTGGAGCCGGGCGAGAGCCAGCTGACCGTGCGGTATCGCATCGACGGCGTTCTGCACGAGATGCAGAAAGCCGACCGTTCGATTCAGGACGGCATCATCTCGCGGCTCAAGATCATGAGCTCGATCGACATCGCCGAGAAGCGCCGCCCGCAGGACGGCCGCCTGTCGGTCACGCACGAGGGTCGGCAGGTCGACCTCCGCGTCGCGACTCTTCCCACCGTGTGGGGCGAGAAGATCGTCATGCGCATCCTCGACAACACGGGCCAGCGCATGGCGATGTCGGATCTCCTGATGTCGCCGCGCAATCTCGACCGCTTCGAGGCGGCGATCCGGCGCCCGCACGGCATGGTGCTCGCGACGGGGCCGACGGGATCCGGCAAGTCGACGACTCTCTATACGGCGCTGCGAGCTGTGGCGAACCCGCGGGTGAACGTCATCACGGTGGAAGACCCGGTCGAGTACCGGATCGGCGGCATCAACCAGGTGCAGGTCAACAACAAGGCGGGGCTGACGTTCAGCAATGCGCTGCGTTCGATCCTGCGGTCCGACCCCGATGTCGTGCTCGTCGGCGAGATCCGCGACAACGAGACCGCGATCATCTCGATCGAGGCCGCGCTCACCGGTCACCTCGTGCTCTCGACTCTGCACACGAACGACGCTCCGTCGGCGCTCACGCGGTTGACCGAGATCGGCGCCGAGCCCTTTCTCGTGGCGACGGCGCTCGAGGCGATCGTCGCTCAGCGTCTCGCGCGGCGGCTGTGCACGCGGTGCCGCGAGCCGTTCACCGAGCCCACCGACGTTCTCACGGCGCTCGGCTTTCCCCACGACCCGAGCGACCCGCCGCAGATCTTCCGCGCGACGGGATGCCCCGCCTGCTCCGGCACGGGCTACCGCGGCCGCGTCGCCCTCCACGAGGTGATGAGCGTGACCGAGGAGATCGAGCAGCTCGTCGTCACGCGGTCGACAGGCACTGAGATGCGTCAGCTCGCGCTCCAGCAGGGCATGGTCTCGCTTCGCGAGGACGGCTTCAGCAAGGTCGCGCAGGGCCTGACGACGATCGAAGAGGTTCTGCGGGTCTCGGTGTAGTTCGCCCGGCTCGGCGGTAGATGGGTTGTGGGGTTGCCGCGCGGACTGGGCGGCCCTTGGCTCTCCCGCCCCGCGGCGTGCGCCTCGCGCGGGCCCAGCGGTCTTTCGGCTTCGCGCGCTCCAAGGCGCGCGACCGGAACCGACGCTCAGAACGGGGCGTCGGCGGCATCGGAGGGGCTGCGCGCCGCGCTCCAAGGCGCGCGACCCGACCCGACGCTCAGAACGGGGCGTCGGCGGCATCGGAGGGGCGGAACACCGGCACCTGGCGCTCGGGCTGCACGACGTAGCGCCGACCCGAGGGCGAGATCCATTCGAGCGCGCCGCCGCTCCCCTCGATCTGGCGCACGGTCCATCCGCCGTGGTGCTTGATCGTGTGGTGTCCGGTGCAGAGCGGGCAGAGGTTCGCCAAGGCCGTGTGGCCGCCCTCCTCCCAGGCCAGCGAGTGATCGACCTGACATCTCGAGGCCGGAATGCTGCATCCGGGAGCCATGCACCGTTCAGCCCGCCACTTCACGAGCTTCATCAACCAGGGTGGGGGCTCGTATCGGTCACGCGACACCGACAGCACCATTCCCGTCTCGGGGTGAGTGAGGATTCGCATCATCGCCGGATCCCGCCCGGCCAGCTCACGAGCCTTCGCAAGAGGAATCGGCCCCACTCCCTCGACGACGGGCGGCTGAACGGCCGCTGCCGCCGCGGCCGCCGTCTCGTCTTCGAGAAGCGCGAGGGCCGGAATCGTCAGGACGACCGTCGCCTTGATGCCCCGAGCGCGCTCGGGGTGGACGTCGGTGTGCCCCTCAAGGAGGAGGTCGCTCATCACGTCGGCGCGCGCCTGGTCGAGGGTTCGCGTGTCTTCGGGCTGAGCGATGACCGCCTTCGCGATCGCCGTCACCCGCTCGTGGATCGCGTGCACCTCGACAGCGGGGCCGTAGAGCATCAGCCAGGCCATCCCGTCTGGCGCCTTCTGGACGACCGTGCGCCGCTGCTCGAGCGCGACCTCGTACCGCTCCGCCAGCGTCGTGTAGCGGGCCAGCTCGATCAGCTTTCGAACGCGGCGGCGGAAGCTGCCCACCGGTTCCGTCTCGGCGAGCGCGATCGCGTGCGGAAGGAGGTCGTCGCGGAGTTCCGGCTCGACCTCGTCGAGGAGTTCGACCATGATGCTCGCGTGTCGCTCGGTCATCCTCGCGTGCGACAGTGAATCCAGCACAGCGGGATACCGATGCACGACAGCCTCGGCCATCCGCAGCAGCGCCTCCGCCGCGTGCTCAGTGATGCGCAGACCCGCTGCGAGCTCCAGCCGAACCGACCGCTCCGCGACATCGTTCAGCTGGCGGCCGTACTGGCCCGCCACGGCGAGCGCCTCCTGCCTCATCGCGTCGACGCGCTCGAACTGCTGTGCCGCGAGAACCGCCATGATGTCGGCGACCTCACGCACCATCGCGAGCGCATCGGGAATGTCAGGAATGAACGAGTCGTCGGGCCACGAGAACGCCTCCGCGTCTTCCGGGACCACCACGTCGCTCATGCACCGAGTTTAGTATATATGTTCGATTCTCGCAAGAGCCCCGCCCTACTCGCTAGGGGTAAGAAGCCGGCCGGGGCGACGACACCTCCCCCGATGTCGTCGCCCCGCACAGGGTCGAGAATGCTTCGTGCGCTAACCCCGCTTCGCGAGATCCCCGTACAGCGTGAAGATCGGCAGGTAGAGCGAGATCACCATTGCTCCAATGACGATGCCGAGGCCCACGATGAGCACAGGCTCGATAGTCGCCGACAGTTGTGAGGTTGCCGTCTCGACCTCGTCCTCATAGAAGTCTGCGATGCTCGCGAGCATCTCGGAGAGCGTCCCCGACTCCTCGCCGACAGCCACCATCTGCGGGACCATGGAGGGGAACACACCGGCCTTCGCAAGCGGCGCCGAAAAGGAACGACCCTGTCTAACCGAGTCCTGGATATCGTGCACGGCTCGCTCGACGGCCCAATTGTTCGAGGCCTGACCCACGATCGCCAGAGCCTGGATGATCGGCACGCCCGCGTCGAGCATCATCGACAGGTTGCGGCTGAAGCGCGCGACGGCCAACTTCGTGAAGATCTTGCCGAAGATCGGCATCCTCAGCTTGAACGGGTCGATGACCTTGCGCACGCTTTCTTTGTTGCGGTTGCGCAGCCACCAGACCCATGCCACGCCAACCACGACGATCAGGAGCGGCAGGATCCACCACATGTTTCGGGAGAGGGTCACGAGGATCTGCGTCGGCAGCGGGAGCGACGACCCAAGCCCCGCGAACATGTTCTCGAACACCGGGACGACGAACGTGACCATCGCGAGGACGCCGATGATCGCGATGATGAGGACGATAGTCGGGTATGTCACGGCAGCACGGATCTTGTTCTGGAGCTCGGACTCCTTCTGGTAGTTCTCGGCGAGCGACATCATCGCCCGCGCCAGAAATCCGCCCGTCTCACCGACCCGCACGATGCTGATCATGAGTGGAGGGAAGATCTCCGGATGGCGAGACAGTGCCTGCGAGAAGGATGAACCGCTCTCGACGTCCGCCTGCACCTTGATCAGCGCGGGCTGCAGCCGCTTGTCTTCGGTCTGCTCGATGAGAATCGACAGCGTCCGCATGAGTGGCAAGCCCGCATTTAGCAGCCCTGCCATCTGACGCGTAAAGATCGCGAGTGACTTGGCCTTGACGGTGCCACCAAGCCCGGAGATCTTGATCTCGCGGTGCAGACCGGTCTTTGACAGCGGCGAGATATCGAGCGGAGTGAGGCCCTGTGCCCGCAGCTTGCCGGTCACCGCTGACTCATTAGATGCCTCCATCGAGCCTTTGATGACGCTGCCGCCTCTTAGGTCCACCGCGCGGTAAGTGAATTCCTGAACGATCGCCACGATCAGCCCCCTTGATAGTGATGCTCAGCGGCGTGCATCGACCACGCCTCGGCGTCCAGGTCGCGCGGCCGCACGTGCACGCCGTCGAGATACTTCGGATCGACGGCGAACGTACGCGCAACGTGCTGCGCGATCACGCCCTCCTCGACTAGACGGCGAAGGTCCTGATCCAGCGTGTGCATTCCAACCTGCGCACCCGCCTGCATCGCGGTGTAGAGCTGCGCGACCTGGCCCTCGCGGATGAGGTTCGCGACGGCAGGCGTATTGATGAGCACCTCGGTCGCGATCGTCCGTCCCCCCGTCTGCGCGAGGGGCATCAGAGTCTGACTGATGATTCCCTGCAGCGTGTCGCCGAGCTGAGTCCGGATCTGGTGCTGCCGATCTGCGGGAAAGACGTCGACGATGCGGTTGACGCTCTTCGCCGCGCCCTGCGTGTGGAGCGTCGAGAGCACGAGGTGGCCGGTCTCCGCCGCCGACAGCGCCGTCTGAATCGACTCGGGGTCTCGCAGCTCGCCGATGAGAATGACGTCGGGGTCCTGCCGCAGCACGCGGCGCAGTGCCTCGGCGAATGACGCCGTATCCGCCCCCACCTCGCGCTGGTGGATGAGCGACTTCCTGCTCACGTGATGGAACTCGATCGGGTCTTCGATCGTGATCACGTGCGCTGGCAACGTGTTGTTGATGATGTCGACCATCGCCGTCAACGTCGTCGACTTACCTGAGCCCGTCGGCCCCGTCAGGAGCACGAGCCCTCGCGGCTTGAGTGCGAGTTCGCGCGCGAGGGCGGGCGCACCGAGCTCTTCGAGTGTGAAGACACGCTGCGGGATGAATCTCAGTGCCACCGCGAGCGATCCCAGCTGGCGGAAGACGTTGACACGAAAGCGCCCGAGCCCCTCCGAAGCATGGGCGAGGTCGACCTCGTGACGCTCGTCGAACTCGTCACGCTGAGCGGGGGCCATGAGCCCGAATGCCGCCGACTCGACCCACAGCGCCGAGAGCGGCTCCGTGTAGCCGGGAACGGGCACGAGGTCGCCGTCGACGCGCATGAGCGGCGGTGCTTCGGCTGTGAGGTGGACGTCGGATGCCTCATACCGCGAGGCTGCGAGCAGCAACCCGTCGAGTGCAGTGGAGCTCATGACATCACCCCTTGTCCGGCAGCACGAAGGTGAGCGCCGATAGCGTCACGTCGAAGCCTGTACCTGTCGATGAGACAGTCGTCTGGACCTGACCGAGAAGGCGGGGGCCCCCGCGTAGCCCGTCGAGGAACGCGACGACCTGGTCGAGCGAGTCCGCCGTCACGTTGACCGAGAAATCGACCTGCGTGCGACCGACAGGACCGGCGGCGCCACTCGACTGGACTGCGCTCGACGAGTCGGATCCGGAGCCGTCCGTGGGCGCGGGGGTTGCTGCCGGATCAGAGGTCGAGGCCTCCGCAGCTTGCTGCGCCGCCGTCGCCTGCGTCGTTTCATCGATCGCTGTCGCGCCCTCGCGCTCAACGAAGGCGATCGGATCCCCGGCAGTGATCCCCGTAATCGCGACACCCGCCCCGTCAGCTGCGGTGGCGACGAGTTCGAACACGTCGTCGAGGTCATTAGCCGGTGTGATCTGCGCCTGCAAACCGGCGACGGAGGCCTGGATGGCGTCGAGATGCTTCTGCTGCTCCGTGAGATTGTCGACCTGCGCCTGATACACCGCGTTCGTGTTGGCGACCGTCGCGGTTTGACCGACGACGTCCAGCGCCTGGAGGCCTACGGGGACGGCCACCAGGAAGATGCCGAGCGCGAGCACGGCCACCATAACGACGGCGCCGATGAGGTTGATGAGCGACCGCGGCATCACTCGCCGCCTTCCTGAGTCGCGAATTGACCGGAATAGATCGACTGATCGAACGCTATGTCGAGTTCGTAGACATACGAGCCGACTGTCTGCTGTCCGGTCGAGAGCGAGCGGCCGTCGACGGACGAGACGCCCGCGAGACCTCGGATTCCGCGAACTGTGGCGGGCAGGTCGATCGGCGTGGGACTTTCGAGGGTCAGGGTGCCGACGAGGCCGACTTCCTTCGCCGGGTCACCGGTCTGCGGCACTCCCCCGCTCACGACATCGAACCCGACGAGGGTAACGTCCGTCGGGAGCGCGCTCCGGATGGATGACACGAGCGGCGCCCAGGCGAAGTCTGCGCCCATGGCGTCGGAGCGGAAGGATTGAAGTTCCTGCTCCGTCGCAAGCGCGCCGCTGACATCCGACAGCTCGGCGAGTTCCGAGATGAGCACGTTGGTCTGCGATTGCTGTGCCGCCAACTGCTGGTCGGCGACGAGCTTGAGCGCGAACGCGCCCATGATGACTAGCACGGCCGCGACGACGGCTGCGAGAACACCCCACACCCAGCCCCGGGCGAGCGACGCGCGACGTCGGCGCTCGATCTCGACCGGCGGCATGAGGTTGACACGCGGTACGCCGGCAAAAGCCAGCGCTGGTGCGGTGCGAGCCATCAGCTTCCCTCCCCTAGCAGCACACCAAACGTGCTCACCAAGTTGAACGCGAGTTCCTCGGGCAGTGCGAGATCGCTCTTGACTTTGATGACGTCCCCGATGTGCAGGGCTCGCACGGGAATGTCGAAGGACCGTGTGAGCGCTTCCGACACTCCAGGTGCGAGAAAGCCGGCTCCGCTCACGGCAACTGCGGAGATCCGTTGGGTTCCCGGGCGATTCGTGTAGAACGAGACCGTGCTGCGGATGCGGCTCACAAGGTCGGCAACTGACTGGTCGGCGGCCCCTCCGGTCCGCATTGCTGCGCGGGTTCGTGTGACGCTTGCAGGCATGGGCGGCACGGTCTCGAGCGCCAGCTCCTCGACCGGCGCGTCCAGCGTGCCTGTGAACGCGTCGTCGTGGCGTCGGGCAGCCGCAGTCGCTACATCGGCGGGAATGATGCGGACGAAGTGCGGCACTCCGTCGGTGGCGATCACGACGTGCGACGTGTGGTCGCCGACGTAGATTATCGCCACGGTATCGCCGGGCACTGCGATGCGCTTGGCGACGCGAGCGAGGCCGAAGGGCACGAGGTCGACAGCATCCGTCCTCAGCTTTGCCCGGCTCGTCGTAGCGATGAGTTGCTCAACGCTCTCTGCTACGGCAGCGACGAGGAGACCTGACACCTGATCGCCGTTCTGCGAGACAGGGTAGAAGTCCAAGACTGCCTGATTCGCGGGAACCGGGAGCAGGTCCTGAACCTGATACGGCAGCGCCTGCCGCAGCATCTCGGGGGCCATCGCCTGAGTGGTGTACTCCCGAACGAGGATCCGTCGGCTTCCGACGCCGAGGATCACCTCGCGACCCTTGATTCCGAACGTCGACCACAGCTGCCGCAGCGCCATGGCGACGACGTCACGGTCCAGCACTTCCGAATCACGCGCGGCCTCCGGCGGGAGAGCGATCTCTCCCGCAGCCACCAGGACGGGCGTTTTGCCTCGTCGTATCTCTACGGCGCGGACGCTCTCTTCAGTTATCTCCAGCCCGACCAGTGTCGATGCCATGTTGGCCCCCTCCCTTGCCCGCTCACATACCCAGCAGGCTGACGTACCAGGCGCCGAGCGCCTGCCCCATGAAGACTCCGACCCAGGCGCCGGCGAGCATCCAGGGGCCGAAAGGAATCGCTGTGCGCCGCCCGGCGCGGCGACCAGCGATGAGTGCGAGTCCGAAGATCCCGCCGAGGACGAACGCGGCGAAGGCACCCACAGCGAGTGCGCCCCAGCCGAGCCATCCGAGATAGATGCCCACCACACCGGCGAGCTTGACGTCTCCGCCTCCCATCCCATCGGGACGGATGAGGCGGATGACGAAGTAGAACGCGTAGAGGATCGCCATCCCGATCGCCGCGGTGAGCAGGCGGCTCCACTCCGCCCCGAGGACGCACGCGGCGGCGAGCAGCACGCCGGCGACGACGTAACTCGGCAGCACGATCGCGTCGGGGAGCCGATGCGTGTCGAGGTCGATGAGTGTCAGCACGACGCTGACGGCGGCGAAGTAGAGGAACGCGACCAGCACCACAGACGTCGCCGGGAGGGGTGCGGTGCTGGTCGCGAGTATGAGCCAGGCGACGAGCGCGAAGAATACGCCCGTGATCGCCTCGACGATCGGATAGCGCGGCGAGATCGGGTCGCCGCACGAGGCGCACCGGCCGCGCAGCATGAGCCAGCCCAAGACGGGCACGTTGTGCCACGGCTTGATGGCCGCGTCACACCGAGGGCACCGGCTCTCTCGCACTATCGAGGTGCCTGCGGGAACCCGCACGGCGACGACATTCAGGAAGGAACCGATGATGAGGCCGAGGATTACCGAGAAGGCGATGATGAAGACGGTGAGGACGGGCACGGCTACTTCTCCGATTGGTACACGAGTCCGTCGAGCCGCTGCACGAGCGTGCTCGAATCGATGACGCCGCCAGAGCCCTTGATCGTGCAGCCGAGGTTGGGTAGCGCGGTGCCCCAGTTCATGGGCTCGCAGGTGTAAGCGGATCCGGAGTGGAAATTCGTCGTGTCATCGGTGTAGAGCTGACCCGAGAAGCTCGCCGTCACGGTGCCGCTGAGTCCGCAGGGAGAATAGATCATGACGTTTATGTTCGACGCGATCGCGCCGGTGGTGCCGAAACTGTCCTGCGCATTGCGGGTGCCGGAGCTGCCACACGTGGGCTTGGGGTCACCTGAGGCATCGCGGTCGTCACGATTGCCGTCTGCGTGAACGAAGAACAACTGGTAGTCGGTACCTGCGGGAGCCGTGAGACCTCCCAGCGAGACGGTCAGCCCCTGATCCTTCGGTGAAATGACCACGACATTGCGCGTCACACTCACTGCCCCTGTGAGATCCAGCTTCACATCCTTTGTGCACGAGCTGTAGTTGAGGACAAGCGGAGTTGTCGCGGCCGACAGCAACGGCTTCACCTTCGCCGTCGCGGTGTTCGCGTTCTGCAAGTCACTGCTGCAGTTGATTGCGGCGGAGGTACCCCAGCTCGAGGCTCCGTCGAGGTCGAGCCACTTCGTCGCGGCGCGCAGCCAGGCGAGAGTCGGATCGAACACCGGGTCGCTGGGTGAATTCTGCGTCAGGGTGCCCGTGACCCATCCGGGTGAGGCGATTGACGCAGTCCCCTTGGTCGTGACTGTGCCTCCGACAGTCCCCGTACCTCCACCGGCGGCGGCAAGGCTGATGTCGCCCTTCGCCGAGATCGAGCCGGCAACCTTCGGATTGCCGTTGGACGTGAACGAGACGGTGCCGTTGGTCGTGATGTTCCCGGCGCTGGTGCTGCCCCCGCGCGCGTTGACCTGCCACGCCTGCGAGTTGCTGGAAACATTGCCGTTCGAGTAGATATCGCCATTGACGACACACCCTGTGCTCAGGCTGACCGTGCCGTTCAATACGTAAAGATCACCGTCGAGCGTGCCGTTCTGGGGACAGGACCAGTTGCCGTTTCGCAGGACGAGGTCGCCCGTGTAGTGCGACACACTCTGCGAGACGCTCCCCGAAAAGTAGGTGACGACGCCGCCCGGGACGTTCGAGTAGGTGACGGTCCACGGGTAGACGGAGTCTATGGTCGTGGTCGCTCCATCCGGACCCGTGCCGGTCGTGCGGAAGAGGACGTATTTGGAGGTGCTTGAAGGGCAGCCCAGCGTGACTCCGGCATCCGTCGCCGAGGTCGGCTTCGAGCCGCTGGTGGAGTAGATCTTGGTCGTGTAAGTGGGGTTGGTACCCGTGAGGGTCGTTGCTGCGCAGCCGGCCGTGATGGCCGCGACTCCGACATCGCGCCCGGACTCGGCGGCGATGAAGGCCTCGGTCCGATCCTTGTTCGTGTCGTTGGCGCCGATCGTAAACATCACGGAGGCGGCGATCGTCGCCGCGACGATGAAACCGACGAACATCACCACGACGACCGTGACGAGGATCGCGCCGCTGTCATTTCTGGGGGACTTAGCCCGCGCGACAAGTCGATTGATCACCAACATCCCCCGTTACCTGTTTCTTGATCTGACCTGACCGAGACGTCACCGCCGATCCGCACGGGCGCAGAACGGGTCTTGATGTTGAAGCCGTAGGTAAGCACTCCATTGGTGAGTACGAAGTACGGGGCACTATCGACCGCTTGGACTGGAGGCTGCCATGCGGGCCAAGATGACGCGATGGAAGTGGCCGACGTCGCGATCTGAATGCCCGTCGTGCTGATTTTGAAGCCTTGACATCTAAGGGCTGTGCCATCCAGCGAAGTGCGAATGCGCAACTCATCCCCCGCTGCATTGACACTGAGGTAGAGGGAGTTGCGCACGGCCCTCTCAATCATTGACCCGATCACCTGGCCGCGATCTGTCGCGCCGGTCACGCTGGTTACCTCGTCCTGCGTTTTCCACGAGTTAACGAAGATTGTGGCGATTGCCGTCATGATGATGCCCGTCACCACGATCACCACTATCAACTCGATAAGGCCGAGGCCGGAGTCATCTCGGTCCACGCTCGCTCGCATGCTCATGGGATGAATATCAAAGCGGTGGTTGAGGCAAGCACTTTGTCGTCACCTCGGATTTCTAGGAAGAGCCGGGCCGTGCCACCAGAAGTGCAATTCGTCACCGTTCCACTGACGGCAAGGGCTACCCCACGGCCGTCCTCCGCTGGTGTCACCGACGCAGGTGGTGTTGCGATCCCACTCAGTGCTGTGCACGAATGCGCATCACGCGCCTCTTCGATCAAGGCATTGAGATACCGAGTCGCCGAGGCGGTTGATGACTGGGTCGCAGACTGGGCGATGCCCTGCCATAGAGCGGGGAGAATGGCGACCGCGATAACCGCGAGGAGAAACATCGCGATCAGGACCTCCACCAGGCCGAAGCCCGCGTCCTGCCGACTTGGCCGCTTCACAGTGTCACCTTCCAGCGCAGCCCGGGGACGCACTTGGCGTGCGCCCCCGGACCGAGCGATCACAACGGTCAGCAGCCTGGGCCGGCGGACTTCGTGATGGTGGCGTCCGTGTCACTCACAGCCGTAACACACACCGTGTCGACCTTGGAGGTGTCGGTGTTGCTGGTCGAGAGAGTGATCTTGTCGCTGGCGGCGTTCGCCTTCGAGATCGCGTTTGCCACCGTCGACGTCGTGTCTCCGTCGGCGATCGCAGCCGCGACAGCGGTCGCGCCATTGGAGGCCGCTGCACCGACGGCGTTGACCTCCGCCTGCTTCTGGATGGCCCCGAAGACCGGGATCGCGATGGCGACGAGGATGCCGAGGATGACGACCACGACGATGAGCTCGATCAGCGAGAAGCCCTTCTCGCCGTCTTCCTCGCGACGCTTCTTCGCGCCGTCGAGGTAGTTGTGAATGGTTGCACGCATAGCGCTATCTCCTTGTTCGGATGACAAAAGACAGCCCTGCGTGAGCCGGTTTGAACGGCAGCGAACGAACACCCCAGTAACGAAAATGCCAACCACGGACGGCCGGCTCCCCAAGAACCCCAAGTAACGTATCCCAACTCCACGCAGAGCTGGGTTTTGGAACGCACGCGGTGCGTGAATCCCCTCCCGCCTCACAGCATGAGAGCTTTCTCATGCCAGGTCAAGTGCGCAGGGTCACATTCAGGTAACGTTCAGGTTCGGCACTCGGTGCCACGCCACATGAGATCGGGTCTCAAAGCGACCTTCGAAACTACCCGTCCAGCACCTCGAGTCGCACGGACACGAGACCGCCGTCGACGAGGTTCTCGGCATCCCGAACCGCCCTCTTCAGCGGCAGAACATAGGCGCCGCGAGAGGAGTCGGGGAAGATCGACGTGCGCCACTCGGAGCCCCCGACCCGGGCGATCACGCGCACCGATCCGAAGCCGCGGAACGGCCGCGGAATCTCGCGGATCTGCTCGCTCAAATCGGTCGGCAGCGCCGTGAAAAACCAGTAGTCGGTGCGCACCTCCCAGCGGAAGATCTCGCCGTCGAACTCCACCAGCATGCCCCCCCCCCCCCCCCCACGCTAGCCCGCGCCAGCAACACCCTCAGCGCCCGAACTCGGGCGTCCAGTCGTCGTCGCCGGAGGTCCACGCGGCGGCATCGGGGGTGTACGCGTCGGCCGAGCGGCCGGGCGCGGCATTCGTCCTCCGCCTCCAGGCAGCACCCTCGGGCCAGCTCGCCGCGAAGGTCGGCACCACGCGCCACACCCGCCTCCACAGCCCGCGCTGCGTCACGAGCGGGCGCGCCGACACGGGCATGCGCAGCTCAGGGTCGTACCTCACCCCGTCGGAGGGGCGGAGGCGGATCGTCAGGTCGAGGTCGTCGTGGATCCGGGGGTTCGTGCGGTCGACCTGGCCGCGCACGCGCTCCCACACCGACACGCGCATCGCGAAGTTCGAGCCGAAGACGAGGGGGATGCCGAGGACCTTCTTGATCCAGTAATGCCCTCCCCCGACGTACCAGTGGTCGCCGAGATAGTTGACGAGGGGGCTCGCGCCGTAGAACTCCGCTCCCCCGGTCAGCACTCCGAGCCCCGGATCGGCGACGAAGGCGCGTACGACCTGCGCGATCCAGTCCGGATGCGGCCGCGAGTCCGCGTCGAGGCGCGCGATGATGTCGGCCGATCCCCGCGCCTCGTCGTAGCCGCGCGCCGCGGCGGGCCAGATGCCGATGAGCGGCTCGTCGACGACGTCTGCGCCGTACGAGCGGGCGACGGATGCCGAGGCATCCGTGCTGGCGTTGTCGACGACCACCACGCGATCGGCCGGACGCGTCTGCACGGCGAGGGCCGCAAGGCAGGCGTCCAGGAAATCGGCATCGTCACGGCACGGGATCACGACCGTGACGCGCGGCGAGAAGGACACGCGTGCGACGTTACTCCGCGGCGCTTCGCGCGCGGCGCCGCAGCACCACGACGAGCAGGATGAGCGCCGCGACCTGCAGCACCGCGACGATCGCGACGAGCACGGCGACGTTGCCGTAGAGCGCTCCCGCCACGACGGCGCCGAGCAGCGCGCCCACGCCCTGGAACACGGCGAACCAGCCGTAGGCGGCTCCGCGCTTGCCGCCGGGGACCAGATCGGCGACGAGCGCCTTGATCGTGGAGTCCTGCACGCCCGACGCGGCGCCCCACAGGAACACCCCGACGACCACGACCGCGACGGTCGGGCCGAAGACGAGACCCGGCACGAAGATCGTCATGATCGGCACCGAGATGAGCACCCACCCGCCCCAGCGGTCGTACGCCCAGCCGGTCACGATCGCCGAGACGGCCGCGGCCGCCATCCCGACGGCGTAGACGAGCGGCACGGCGCCGACGCTCACCAGCTTCGCGTCGGCGAGGTGGAACGACACGACGCCGAAGCTCAACAGCCCGAACGTCGTCAGCCCCGCGAAGAACGAGAACATGAGGAAGTTCTGGAAGACCTCGCGCGACGCGGCATCGGCCGCGACTCGCGAGGCCGGGGCGGCCATGGACGGCGCGGGCGACGGCGAGGGCGCGTCCGGCGCGGCGGGCGACTCCGGCCCCATCGCGGCGTCGAGGTCGTCGGCGACGGATGCCTCCTCCCCTCGCCCCTCGGTGCGATACATGCTCGGATCGGGCACCTTCGCCCGGAGCCAGAAGAGCAGCACCATCGCGACGGCGCCGGGGATGATGAGCACGAGGAACGCCGGCCACAGAGTTCCCGCGACGGCGGCGACACCGGCAACGATGAGCGGCCCCGCGAACGCGCCGATCTGGTCGAGCGTCTTGTGCACGCCGAACCCCTTGCCGCGGCCGACGGCCCCGGCGGCATCGGCGAGCAGCACGGTTTTGGCGGGTGAGCGGATCGCCTTGCCCGTGCGCTCGATGAGAAGCAGCCCGCTCGCGACGGCGAGACCGGCCGCGCCCAGCATCGGCGTGAAGAACAGCAGCGGCACCGAGATGGCGGTGAGCGCGTAGCCGAAGATCGTGAAGGCCCAGTAGGCGCCCGTGCGGTCGGCCCACGGACCGGTCGCGAGGCGGAGGAGAAGAGCGACGGCCTCGGCACCGCCCGTCACGAGGCCGACGAGCACGGCGCCGGCACCCAGCTGCTCGAGCATGGCGCCGCTGACCGAGGCGGAGCCGTTGGCGACCATGTCGATCGTGAGGCTCACGAACCCGAGTCCGACGACCATCGACCACGGCCGGAGCGCGGGCGTCCGCGACGTGCGGGTATGAGGCTCGATCATCTCGATGTCAGGCTACCCGCGCGCGGGGGCACCGGCGCCGGGCGGCCGGCGCCGCCCGGACCTTCCACTCCCGAGCGCTGCTGAGCCCCCGTCGCGGGCAGGCAAGCGCGCGAAGCCGACGTCACCCCGCACGGGTGAACCCCGGCGTGGCTTCATCGACGCGCGGGGTCGCACGACGCCACGATCGGAGTGAAGGCGCGATCCCTCCCCGCGTCTTGCGCAGGCCCGGCGCGCAGCGGGTCGACTCGGAAAGGAGTCTCATCGTGTCGAACACGCAGCAGTCCGGTTGGGCGGGCTGGGCCGTCTTCGCCGGCGTCGTGCTGATCATCGTCGGCGCCATCAACGCGATCTTCGGTCTCACAGGCATCATCGGCCCCGACAACGCCCTCTACGCCAACGCCGATTCGGGCAACATCTGGCTCTTCGACGTCAGCGCCTGGGGCTGGTGGCACCTGATCGTCGGCCTCGTCCTCATCCTCGTCGGCGTCTTCGTGACGCGCGGCGCGACGTGGGCGCGTACTATCGCGGTCATCATCGCCTCGCTCAACGCGATCAGCCAGCTCGCGACACTGCCCTACCAGCCGCTGCTCGCCCTTGCGATCATCGGCCTCGACGTCGTGATCATCTATGCGCTCGTCGTCCACGGCAGGGAGCTCCGCCGCTCGTAACCCGGCGTCAGCCTCTCCAGGGCGCCGTATTCCTCGGAGTGCGGCGCCCTCGGCATGCTCGGAGACCTCGACGCCGACGTGCCCGAGACCCCGGCCCTCGGCATCCGTCCCGCGGATTCTCGCCCTTGAGAACGCTCCCATGAGGTGGTTACAGTGCAGTAAGTAAACCGGCCCAACCCCGCGGCCCATCCCCGGCCCCTCGATGGAGAGGACTGCTCGAATGAACCCCCCGATCCGCACCCGCCACCAGGCCCCGCCCCCGACCAGACACCGCGCGAGGCGCATCGTCGCCGCCTCGACCGCAGCCCTGGCACTCGTCGCGGGAGCGCTCATGGCTGCACCCGCCTCCGCCGCGCCACCGCAGCAGATCGATCCGACCAAGCCCGACTTCGGGCCGAACGTCACGGTCTTCAGCCCCGATATGCCGGTCGACGACATCCAGTCGGCCCTCGACGCACTTGCCGCACAGCAGGTCGACGCCGAGATGTCGACGGCTCGCCGCGCGGTGTACTTCCTCCCTGGGCAGTACGGCACGGCGGCGACTCCGTTGCAGTTCAAGATCGGCTACTACACCGAGGTCGCGGGGCTCGGCCTGTCGCCGAGCGACGTGAACATCCGCGGTGCTGCCGAGGTCTACAACCGCTGCCTCGAGAACGACGGCACGTCGAACTGTCTCGCCCTCGTCAACTTCTGGCGCACCCTCGCGAACCTGAGCGTGCAGATCGACAAGTCCGGACAAGACGGCTGCCGCCAGAGCGCCAACTTCTGGGCCGTCTCGCAGGCCGTCTCCCTGCGGCGCGTGCATTTCTCGGGCGCCAACGTCTCGCTCATGGACTACTGCACCGCGGGTCCGCAGTTCGCCAGCGGCGGCTTCGTCGCCGACTCGCACCTGCCCTTCACGATCAACGGCTCACAGCAGCAGTGGCTGACCCGCAACAGCGAGGTCGACGGCTGGAGCAACGGCGTGTGGAACCAGGTCTTCTCGGGCGTCGTGGGCGCCCCGAGCGAGGCGAACTTCCCGACCGAGCCGTATACGACGGTCGAGAAGACGCCTGTCTCGCGCGAGAAGCCGTTCCTGTACGTCGGCGCCGACGGCAAGTACGCCGTCCGCGTGCCGGCCGCCGAGACCGAAACTCGCGGAACCTCGTGGGCCGACGACGCGACAGCGGGTCGCAGCATCCCGATCACCGACTTCTACATCGCCAAGCCCGGCGACTCGGTGCAGGTCATCAACAACAACCTCGCCCGCGGCAAGAACCTGCTCCTCACCCCGGGGGTCTACGACATCGCGGGCTCGATCGAGATCAAGCGGCCCGACACGGTCGTGCTCGGCATGGGCCACGCGACGCTGACGGCCGTGGGCGGTGCCGTGCCGCTCGTGGTGAAGGATGTCGCGGGCGCGATCGTCGCGGGCGTCACGATCGATGCCGGCACGACCCTCTCCCCCGCGCTCATGCGCATCGGTAAGGCGAACGGCCACAGCAACAAGGCCGAGGCGGGCAACCCCGTGACGCTCAACGACGTGTACTTCCGCGTCGGCGGACCGCACGTCGGCAAGACGACGACCGCCCTCGAGGTGAACTCCGACAACGTGCTCATCGACCACATCTGGGTGTGGCGCGCCGACCACGGCATCGAGGGGTTCAGCGGCGACACCGAGCGCTGGAACACCAACACCGGCACCACCGGCGTCATCGTCAACGGCGACAACGTCACGGCGACGGGCCTGTTCGTCGAGCACTTCCAGACCTACAACACCCTCTGGAACGGCGAGAGCGGTCGCGTCATCCTGTATCAGAACGAGCTGCCGTACGACCCGCCGACCCAGGCGGACTGGACGCAGCCCGACGGCACGCTCGGCTACCCCGGCTACGCGGTCGCGCCCGGCGTCAAACACCACGAGCTCGACGGAGCAGGCGTCTACGTCTTCAACCAGAACAACCCGTCGATCGTCACCGCCAACGGCTTCACGGTTCCCGAGACGCCGGGCGTGCGCCTGCACCACATTATGACGGTCAACCTGTCGGCCGGCACGATCGAGCACGTCGTGAACGGCGTCGGCGGTCAGGCCGACACGACCAAGATCGGCGTCCCGCAGTACGTGACGGACTACACGGGCTGACTTCTCGCGTGGATGACGGATGCCTCGACCCGGCGCTCGCCGGGCCGAGGCATCCGTCTTCTGCTCACTGCTCCTGACGGAGGGGCATCACCACTGGCGGAGGGGCATCACCACTGGGGGTGGATGGCCTCGCGGAGGCGGCGGTCGTAGACGTCGCGCACGACGGCGTCGAACGCCGCCAGGTCGAAGCTCTCGCCCTCGCCGTCGAGGAGGGCCGCGGCGTCCGCGTTCGACCGGGCCTGCGCGATGTTGCGGGCGCCCGGGATGACCGATGTCACGCCGGGGAGCGACGCGATCCAGGCCAGCGTCGCGGCGGGGAGGGAGACGCCTTCCGGGAGCGCGGCGGCGAGTTCGGCCGCGGCATCCAGTCCCACCTCGTAGTCGACGCCCGAGAACGTCTCGCCGCGGTCGAACGCCTCGCCGTGACGGTTGTAGTTGCGGTGGTCGTTCGACGCGAAGGTCGTCGACGACGTGTACTTGCCCGACAGGAGGCCCGACGCGAGCGGCACGCGCGCGAAGATCGAGACGCTCGCCGCCTGCGCCGCGGGCAGCACCTCGTCGAGGGGCTTCAGCCGGAACGGGTTGAGGATGATCTGCACGTTCCTCACGTTCGGGCGCGCGATTGCGGCGAGCGCCTGCGCAGACGTCTCGACCGACACGCCGTACGCGGCGATCGCCCCGTCGGCGACCAGGGCGTCGAGGGCGTCATAGGTCGCGTCGTCTTCGATCACGGCGGTCGGCGGGCAGTGCAGCTGCACGAGGTCGAGCGTTTCGACGCCGAGGTTGCGGCGCGAACGCTCGGTCCACGCGCGGAAGTTCTCGGGCGTGTAGTTCTCGGGCTCCTGCGCGGCGCGGCGGCCCATCTTCGTCGCGACGACGATCTCGTGGCCGGGTCGCTCGGCGAGGAAGCCGCCGATGATCGACTCGCTGCGGCCGTCGCCGTAGACGTCTGCCGTGTCGAGGAGGGTCACGCCGTGGTCGGCGGATGCCTCGAGCACCGCTCGCGCGTCGCTCTCGCTCACGTCGCCCCAGTCGGCGCCGAGCTGCCAGGTGCCGAGGCCGATCGCCGAGACGAGACGACCGGTGCGGCCGAGAGGACGCTGCTGCATGAGGACTCCTTCGTGCATGAGGGGATGCCTCTATCCTGCCCGGCTGCCGGCACGCCCGGGCCGGAGACGTCGCTCGTGAGCCTGCGGTCTCCCGCCGCGCATCGGCCGCGTATCAGCCGCGCCCGGTCAGTCGATGATCCCCGCTGCGCGGGCCGGACCCGCGTAGGCCTCGGCGAGGGTCGCGATCGTGTCGTGGGCATTCAGACCGCTGGGGTTCGGCACGACCCACAGCTCGGCATCCGCGATCCGCTCCTCCTGGCGGCCCTGCACGGCGCGCGGTCGCGCGAAGCCCTGCCGGTAGGCCGTGAGCCCGACGACGGCGACCACCCGGGCGCGCCAGGCCGCGGCATCCGTCTCCAGGCGTGCAGCGCCTTCGCGGAGCTCCTCGCGGCTCAGCTCGTCGGCCCGCACGGTCGCACGGCGGACGAGGTTCGAGATGCCGATGCCGCGGTCGAGGAACATGCGGCGGTCGTCGTCGGTGAAGCCGTCGGAGAAGGCCGGAATGTGCGGGATGATCCCCGCCGCGGCGAGCGCGGGGTAGAACCGGTTGCCGGGGTGCGCGAAGGGGGTGTTGGTCGCGGCGGTCCACAGGCCCGGATTGATGCCGACGAACACGAGGAGCGGATGCCGCGGCATCAGGTCGTCGATGACGGCGTCGCGGTACGACTCGAGTTCGGCGCGGGTGAACCTCACCCCGCCATCCTCGCGTGTCGCGGCTGCCACGGGGCCCGCGGGAAGGCCGGCGCGCCGCGGCCGCCGTCGAACGCGACAGTTTCCTGCGAGCGCGGCGTCGCGCGACGTAGCGCTCGCAGGAAAGTGTCGCGCTCGCGCTCCTGGCCGCGGCCGCGCTCGGGTCAGGCCTCCGCCTCGGCAGGAGTGCGCAGGATCGACGACATCCTCTTGCCCCGCGCGACCTCGTCGACGAGCTTGTCCATCCAGCGGATCTTCTGCGCGAGCGGGTCTTCGATCTCTTCGACCCGCATGCCGCAGATGACACCCGTGATGAGGTCGGCGTGGGGGTTCATCGCCGGCGCGCCGGCGAAGAAGGACTCGAGATCGATCCCGTCGGCGATCGTCTTCTCCAGCCCCGGCTTGTCGTAGCCCGTGAGCCACGTGAGCACCTCGTCGAGCTCCGCCGTCGTGTGCCCCTTGCGCTCGACCTTCTGCACATAGAGGGGGTAGATGCTCGCGAAGCTCATGCCGAAGAGGCGTTCGTTGCCGGCCATGCCTTCATTGTCGCCGATCCGGCGCCGGCGCCGATAGCGTCCTATCGGCGCCGGGCCGGCGGCCCCCGGGCCCCACCCCGGGCGCGGTCGTCACCCCCCGGTCGACGCCCCGGTCTGCAGCCAGACGGTGGACTCCCCCGCCACCACTGCCGCGTCATCCCCCACCGTCGCGAGCACGACCCGCTCTCCGGCGAGCGCGTACGGCTCGGTGCCGAAGTTCGTCACGACCTCCCAGCCGTTCGGCCGGCGGAAGCGCAGGACGTCGTCGCGCCCCGTCGCGATCCACTCCAGCCGCTCGTCGGTCTGCAGCGCATGCCGAAGCCGGAGGGCCGCGCGGTAGAGCTCGAGCACCGACCGCGGGTCGCCGTCCTGCACGTCGACGGCGTGCGCGGCGAACCACGCCGGCTGCGGCAGGTGCGCGCCGTCGGCGCCGAAGCCGAACGACGACCCTTCCGCCGTCCACGGCAGCGGGACGCGGCATCCGTCCCGCCCGATCTCTTCGCCGCCCGTCCGGAAGAACGTCGGATCCTGCCGCTCGCCCGCCCCGATGTCGGCGACCTCGTGAAGCCCCAGCTCCTCGCCCTGGTAGAGGTACGCCGATCCGGGGAGGCCGAGGAGGAACATCGACGCTGCCAGGGCCCGGCGCACGCCCCCTTCCCGATCGAGGGCGGATTCGGGGCCACCTTCCCGCAGCCAGGCAGCCCCGTGCTTCTCGGCCCCGCGACCGCGGTGGTCACGACCGAGCGGCGGGAGCCCGTAACGCGTCGCGTGGCGCACGACGTCGTGGTTGGAGAGCACCCAGGTGCTGGACGAGCCGGATGCCGCGGCCAGCGCCAGATTGTCGGTCACGACGCGACGGAACTCGTCCGCGTCGAAGTCGGCCTGCAGGAGGTCGAAGTTGAAGGCCTGTCCGAGGCTCTCCGGACGCGCGTACAGCGGGACGCGCGACGGCGCGACCCATGCCTCGGCGACGGCGCTGCGCGGCGGGTCGTACTCGTCGAAGACGCGCCGCCACTCGGCGTAGATCTCGTGCACGTCGTCGCGATCGATGAGCGGGTGCGTGCCGTCGAACGGCAGCGCGTCCAGCTCCGCGCGCGAGGGCAGCGGCTCGGTGAGGTCCTTCGTCAGCATGTGGGCGACGTCGATGCGGAAGCCGTCGACACCGCGGTCCGCCCAGAATCGCAGCGTCGTGACGAAGTCGGCGCGCACCTCGGGGTGGTCCCAGTTGAGGTCAGGCTGCTCGGTGGCGAAGTTGTGGAGGTACCACTGTCCGTCGGCGACCCGCTCCCACGCGGGTCCGCCGAAGATCGACACCCAGTCGGTCGGCGGCTCCGCGCCATCCGGCCCCTTCCCCTCGCGGAAGATGTACCGCTCGCGCGCGGCCGAGCCCCGGCCCGCGGCGAGCGCCTCCTGGAACCAGGCGTGCCGGTCGGAGGTGTGGTTCGGCACGATGTCGACAACGACCCGGATTCCGCGGGCGTGGAGGGCCGCCACCATGTCGTCGAAGTCGTCGAGCGTACCGAGGCGGGGGTCGACGTCGCGGTAGTCGGCGACGTCATAGCCGCCGTCCGCGAGCTCGGACGGGTAGAAGGGGCTCAGCCAGACGGCGTCGATCCCGAGCGCGGCCAGATAGTCCGCGCGCGACGTCACGCCTCGGATGTCGCCGATCCCGTCGCCGTCGGTGTCGGCGAAGCTCCGCGGATAGATCTGGTAGACGGCGGCCTGTCGCCACCAGGGCGGTGCGATCTCCGGGGACGCGGCATCCGTCTGGGGTTGAGCGGTCAGTGACACGCGATTCTCTCCTTCTGCGGTCGTGATTCTGCGGTGGGTTCGGTGGTCGTGGTGCGGTGCGGATGTCGTGGGAAGGATGCCTCGGGCTCAGCCCTTGACGGCTCCCTGCGTCACGCCCTCCATGACCCAGCGCTGCGTGAACAGGTAGGCCAGGATCGCCGGCGCCATCGCCATGAGGTACGACGCGAACGACACGTTGTAGTTGTTGCTGAACTGGGTCTGGAAGATGCTCTGCACGACAGGGAGCGTCTGCAGCTCGGGGTCGGAGGTGATGAGCGAGGGCATCATGAAGTCGTTCCACGACGCGAGGAACGCGAAGATGCCGACGGTCGCGCTCATCGGGGCGAGGAGCGGGAAGATGAGCTTCCAGAAGACCTGCCAGGTCGACGCCCCGTCGATGCGGGCGCTCTCCTCCAGTTCGTGCGGGATCGAGCGGAGGAACGCGGTGAACAGCAGGATGCTGAAGCTCAGCTGGAACATGATGTGCAGCAGCGTCACCCCGACCGGGTTGTCGAGCCCCGTGAGTCCCGTGAGCTGGATCTGCGGCAGGGCCAGCACCGGGAACGGGATGAACATCGCCGCGAGCAGGTAGAAGAAGGACGCGCGGAAGAACCGCCGGTCCCAGTTGCGGTGGATCGCGAACGAGGCGAATGCACCGAGGAGGATCGTCCCGGCCACGGTGCCGGCGGTCACGAGGATCGAGATGGTGAACGCGACGGGGAAGTTCGTCAGCTCCCACGCGGTGGTGAATCCCTCGAGGCTGAACGGCGCAGGCAGCGAGAAGGCGTTGCCGTCGACGGCCTGGGCCTGGGTCTTGAACGCCATCGAGATCGTGACGTACAGCGGCACGAGCACCGTGATCGTCGCAATGGCCAGCACGATGGTGAGCGGCCAGTCGGGACGGCCGGCGGAGCCCTGGCGGCGACTGCGGCGGCGGGGCGCGCCGCCCTCGAGGGTGCGGATGCCGTCGACCTCTTCGAGGGCGAGGGCGGGCTGGACGATGGCCATCAGAGTGCGTTCCTTCCGCGCGTCAGCCGGAGCTGCAGGACCGAGATGAGGATGACGAACACGAAGAAGACCGTCGCGTTGGCCATCTGGTAGGCGTAGTCACCGCCCGTGAAGCCCGTCACGATCGTCATCGCGATCGAGCGGGTCGCCGTTCCGGGGCCGCCGTTCGTGAGGCCGACGATGATGTCGTAGGCGTTGAGGTAGTTCTTGAAGCCAAGGATGACGTTGATGACGACGTAGCCGGCCACGAGCGGCAGCGTGATGCGCACGAGCTGCTGACCCTTGGACGCACCGTCGATCGAGGCCGCCTCGTAGACGTCACCCGGGATCGCGAGCAGCCCCGCGATGTAGATGAGGAGGCTCCCCGGGATCGCCTGCCACGCCGTCACGAGGACGATCGCGACCCACGCAAGGTCGGGGTTGGCGAGGATGCTCTCGCTCAGCCAGCCGATCCCCGTCGCCTGCCCGAGCGCGGGCAGCGAGTTGCTGAAGAGGAAGTTGAAGACGTAGGCGATGATGATGCCCGAGATGACCATGGGGATCACGAAGATCGTCCGCAGCCCGGTCTTGAGCCGGATGCGCGCCGTCAGCCCCACCGCCAGGAGGAACGCGACCACGTTCACCGCGACGACCGTCACCAGCGCGAAGCCGAGGGTGAACAGATAGCTCTGCAGGATCGCGGGGTCGCTGAACAGCGCGATGTAGTTGATGAAGCCGACGAAGTCCCACTCGCCGAAGCCGATCGAGTTCGTGAAGCTGAAGAAGATGCCCATGATCGCCGGCAGCGTGATCGCCAGGCTGAAGACGACGAGGGTGGGGACGAGGAGGACGTAGTAGATCCCCTCGACGGGCCGGCGGGTGCCGGCGGCAGCGGTCGCCGGCGCATCGCTGCGCTTGCGGGCGACGAGGGTCGCCGTGGTCGTTGTCATGTGAGGTCTCCTTCGACTCTGTGTCACTGACGGATCGGGGTCACTGCCTCATCGCCAGTCGCGCCCAGTCGGCGTCGATTCGGCGCAGGATCGACTCGGGGTCGGAGCCGAGCACGATGGCCTGCAAGTAGTTCTGGGTCGGGATCGTCAGCGGGATCGCGACGGACGCCCCCTGGTAGAACTTCGCGTCATCGAAGTACTCCTTCATGCCCACGATCCGCGGATCCGTCACGGGCGCGGCATCCGTCGTCGTTCCATAGCCGAGCTGAGCGGCGTTGTACTCGTCCATGACGTCTTTGCGGAACAGGTACGAGAGGAAGGTCCGCGCGGCCTCCTTGTGCTTCGAGGCCTCCGGGATCCAGGCCGCGAGGTCGAGGTTGACGCGCACCTTCAGGTCGCCGGGGTCGTCGGTCACCGGCAGCGGGAAGGTGCCGAGGTCGAGGTCGGGGTTCGACTTCGCGATCTCGCCGAAGGCCCACGGGCCCTGCAGGTACATCGCGGCCTTCTGTTCGGCGAATGCGAGGTTGCCGTCGCCGTAGCCTTTGCTCGCGGCATCCTGATTCGTGTACTCGTCGACGAGCTGCTGCATCTGCTGCACGGGCTTGGAGAGGGTCTTCTCGAACGAGACCTTCGAGTCGGGCCCGACATTCGTGCCTTCCTGCGCCAGCCCGTCGAAGAACTTCGCGACATCCACGTCGCCGCCCACGGTGTAGTCGAACCAGCCCTGCGCGATGGTCCACGGGTCTTTGAAGGTCGCGTAGAAGGGCGTGATCCCGGCGCCCTTGAGCTTGTCGCACACTGCGACGAGCTCGTCCCACGTCTGCGGGACCTCGAGCCCCTGGTCTTCGAAGATCTGCTTGTTGTAGATGACGGATGCCGCCATCACCGAGTACGGCAGCACGCTCGTGCGTCCCGGGTACGTCGCGTACTGGTCGACGAGCTGCTGCACCTCGGGGCGGATGCGCGAGGCCTCGGGCATGTCGGAGAGGTCGCTGAGCGCGCCGCGCTCCATGAACCGCGCCATCTCCATGTTGTAGTTGAGCAGCCCGAGGTCTGGCGGGTTGCCGCGGAGGAAGCCGGCCTGCAGGTTCGAGGACGAGTCGAGGACGACCCGCACATCGTTCTGCGACGCGTTGTAGTCCTTGACGAGATCGCGGAAGTACGGGATCGCCTCCGGCTTGCTCAGGTAGAACCGGACCGTCTCGGGCTGATTGCCGGCGCATGCCGACAGCGCCGACGCCGCGACGGCGAGGGCCAGGCAGGCGGCTGCCGCGCGCTTCCAGGATCGTCGGAGGTGAGGCACGTCATCGTCCTTCCAGGGAGGTTCGTGGGGAGATCTTCTTGATTCCGTGATTAGATTTTTCTGCCGGATCAATTAGATGCGTCCATAATGCAGGAGAAGGCCGAGGAGGTCAAGAGCCGTGATCGAGCCCGCAGAAGACGTCAGCGCGGGGCGCCGAGAGGCGCCTGGACTGCCGAGCCCGGCGCCGCGCGAGGCGCGCCGCGCGAGCGTGGACGCCGTCCTGCAGTGGGCGTGGGATGCCGGCACCTTCACGAGCAACGACGCGATGCCCGCCACGGGCCTCACCCGGTCGACGACGATCGAGGCGGTCGACGAGCTGATCGACATCGGACTCCTCCGCGAGCTGCCGAACGCCCGCGAGGCAGGTGCATACCGCAAGGGACGACCCTCGCGCAGGTTCGAGCTGAACGCCGAGGGCGCGGTCGTCGTGGGGGTCGACGCCGGAAGGCTCCACCTCACCGCGATCGTCGCCGACCTGCGCGGAACCGTGCTGGGGGTCACGCACAAGCGCAGCGACGTGCTGCCCGGAAGGGAGCATGATCAGGAGACGGATGCCGCGTCCCGCCGGCGCGACCTGATCCGCACAACGATCGACAAGGCGCTTCATGCGGCCGGCCGCAGACGGGCCGATGTCCTCGCCGTGTGCATCGGGGTGCCTGCGCCCGTCGATTCGGTAGGCCGCTCCCCCGATCACCGCACCGGCTTCTGGACCCGGATGAACCCCGACCTCCGCGGACTCGTGGCGGAGTGGGCGCCGATCGTGCGCGTCGAGAACGACGCCTCCCTCGCCGCAGTCGCCGAGGGGGCCACGGGCGCGGCGCGCGAGCATCGGGACTATGTCGCCCTGCTCGCCGGCGAACGCCTCGGCGCGGGCGTGGTGATCGACGGGCAGCTGCTGCGGGGCGCGCACGGCGGAGTCGGCGAAGCCGTCGCCTTCGACCACGTGGAGGGCGTCGGCGGCGCCTACGGCCTCGGATACCGCCTCGCGGAGTGGGCGCGCGCCGACATCGAGGCGGGTGTGATTCCCGAGGGGCATCCCTTGGCGGGCGCTCGTGCCGGGGTCGGTCGTGGTGCCGGTGGTGGTGCGGGTGCCGGTGATGGTGCGGGTGGGGGTGCCGGGGTCGGTGGTGGTGTCGGTGTTGGTGCCGTGGGCGGCGGCGTCGGGGCCGATGCCGGCGTCGGCGTCGACGCGAAGTCGGTGTTGGAGCTGGCGCGGGCCGGCGACCCCTGGGCGATGGGCCTCGTCGAGCGTGCCGGGGCGTGGCTCGCTCGCCTGGTCGGCGTCTACGGCACGTTCTACGACCCGTCGCTCATCGTCGTCGCGGGGGCGGTCGCGGACTCCCTCGACCCGGTCATCGCCGCCGCCCGGCGCCTCGTGGCGGCCGAGCTCGACCTCCCCGCGCCCGAGATCGTCGCCTCATCGCTCGGAGCGGATGTCGTCGCGGTCGGCGCCACGATGGCCGCCGTCGAGTCAGCGCGCGCGGGCGTGCTTGCGCTGCGGGAGCTTCCGCCCGGACTGGCCCCGGACGCTGCGGCCGCGAGCGCCTGACCGGTATCAGCCCGCCTTGCGGCCTCGGGATATCTGCGCCAGGCGACGGGCTTACGAGCCGACGGTCACCTTCGCGACTTGATCGAGGGAGTCGACAACAGTGAGTGGGTCGACGGCGGTGTCGCACTGCATCTGCAGCAGGTACGCGTTGCTCATGGTGGATGTCGCGTAGTCCAGTTTGTGGAAGACCCGTCCCGTCAGCAGGAATGCCCCTTCATCGTCGCTCCAGAGAAGGGTGCGGGTCGCCACGTCGCCCGCATCGTCCGGGCCTTCGACACCTCCGCTGAGAGCGAAGTGCCCGTCGAACGCGTACTCGGCCATCTCGTCGGCCGTCGCTCCGGACATCGCGGCGAGGAATTCGTCGGAGGCGGCCAGGTCGTCGGTGGCGGCTGTATCGAAGGTCTGCTGCCAGTACTGGGCCGTACACGTGCCGTCCTTATTCACGAAGATCACCTCGCCGTCTGTCGCGTCGGGGCTCAGCGTCCACGAGGCGTCATCCCCGCCGAGGGAGAACTGCCAACCGACCATTGTCAGCGGTTCCAGTGCCGCGCCGTCGTCAAAACCAAGCGAACCCGCCTCAGCGGCGGCTGTATCGTCCACGGCGGCGAACACTTCTGTACCGACGATCACTTCACGCCCTTCTGAAAGCGTCTGCGTCGCGATGATCGCTTGGTCGTCGGTGCCGGCCGGGACGGAGAGAGTGAGCCCGATCGCCTCCAGTTCCGCGCGCGCGTCGGCGACCGTCATCCCGACCAGATCGGGCACCTGCACGCGATCGCCGTCCGGCGCGCTGCTCGAGGGAGTCGACGCAGCATGGACCGATCCCCCCGAGTTCGCGGTGACCGCGACGGCAGCGATCACTGCGACGAGCACGACCGCGCCGGCAATCGACCCGCCGATGATCCACCTCCTCGCCGATCGCTCCTTCGTTGACCCTCCGTTCATGCTGACGTCACTGGCGACAGGCGGCGTGTTGTCCATTCCTGTCGCCCCATCGGGGAGTCGCGTCATCGAGGCGTGGAATGCGTCAGCACTCCCTGCAGCGGGTGGCGTCCCCTGAGCGGCCGAGTCATCCATCATGGACTCTGCACGGGGACCGGGAGAGGCGTGGGCCCCCTCGGTCCCGGCACCGCCTGGCTCGTCGCGATGACCCTCGCCCCACTCCCCCGCCCGACGCAAGTCGTCGGAATGGGAGCCGGCGTTGGGCTCCTTGATACCGCGCGGATCATCATCAGACATAGCGCCATCCCCAAGAAGCACCCGTCCAAAGGAAATCCCTTTGCTGCGAGAATGATGCACCCGTCACTCTCCGCGTGCAACGGGTCGGTGGAGCGCGGTAGATGAGCGCCTGCCGCCCCGACGGCCTCGAGGACGGCAGGCGTTGTGGTCGTCGCCCAACTCGTCTCGTGTGGGTAGAGATGCTCACCATCCCAGCGGCCGGCTTCTTCGATGAAGCCGAACCGGCGCCCCATAATCGTCAGAGTACGCGGATGCGGCTGGTCGGCATGAGTAGCGCCGGTCTCCCCGTCGCCCTTTCGGAGGTCGGGGAGACCGACGAATCACATGCCGTCGCTGATCATCGCCTCGGTCAGCTCGACATTCCGGACGAACGCCTGCTCTGAGAACTCAGTGTTGTAGTTGAGTCCGTAGGGCCAGATATGCGGATTGCTGCAGTTCAGGCGGGCATCGGGGCCCTCCCATGACTGCAACAGGGCGTTCGCGTTCGAGCCGATCCAAGCGCCGTTGACGCACTGGTTGTAGTACCCGCCGCTGGTCCCGATGCCAAGGGTGTGTCCGATCTCGTGCAATGCCGTCCCCTCGACCATGTAGGTCCGGTCCGCGCCGAAGCTCATGCCGCCGTCAAGTCCCGCTTGGGCCGTCGGAACTGAAGGGTTGTACCAAATCCGGAGGTGCTTGGAGATGTCGGTGAGCGCGTTGTAGCGATTGACCGCCGCGCCGACTGCCGCGTCGATGCGGTTGTAAGCGTCGATCTGGTCGGCGGTCGGGTTCGGTTCGCGGTAGATCGTGTATGTCATCTCTCGCACTGAGGCATCAGTGAGGCGCCAGCGCTGAGCGGTGGTGCCGTTGCACGTCCACTGCTGAATCACCGCCCCGTCCATTTGGGCGGAGTCCTTGTTGTCAAGGCAGAGGTTGCTGTGGCGGTTGACGATCTCGCTATACCCGTCGCCGGCGTCGGTGATTCTCCACTGCTGCACGGGGTAGCCGTTGCAGGTCCACTGACGAACCTCAGCACCGGGCATGGCGTTCCAATTGAAGTCGTCGAGGCAGAGGCCGGTATACCGGTTCTTGATCTCGGCGAAACCATTGCCGAGGTCGCGGACTTCCCACAGCTGGTTCGTCCCCTTGTGGCAACTCCATTGGCGGACCTCCGCGCCCGGGTTCGTGTCGAAGGCATAGTCATCGAGGCACAGACCGCTGTGCTCGTTGCGAATCTCCTGATTCATGCCCGCGCCCGTGAGTTCCGCGGCTGCCGCCGGTGTAGTGAGTCCTAGAGCCGTCAAGCCAATAAAGAACGAAATAGCCATAGCTCCGAAGACCCGAGCCTTTCGCGTGGACATCCTTGGCCAGTTCATCGCGTGTGTTCCCTTCCTTGTCTCCGGTCGTCCTTGTGATCGACCGGTGGTCTGTAGCGGCGAGCAGTCGCCGTTTGGTCGAATTGCACCGACCGAGTCCGGCGATGCTCTGAATCCGCGGACCGGAGCAGAAGCCCCTTCCCGAGGCGGATCGCAGCGAAGCCCCTCTCACAGCAAGGGCGCTGAGGGCACTTGAGCGCCGCGGACGGTGATCGATCGCTTCCAGTTGTGTTGCAGAAGTTGATGGCTAATGGCGCGTCGGGGGCGCGTTGAGCGCTGACGGGCGCAGAGTCCATGGGGCGCCGCTGTGGACCGCGGCGAGAACGCGCCGGTGGAGGGACAGCGGCAGATTCGACAGCGCACTCCTCTATTGAGTGATCGCTTCCGAATCTCAGGTGGAGTGAAGCATCCTGGGTTTCATGGAGACTCGCCCTTGGAAGTGCGCGCCCGGGCGGATCGTTCCCGGGCGCGCACCACGCTGAAGGCGGATGTCAGCCGCAGCTGCGTGCCGAGTACTCCGCTGTGTACGTCTTCGTGACCGGCTGCCCGTTCGCGGAGGTGGTGACCTTGGCGGTCAGCGCACCTGCCTCCATGGTGCCCAGGCGCGTGCTGAACGTGACCGACTTGCTCTTCCCCGAGGCCAGGCCAGTTGTCTGGCTGCTGCCGTAGGGCGACTGGACGAGCGCGTCTACGGCCACCTCACCGGTGTTGGCGAGCGTCGCGACGAGCGTGACCTTGCCGGCCACGCACCGGCTCGCGGCCGTCACTGCGAACGTCGGCACCTCCGGCGCCACGACCTTGACGGTCGCGGTCACGGTGCGATTCGCGTCCGCGAGCCACTCGGCATCCGTCATATCGAGGATCGGGCTGCCGTCCTGACGGAAGTACACCATCCGCACGCCCGCATCGCGGGTACCGTCCGAAGTCAGCTTCGCGTGGAACACGTTGAGCAGGTTGCCGTCGTCGTCGTACGTGTAGGCGTTGTGGCCAGGTCCCCAGTTGTTGGTGTTGGGACCTTCGTAGTGCCAGATCGGGTAGTCGCGCACCTGCCACGTCTTCGCGTCGAGCAGGTCGGCACCGGATGCGGCGGTCGCGAGTCCGACGGCATAGGTCCAGTCGACTCCCGAGCCCGAGAAGGTGATCATGATCTTGCCGTCGCGCTGGATCACGAAGGGACCTTCGACGACCGGCGTGGTGTTGTCGGACCAGCCGCGGTCGGGGAACGCGATCGTCGAGCGGTCGCCGGCGAGCTGCCAGCTGCCCGTCCTCGAGGGCGTGACCTTCGAGATCTTCAGGACCGCCGGGCCCGTGACCGGGGTGATCGCGCGCTCGGACCACACGACATAGTCGGTGCCGTTGTCTTCGAAGTGCGTCATGTCCAGCGTGATGCCGGCACCGTACGTCGTAAGCGGCTGACCACTGGCGTCGAGCACGCGCTGCGGCGCTTCCCAGTCGGCGCGCACGAGCGGGTTGCCGCCCGACTTGAGCCGCATCGTGAAGGACTGCACGCCGTTCCACGCGTTGACGTTGTTCGGGTTCGCGGCGAACAGGACGTACAGGTCTCCACCGACGATGTGCAGCTCGGGGGCCCACAGCTGCGAGCCCACGGGCGCCGTACCCGACAGGCCGAGACCGAGGATCCGGTTGTCGGCTGCGGTCGCGATGCCGGCGACCGTGTCGGCCTGACGGATGAAGAACTCATCCTGCCCGTTGTCGTCGGTCGAAATGAACAGCCACGTCTTGTCCCCGTTGGGCAGCGTGTACCGCAGCATGTGGGGGTCGGCGCGGCGCGAGATCAGCGGGAAGATCGTGTCGATGCGCTTGAGCGTTCCGGTCACGGCGTACTCGCCGGGGGTCGAGGTGTCGACCGACGACGTGTCCCAGCTCACACGGAAGTCGTGCGTGCCACCGTCGGAGTAGTCGGCCGTCACCTTCTCGGGCAGTGTGAGGGCACCGCCGGCCGTGATCGTCACGTTCTCCGGAGCCTGCAGACCCGTGTTGCGAACCCGCCCGAGCAGCTGGTCGGCCGAGCGGGCCTCGGCCACCGTGAGCGGAACGATCGACGCCGTCTCGGCGTACGTCACGTCGATGCCTCCGGTGCGGCCCGTCGGCTGCTGGCCGGCCTTCACGGCAGAGACGGCCGCGAAGTCGGCGGTCTTCCCTGTCAGAGCGGAGCCCGCCGCGGTGGTCCAGACGATGCGGTACGCGTTGACGCGCGAGTCCCATTCCGCCGCGACCGCACCCGCGGTGCCCTGTCCCGGCAGGGGCAGGTAGCCCACTTCGGTCCAGTTCGCGAGGTCGGGCGATGTGAAGACGAGCGCTCCGGCGGAGTCGGCCGTCCCCGCGTCGTTCGTACGGCGGGCGATGAGACCGAAGCCCTCCTCGTCCTTGAGGCGGAAGACGTAGGGCTGCGCCAGGTAGCGCTTGGTGCCGTTGCTCGTCTCGGTCATGTTGCTGACCGTGGGGAACACCACGCCGGCACCGGAATTCAGTGCCGTGAACGCGACGCCTTCCGTGCTCAGGGCGAGGTGGCCCGTGCGCGTGACCTCGGGGTCGTCGCCGCCGCGGGTGTTCTTCGACGTCGTGTAGGCCGCCAGGCGCGAAGCGCCGGCCTCGGCGATGCGCACGTCGATCTGCGTCGTCGCTGCGTCGGCTCCCGTTCCGATGACCGCCTGCACCCTCGCCGCACGGAGGCCGGTGGCCGGCGCCGTGGCGATCACGCCACCCGCGACGGATCCGGCGCCGGAGACGTGCGACCAGACGACGGGGAGGCCGAGCACGGTCGCTGGCAGCACGTAGCCCTTCTCGAGCACGGACGGCAGCAGAAGCGACTCGGCAGCGAGGGCCGCCTGCTCGGCGGCGGTGGGCGCCTTGAGCACCGTGACGGAGAAGTTCTTCGTCGCGCTCCGTCCCCGCACCGTCGCGGTCGCCGTGAGGGTGACCGGTGTGTCCGCCGCCGGCCGCGTGACCTGACCGTTGGCGGCCACGATCCCCGAGGGCGACGACGTCCAGGTGACGCCGCCGGTCGTGGGCAGCGCGAGGTCGGTCTGTACCTGCGCGAGGTTCTGCGCGGCATTGGCGGCCGCGAGGTCGATCGCATTGACGGTCTCAGTGGCGGATGCCGCGGCATCCGTCGCCGATGCGGCCGCGATGTCGGCAGCCGAGAGTGCCTCGCTGTACACACGGAAGGCTGAGACGCCGCCCTGGTACAGGCTGTCGCCGGCGTATGCGCTCTTGCCGATGTAGTTCATCGTGTGCGTCGTGAGGTCGCTCAGGGCGACGGCGGAGTCGGCCTTCTGGGCGACGAGAGCACCGTCGATGTACAGCTTGAGCGTGGAGGTCGTCCCGCCGGCGTTCTTCGAGATCGTCGCGGCGACCGACTGCCACTTCCCCTCGACGAGCTTCGTCGACGACGTGACCGACTGCTCACCAGACCAGTTGGTCTTGGAGATCGCCACGCGCGGCGCCACCGGCTGGATGAAGAACTGACCGGTCGCCGCATCGCCGGATCCGCCGAAGTTCCACAGGAACTTCGCTCCGGAAAGAGCTGTGGGGCTCGTCTCGATGACGATCGTCGCCGCGCTCTGCCCGGCGAGCAGGTCGTTGGGCAGCTGCACGTGGTTCGAACCGTTGAACTGCATGGAGCCGCCGCGCCACGCTGCGCCCCCCGCGACGGTCGCGTCTCGACCCCCGCCGGAGATGTCGTGCAGTACCGTGCCGCTCGCTTCCGAGAAGTCGTACGACGCCAGCAGCGAGGTGGGCTCTGCGGCCGTCGCCGGGCCCGTCAGGCCGATCGTGCCGGCCACCAGCGCGATTCCCAGCGCCCCGGAGAGCGCTTTCGCCCTCCGGTTCCTGCGGATGTCGCGCGGAGCCCGCGATACAGCTTCGTGTGTTCGATCCACTGCGTTTCCCTCTCTCATCGGTAGTCGGACGCTCAGCCGCACGCGGCTGCGGAATAGGTGGCGGTGACCGGCGTCGCCGTTCCGTCGACGGTCACGGCCACGACGCCGGCGGTGACCGAGGGCGCGCGCGTGCTGAAGGTCTTCGACACGGACTTCCCCGGGGCGAGGTCTGCGAACGCGCTGGACCCGAATGCCGTGCCGATGGAGCCGCTCACGGCGGTTGTGCCCGTGTTCTTCGCCAACGCCACGACGACGACCTTGCCCGCGACGCAGCGCGTTGCGGTGTGGACCTCCACGCCGGCGGGGGCTGCCGCGACGACGACCTGCACGGTCACCGTCCGATTGCCGGGTGCGACTTCCTGGTCTCGGGAGAGCGACAGATCGAGCATGCCGTTGGCGCGCACGTTCACGGCCTTGAACCACGTGTTACGGTCCGGGTCGAACAGCCCTCCTGCGGCGTTCCCGGTGTGGGGTTCGGGATACGGGCGGGCGTGGTACGCGAGCACAAGGTTGCCTGCCTCGTCGGTGGCGAACGAGTTGTGGCCCGTGCCCGCCTGTCCCGTGCCGCCGATCCTCCCGGCGTAGGTGTCGTTCGTGGTCAGCACCGGCGAGGGCACCTGGGTCCAGCTCGCCGGATCCTTCAGATCCGCGCTCTTGCTCGCACGCAGCAGGCCGAGGTTGTAAAACTTGTCGACCGTGCCGCCCGAGTACGTGAGGTAGATGTAGTCGCCGTGCTCGATCATGAAGGGCGCTTCGACGATGCCTTGGTCAGATCCCTCGTTGGTGTCGGGCGGGGTCGGCGCCTGCTTGCCGTACTCCCACGGCTGGCTCAGCGCGTAGACCTGACTGAGGCCGCCGTCGATGAGCGGAACCGTGCCCTTCGCCCCCATCTTCGCCTTGCCGATGAACAGCTTCGCGCCGCTCGGCATGACCCAGTACCCCCGCGTGACGCCGTTCTCGTCGCGCTCGAGGTATGACACGTCGAATGCCGCGCCCTCGAGGATCGTCGGTTCGCCCCAGTTCTCCTGGTCGACGAGGCCGCCATCGCGCAGCGACTCCTCGCTGCCGACGTAAGGAATGAGGACGGTGTTGTCGCACCATCCGCCGGTGGGCGCGTAGCCCTTGTTCATCCCGGCGATGATCCACCACTGACCGTTGATCTTGTGGAACTCCTGCGCCCAGATGTAGCCACCCCACCCGTAGAACGTGTTGGGATACTGCGCCTGCTTGCCCGGCGTGCCGGCGTCCGGATCGATGACGATCTGCTCGGGGGCATCCTTGAGCCCTGCGATGGTCGTGGCGCGCTTCAGCCCGATCTTGCGGTACGCGTTGGCATCGATCAGCTGGCTCGTGGGAGCGGTCGAGGGGATCGAATAGTGCGAGCCGGTCAGGTACCAGTAGCCGTCGTCCTCGTTGAAGAACAGGTCAGGATCCGCACGCGCATCGTTGACCATCTCCTCGGCTGTCTGCTGCACGATTCCCGACACCTCGTACGTGCCCGCCTTGCTCGTGTCCACGGCCGCGAGTTCATCGGTGTTCCACGCAACGGGGAGCTTCTTGGTCGAGCCGTCGTTGTAGTCGAGCGTGACAGTGGCGGGCAGATCGCCCGCGACGAGCGACTGGCCGTTCGGCGCATCGACCGCGGGCAGCGCGCCCACGCCCGTGTTCCGAAGGTCGACGTAGTTCTTGTAGAAGACGTCGAACTCCGACTTGGAGAGCGAGAACGAGCTCGCCTGGGCCTGAGCCGCGAAACCAGGAAGCCCCGTCCCGGCGACGCCGAGCGCCGTGACGTCCGCCTTCGTCGCGCTCGTCGGTGCACTGGTTCCGGTGAGATCGGTGAGCTGTGCGACGCGTCCCTCGCCGGTCAGCTCGTCCGTCCAGTAGGCCTTGTACTTCTGAGTCGAAGCGTCGAAGACGATGCGCGGATCCTTGACGATCGAGCCGTCGGACGACACCCTGACGCTCCGCTGATTGCGGAAGGTGGCACCGTCAAGGGTGCTCCACACATATACCGAGTCGGTCGCATTGTTCTGTGCCGCCACCGCGCCGAGTGTGCCGTCGGCGAAGCGGACCAGCGTCGGCGAGCCGACCTGCGCGTTGGGGTTGGCAGCCTGCGAGCCGTTCCACGAGACGTAGAGGATCGCCTGAGAACGGTTGAGCGGCTCCCACGCGCCCGCGCCCGCCGGACGCGCCGACGCGAACAGGGCGTCCGAACGGCGATCATCGTTATAGGCGAGCGGGTCGTCCTTGACACCGCCGGTCGTCGTGACGGTCTTGACGTAGGTGGCGATGTCGCCGCCCGCGTCGAGGATCTGCGCAGAGCCGGTGACGGAAGTCGCGACGCCGTCGATGGTCGCCGTCAGCGACACCGGAACGGGCCCGTTCGCCGGACGTGTGACCTTTCCGTCAACGCTCACCAGCGATGCACCGGCACCCGTCGCCGTCCAGGCGACGGTCTTGCCGAGCACGCTCGACGGCAGATCGCCTGTGATGCGCGCGGGGATCGCGAGGGCTGCCGCCGCATCGCTCGGCGCCGTCGCCACTCCGATCTCCGCCGGGCTGAGCGCACGGTTGTAGACCCGGACATTGTCGAGCAGTCCGGAGAAGTACTCGCCGCTCCCCCAGTTCGCCTTGCCGAGCTGCAGCACGCCGCCGGCTGCACCGACGATCGTGGAGAGCGTCCTGCCCGAGGTGTTCGTGGCGACCAGCTTCTGATCGACGAAGAGCCGCGCCGTCGCGCCCGAGATGACGAGATCGACGTGCTTCCACGCGGTGTTCGCGTTCGTATACGCGATGCTGCCCGCGGTGACGCGCGAGCCGGTGTTGTCGTAGCGCTCGACGGTGATGCCCGTCGTCTTGTCGAGGAAGCCGAGGTAGTGCTCCTGCGCGTACGCCTGCGTCGCCGCGCTCCGCGCCGCGAACACGCTCCAGCCGGTGTTGCCGGCGGAGTTCGGCTTGCTGTCGTAGGAGATGGTGACATCGTCGAGTCCCGCCAGAAGCGGCGTCCCGTCGGACTTCGTCACGTCGAGCCAGAAGGCGTTGCCGAGCTGAGCGGCATTGCCCGTCGGCCCACTCACGAGCGTCGCGGTTCCCTGCGTCGTGGCCGTGGCGCCGCCGCCCGTGAAGCTGGTCGTGCCGGTCTCGAACGTGAGATCGGCGATCAACCCGTCGGTCGTAGAGGGGCCGAGCGCGAGCGCCGGGTTCGGAGCCAGCACTCCGGCGCACAGCGCCGCAACCGTCGCGGCGGACCACATCGTTCTTCCGGACTTCTTGATCACGGTGAGCTCCTCATCGGGCTACTTGGTTGATTCCGGATGTTCCGCCGCCGCCCTGCCCAGGCAGCATTCGGTGTCATGTACAGGTCGGATGCTTGTCGACAACGACGGCGGACCCATCCGCCGCCGTCGCCGCCCGTCGGCTATTCCCCGAGGCGGTGACGAGGTGATTCGCCTGTCGGCACCGCCGCAACATGCGACTGATTGATCGGATGTTAGCGAGAACAGCGCGAGATGGTCAAGTGGCCGACACAATTTCTTGCAGCCGATACCCCTCCCTCCCCTTCGACCATGACGAGGTTGCAGCGAGATGCAGCGTGCGCGAGCCGGATTCCCTCGTGCAGCGGACATGTGACGGTCGGGTCGAAGGGGTGGCGAGACCCTCGAACCCCTGCGGACCAAGACACGGGCAGGAACGTCGCGAGGAAGGGCCAGACCTACGAAGCCGTGAACGCAACCACGACATCGATGTCCAGCGTGCGAGGGACGCGCACCGCGTTACCAGATCGCCGACGGTGCGCGCAGTCCTGTGGCGTCGCAATCGCCGCAGACGTAGCCTCGGGAGAATCGCTTCGGGACGCAATTCGATCGGTGAATCGAATACCGTCCTCCCCACCAGATGGGTCGAGATCGAGAATGCCCAGCCGGTGACGGTCCAGGATCTCTCCGCTCGTCTGCGCGTCGACGGCACCGCCACGACGAGCATCCCCGCGTACAGCGGAAGGACGTGGCACGACGGTCTGAAGAGCCCTTGACACGTGAGGCGTCAGTGGATTGCGAGAGGGCTCACACAACCTCAGCCGTTGCATCTCAATGACGCGGTGGTGCGCCGCTGCCGTTCCGACTTCGAGTCCGGCGAACGTGCGTTTCGCGTGCGTGAAGCGTCTCGCCGATCACGAGTGCAAGTGACACGCCGATTCGTGCGCTCGAACGGCGCCACTCCGAGTCTCTGCTCATGGAGTCTGCGCACTCAGGACGGACTGCGCGATGTGCGCTCGCTCAGTAGCACGACGAAATGCGGTGGGAGCCTGACCCGGTTTCCCGGACGGTTGTTGTGTGTTGATCATGCCGCGATCTCGGCGGCGGTGTGAAGGGCTTCGTAGTCGGCGGGGCTGAGGTTGTCGAGGCTGGTGTGCCGGCGGCGGGGGTTGTAGAAGCCCTCGATCCACTCGAACATCGCCGACGCGAGTTGCGCGCGGGAGTCCCAGTTGGTGCGGTCCAGGAGTTCGCGCTGCATGGTCGACCAGAACGACTCGATGAGCGCGTTGTCGACGCTGGACGCGACCCTGCCCATCGAGCCGAGCAGCCCGGCTTGGCGCAGCCGGTGCCCGAAGAGCCAGCTGGTGTATTGCGCTCCTCGGTCCGCATGCACCACGGTTCCGGGTTCGGGGCGGCGGCGCCAGCGGGCCATCTCGAGTGCGTCGACGACGATCTCCGCGGTGATCCGATCCGAGATCGACCAGCCCACGATCCGTCGCGAGTACGCGTCGATCACGGCCGCGCAGTAGACCCATCCGTCACGGGCGCGGTGCTGCGTGATGTCGCAGAACCAGAGCCGGTTCGGGGCATCAGCGTGGAACTGCCGCTTCACAAGGTCGTCATGCGTAGCCGTGTCCGGCTTCCAGCCTCGCCGCTTGCGGCGGTGCGACACGCCGACCAGCCCGTCCTGCCGCATCAGCCGGGCGACGCGCTTGCGGCCGACGTGGACGCCGAGCCCGAGGCGCAGCTCGGCGAGCACCCGTGGCGCGCCATAGGTCGCTCGGGAGTCGGCGTGGATGCGTCGGATCGTGGTGGTCAGCTCTGCGTCCGCGACAGCTCGCGCTGATGGTGGCCGGCTGGCCCAGTCGTAGTAGCCGGAGCTTGAGATGTTCAGGAACCGGCAGGCCACCGCGACGGGCACCCCGTCGGCGGCGAGCTCCTGGACCAGCCGGAACCCTATTTTGGGAGCACGTTCTCCCTGGCGAAGTACGCCGACGCGCGCTTGAGGATCTCGTTCTCCATCTCCAGCACTCGGTTCCGGCGGCGCAGCTCGACGAGCTCTTTGTGCTCATCGGTCGTGATCCCCGGCTTGCGGCCGGAGTCGATCGCGTCGCGGTTCATCCAGTTGCGAAGGCACGACTCGCTGATCCCGAGATCGCGGGCGGTCTGCGCGACCGGGTTGCCCTGTGCGACCAGGTCCAGGGCTCGACGCCGGAACTCCGGCGAATGTGGGGCAGGCATCTCACGGACTCCTTCCGAGACGATCATCGCCTCAAAGTTGGTGTCCGGGAAAGCGGGTCAGGCTCCGTGTCCCGGTAACGCGGGATGAAGTATCGAAGTTGCGAAGCTCCATGGGCTCCCCTGTCGCGCGGGTCGTCTCACCCGCAGCATCAGTAGAGCTGAGGGAAGGAGTCGAGCACTTCGGCTCCGGTGGGGCGGCGTCGCGATCACAGTGCCTGTCGGTTTCTATGCACTCCGCCAGAGCTCGCGTTCGAGCCAACGTTCGGCATCGGCACCTCGACGAACGGGGACGAACCGTTCCCGGCCCGTCCCCGTTCGCGCCGGCTTGCGGCTGCGCTCAGCTTCCCGCAGCCGGATAGCTGACCGTCAGATCCCCGGTCGCCGGGGAACCGTTCACGTCGGCAGATACATGCACCGTCACGGTGCCGGCTGGGATCGTCGACTTTCGTGTGGCGAACGCCTGGCTGGAGCGCTTCCCGGCCGCGACGGTCGTGGTGCCTGAGCCGAACGCGGTCTCTGTGCTGATCGTGATCGGCCGCGGAGAGTTGTTGTTGACCTGCACGACGAGTGTCACTTTTCCTGCGACGATTCGCGTTGCCACCACCGCGGTCACGCCCTCGATGACCGGCGCTGTGGCGGGAGTCAGCTCCCACCTCAGCTGGGCTGAGGCAAGCGCGGGATCACGAAGCGTAACCCCGCTGCTGTTGCTCGTTACACCTAGATTGAGCATGTTGAATCGGTTTGTGATCACATAGGTGCCGTCGTCCAGACGGCTCAATGCCCAGTGCTGGGCAAACTTCCGGGCGGCGGGGACCAGTTCGACTTCCGCGCCCTGCGTGCGGATCCCACCCTTCAGCGCCAGCACCTGGCCGGTGGCCTCGTGCTCGACGTACCAGTAGCAGTCCTCGGCGAGACGGAGCTTCCATCGCTCCGCCGTCGATTGCTGGGCCACTCCGGTGCCCGACTTGGCCAACGAAAGCCCGGAGCCGACGTTGCCGAGGGTGACCACCGTGTCCTCCAGGCTGCTTGCGGAGCGGACCGGGCGGGACGCGCGGCCGCCGATCTTGATGCCGTTGACGTTCGAGTAGCCACCCGAGGCCTCGAGGATCTCGAACTTGACGTAGGCCGCCTCGCGTGCAGTCCACTCGACGAGCTTCGGGGTCTTATCGGGCGCCCAATCGACCATGGCGACCTGCTCGTAGGTGAGGCCATCGGCCGAAGTCCACACGCGCGCTTTGGTGACGTCCCCGTCGGTGCCGCTGCGCCCCCACTGCTTGGGCAGGTACTGCAAGGTGCTCACATTGTTCCAGCGGCCGCCCAGATCGATAAGCAGAGTCGCGGGCAGACTACCGGTACCCGAGGGAGTCCAAGTGGACCAGCACGTCTCGAAGTTCAGATCGCCACGCATGTCGATGGCCTTGTAGGGCACTTCGTAAAGTCCCCACTCGTTGTTGTACGAGGTCGCGTGCGCTGCGACCGGCACGATGGGCCACTCCACCTTCGCCTGCTGACGGGGAAGAGGGGGGCGAGCGGCGTTCGGCCCCGACCACGCCTGTCCGACGGCGGCCAGACGCTCGACGACATTGGTGTCCAGCCTCCCATTCCGGTTTGGCGGGCAGTTCAGAAGGAACGAGGTGTAGCGCGGCTCGGTGTCGGCCAGATGCTGCAGGATGTCAGCCTGTGACATGAGGCCTTCGGTGGGCGTCGACGGGTGCCAGAACCATCCGTTGCTGATTGTCTGCCCCTGCACGCCTGCGTAGGTGTTCCCCGCAGGGGCCCGCACACCCAACGGCTCCTCCCAGAAGATCGCATCCCCGAGCCAGGGCTCCGTGACGGCACAGATGTCCGTCAGCAGACAGTTGGGCTGAAGGTCTTTCACGAGGGTGCGCAGTCGTGCATAGTTCACGGCCTGCTGACCCATCTGCCATGTGTAGCCGTCGGTCATCAACAGATCGATCGGCCCGTAGTTGGTCAGCAGCTCCGTCAGCTGGCCGAGAATCACATCGATGTCCGGAGGCTCGATCGACAGGGTGGTGTCGCTGACGTGCCCGCCATAGCTCTCGATTCCGGCGGTCCGATCCCAGATCGAGAAGTAGAAGCCGACCTTGAGCCCTTCGGCCCGGAAGGCGTCGACGTAGGCGCGAACGACGTCCTGCTTGTAACCGCTGTAGGCGACGTTCTGGGTGCCGAATGCCGTGGGCCAGAGCGAGAACCCGTCGTGGTGTTTCGTGGTGAGCACTCCGTACTGCATCTTGGCCGCCTTGGCTGCCGCCGCCCACTGTGCGCAATCGACGCTTGGCGGCGCGAAGAGGGTAGGTGGCTGCCCCGGGGTCGCCCACTCTTCATCGCTGTAGGTTCCGAGGCTGTAGTGGAGGAACATGCCGAACCGCAGGTCGACGAAGTTGGCGAGCAGTTCCTGCATTGCGTCCGTGGTATCGAGGGACGACATGTCCAGTGCCGTTGAGACCGGCACCGCGTAGGCGGACTCTCGGCTCCCGAGCCACGGGATGGCCGCCGCGGACGCTGCTGTGATCCCCGCCATGGCCAGGAACGCTCGGCGGTCAAGGTTCCGATCAGACATATATGGACTCCGTTGTCAGTAGGTCGGCCGGCTTCGCCGGTGGGTGAAAAGTCAAGTTAGCGGAAACATAGTATGTCTGCAACGTCCTGGAGCGAGACAACAAGGGAATAACGCACCTGGGTGACAGTCATGGCGTGATACATCGGACTGATTCGTCCAAATCCGCTCGTTGCGACGGCCGCTGAGGCGCGAGTGGTCAGCGCGGACGAACCCGCAGCTCCTGCATGCCGCCGTCGACCGCGAGCCCGATGCCGGTGGTGGACCCTGATGTCGGGCTGGCGAGGTAGGCGACCGCGCGGGCCACCTCGTCAGCGGCTACCAGGCGTCCGTGGGGCTGACGGGCCTCGAGTGCGACCCTCTCCGCGGCGGGGTCAGCAGCGGTGGCGAGGAGGCGCGCGATCCATGGCGTGTCGGCAGTTCCGGGACAGACGGCGTTTACCCGGATCCCATCGCGCAGATGGTCTGCAGCCAGTGCGCGGGTCATCGCCAGGACCGCACCCTTGGTGGCCGAGTACAGCACCCGCTGTTCCAGTCCGGCCGTGGCCGCGATCGATGCCATGTTTACGACTGCTGCGGAGAGAGACCGTCTGAGATGTGGAAGGGCGGCGCGGGTGACTCGCGCCATTCCGACGACGTTGATGTCGTACACGCGATGCCACTCGTGGTCATCGTTGGCAGAGACATCCCCTTGGGCGCCGACACCCGCATTGTTCACGACGATATCGATTCCACCCAGGCTGTCGACGACTCTCGCGACCCCCGCCACGACCGCGGCGTCGTCCGTGACGTCGACGTTCACGGAAAGCGTCGCCTGATCGGAGTGCGCGATGTCGAAGGATACGACGCGCGCGCCGTCCGTCAGCAGCCGGTGCACGATCGCGTCGCCGATTCCGGATGCGCCGCCGGTGACCACGGCGACGAGTCCGTCGAGGTCGTGGCTCATTTCCCTTCTCCCCAGGTCACGAACTTCTGGCGTTGACGTCCGAGGCCCTGGATCTCGAGCTCGACCACGTCGCCGATGCGGAGGTACGGGAACCGACCGGACAGCGCGACACCCTCCGGTGTTCCGGTGAGGATCACGTCGCCGGGCTCCAGCACTACGTACCTGCTGAGGTCGGCGACGATCGTTCCCACGTCGAAGATGAGATCGGATGTCCGGGAGTCCTGCCGCGGGGAGCCGTTGACCCAGCTGCGAATCCGGACATCCGTGGGGTCGAACTCATCGGCAGACGCGAGCCACGGGCCGAGCGGCAGGAAACCGGGAGCAGACTTCCCCTTGCTCCATTGGCCACCCGACACAGCCAGTTGCCAGTCACGCTCACTCAGGTCGTTGGCGACTGTGAAGCCTGCCACGCACGCGAGACCGGCTGCCGAGTCGGCGAGGTCGTATGCGCGGCTCCCGACCACGAGAGCCAGTTCCACCTCCCAATCGGTCTTGGAGCTTCTCGGCGGGATCGCGACGTCGTCGTGGGGGCCGACGACCGTATTCGGCGCTTTCATGAACATGACCAGATGCTCGGGAGGCTCGGCTCCCGACTCCCTGGCGTGCGCCGCGTAATTCATGCCGATGCAGTAGACAGCGCCCGGGCGCGCCACCGGAGCGCCGAGTCGCTGGAGCGCCGCAGCGGGCAGCTCGCTCAGGATGCCGGCCCGTCGCGCATCGGCTACCCGCGCAAGGCCGTCCTCCGCGAAGAACCGGGTATCGATGTCGGGAGTTACAGGACGCAGATCCCACATGAAGCCGTCGTCCCAGAGGACCGGGACCTCTTCGCCAGGGTTGCCTACTCGCGCGATTCTCATGCTGCCATGCTCCCATACATCGGATGTTTCTTGACAGATACACATCCGATGTTTATCGTCGCTTCTCGGAGAGGAAGACATGGCTGTCATCACCGCTGTCGAAACGGTCGACATCAGATTCCCGACATCGCTGAGCCTGGATGGCTCCGACGCGATGAATACGGATCCTGACTACTCGGCTGCTTACGTGATCGTTCGCACGGATGCCCTCGATGGTGAAGAAGGACATGCCTTCGTCTTCACCATCGGCCGCGGCAACGATGTGGAGGTGGCCGCAATCCAGGCGCTGGCGCGCCATGTCGTCGGACGCGATGCCGATGAGCTACTGGCCGACATGGGCGAAACCGCCCGGTTGCTCACGCACGACTCTCAGCTGCGGTGGCTCGGGCCCGAGAAGGGCGTGATGCACATGGCGATCGGAGCCGTCTTGAACGCGCTCTGGGACCTGCGCGCCAAGCGGGCCGGGAAACCACTTTGGCTTCATCTCGCGTCCATGAGTCCCGACGAGATCGTTGCTCTCCTCGACTTCCGGTATCTGACCGATGTCCTCACCCCTGCCGATGCGCTGGCGATTCTCCGGCAGGCGGAGTGGGGTAAGGCCGAGCGGATCGCCGCACTATTGGCGGACGGATACCCCGCCTATACGACGACACCGGGATGGCTCGGGTATTCCGACGAGAAGCTCGCGAGGCTGTGCCGCGAAGCGGTCGACGAGGGGTTCGCCCAGATCAAGCTGAAAGTCGGCGCCGACCTGGACGACGACCTGCGCCGTCTGGCTGTCGCGCGCTCGAACGTGCCCCCCGGGTTCCCGATTGCGATCGATGCCAATCAGAGGTGGGGGGTATCGGAGGCGATCTCGTGGGTGTCGGCGCTGGCTCGCTTCGAGCCCGCCTGGATCGAGGAGCCGACGAGCCCCGATGACATCCTGGGGCACTCCGCAATCGCGCGAGGGATTTCGCCGATTCCCGTGGCAACGGGCGAGCACGTGCAGAATCGCATCGTGTTCAAACAGCTCCTGCAGTCCGGAGGGATGCAGATCATGCAGATCGACGCCACCCGGGTCGGCGGTGTGGCCGAGAACATCATGAACCTTCTGCTTGCAGCAAAGTTCGGGATCCGGGTCTGCCCGCATGCCGGTGGCGTCGGCCTGTGCGAGGCGGTTCAGCACCTGTCGATGTTCGACTATGTCGCGGTGTCGGGGACACTCGATGGTCGGATGATCGAGTACGTCGATCACCTGCACGAGCACTTCGTGACTCCCGCCGTCATTCGCGACGGGCGCTACGTGGCGCCGACCGCGCCCGGAGCAGGGACGCAGATGCGTGCGGAGTCCGTCGACATGTACACGTGGCAGGGCGAGGCGCTGGCGGCGACGTCGTGAGCGTCGCGATCACGCCCTTGGGATACGGTGGCGCGTCGGTCGGCAATCTCCACCGTGAGGTCTCGGACGATCGCGCGGCGCGGGTCCTCGAAACGGCGTGGGAATGCGGCATCCGCTATTTCGACACGGCACCCCATTACGGGTTGGGGCTCTCTGAGCGGCGCCTCGGCGAGTTCCTGCGCACGCGTCCTCGCGACCAGTACGTCATCTCCACGAAGGCGGGGCGACTCCTCATCCCCAACCCCGCGTTCGCCGGGGGGACCGATCTGCGAAACGGCTTTGCTGTCCCCGACGACCGGATGCGCCTCTTCGACCCCAGCCCCTCCGGCATTCGCCGCAGTCTCGAAGAGTCGCTACAGCGATTGGGGCTGGATCGCGTGGACATCCTGCTTCTGCATGACCCCGATGTCTACGACCTGGAACGCGGACTCCGTGAGGGTCTCCCCTCCCTCGTGGCGCTGCGAGAGGAGGGCCTCGTGTCACGCGTCGGCGTCGGCGTCAATGACGCTGCCGTGGCCGCCAGTGCCCTTCGTGAGGCGGACATCGACGTCGTGATGATCGCAGGGCGGTATACGCTCCTCGAGCAGCCGGCCGCAGAGGACCTGCTCCCGCTCGCATCCTCTCGAGGCACCCGCATCGTGGCCGCGGCCCCCTTCAACTCCGGGCTGCTGTCCAGGGCGCACGTCGGTGACCGCTACAACTACGCAGATGCCCCCGCCGAACTCGTCGCGCGCGCCCGGGCCATCGCCGATCTGTGCGAGCAGTTCGGGGTCGACCTGCCCACAGCAGCTCTCCACTTCCCGCTGCGGCATCCGGCCGTCGACAGTGTCGTCGTCGGAACGGACGATCCGCACGCGGTACGCGAGAACGCACGTCGTCTTGCCGCTCCGGTGCCGGACGCCCTGTGGGAGGCGCTCGCCTCAGAAGGCTTCATACCGTCCACGACCAGCGTGGTGTCGCGATGACGGGCGCCCTGTTGGAAGCACGCGGAGTGAGTAAGGGCTTCCCCGGAGTCAAGGCCCTCGATGACGTGGGCTTCGACCTTCGCTACGGCGAGGTCCTGGCACTGGTCGGCGAGAACGGTGCGGGCAAGTCGACACTGATGAAGCTGCTTGCCGGGATCTACACCCCCGACGCGGGATCGTTCCTTCTCGGTGGCGAGGAGTACGTCCCGCAGGGCCCGCGGCACGCGCAGCGGCTGGGCATCAGCATCATCCATCAGGAATTCAATCTGATGCCCGACCTGACTATCGCCCAGAACATCTTCATCGGACGAGAGCCGCGGCTGTTGGGGCTCGGAGTCCGGGAGCGCGAACTGAACGCGCGGGCGCAATCCCTGTTCGACAGACTCGGCTTGGCGCTGGACCCGACAGAGCCGGTCTCCCATCTGACGGTGGCACGACAGCAGATGGTGGAGATCGCGAAGGCGCTCTCCTTCGATTCGACGGTCCTCATCATGGATGAGCCCACTGCAGCGCTCAACGACGCAGAAGCCGAGGCGCTCTTCGAGATGATCGATCGGTTCCGCTCGCCGAAGACGGGGGTAATCTACATCTCTCACCGGATGCCGGAGCTCAGCCGCATCTCGGATCGGATCACAGTCCTGCGAGACGGACGCTACGTCGACACACTGGCGACGGCGAGCGCCGATCCCAAAGAGGTGATCTCCCTCATGGTGGGCCGCGCTGTCCACGCGGAGCGCCGACCCGACGTGACGGACGGTCCGGTCGTGCTCGCCGTCGAGGACCTGTCAACCAAAGCTCTTCTTCGGAATGTGAGCTTCGACGTGCGCGCCGGCGAGGTACTGGGCTTCGCCGGACTCATGGGCGCAGGTCGGACGGAGGTGGCACGCGCGGTCATCGGGGCGGACCCGAAGCAGAGTGGTCGCATCACTCTGCGGGGCGAGCCTGTCTCGATCTCCAGCCCGTCTGAGGCGGCGCGGCTCGGCATCGGCTACCTGTCCGAGGACCGGAAGCAACTGGGCGTGCTGGTGGACAGCAGTGTGCAAGACAATGTCGCGCTCGCGTCGTTGCGCCGGTACCGCACGTGGTGGGGATGGATGCGAGACCGCACCATTCAATCCACCGCGCGCGAGTACGTCCAGAAGCTGCGGATCAAGACACCGTCCACCACGCAGCTGGTGCGCAACCTGTCGGGTGGCAATCAGCAGAAGGTCGTCCTCGCGAAGTGGCTCGCGTGCGATTGCGACGTGCTGATATTCGACGAGCCCACCCGGGGAATCGATGTCGGTGCGAAGGAAGAGATCTATGGCCTGCTTCGCGAGCTGGCCGCGCAGGGCAAAGCGATCATCGTGATCTCCTCCGAACTGCCGGAGATCCTGCGTCTCTCCCACCGAATCGCGGTGATGGCCGAGGGACATCTCATGGCCATCCTGTCCAACGCCGATGCCACCCAGGAGAACCTCATGTACCACGCAACACGCTTCGGCTCCGAAGGGACGATTGCGCCATGACCGTCACGCAGCCGAAATCACCGACGGCCACCACCGCAGCAGCACCGTCGGGAGGCGATCGCTTATCCCGACTGCGGGGATCGGTTCAACAGCTCCTGGCCGCCGCGAGCCTCGTCGTGATTCTGATCTTCTTCTCCTTCGCAAGCGAGAACTTCTTCACAGCGAACAACCTCATCTCGATACTCACCGCGGCCACGGTGACCGGGGTTCTTGCGCTGGGAACGACCTTCGTCATCATCACGGGTGGGATCGACCTCTCGATCGGCACCGGAATGATTCTGTGCGGAGTGATGGCGGGCGTCTTCATCACTTTCTGGGGATGGCCCGTGTGGCTCGGGGTCGCCGCGACGATCGCCTTCGGGGCCCTGATCGGATTCGTGAATGGCGTCAACATCTCGATTCTCGGCATCCCGCCTTTCATCGCCACGCTCGGCATGATGCTCATCGCGGCCGGGCTATCGCTCGTGATCAGCGGTACCAAGCCGATCTACTTCACCGACACACCGGAATTCGGCGACATCATGAATTTGTCGATCATCCCCGGGATCCGCTTTCCGATCGGCGTCAGCGTCTTCATCGTCGTGATCGTCGTCGCGACGCTCCTCCTTTCGAAAACGATCGTCGGCCGCTACGCATTCGCGATCGGCTCGAATGAGTCCGCCACGGCCCTGTCGGGGGTCAACGTGCGACGCTGGAAGATCACGATCTACGCGATGGCCGGCCTGTTCGTCGGACTTGCCGGCGTGCTCTCCGCATCGCGCCTGTCGTCGGCACAGCCGACAGGCGGAATGGGACTCGAACTGGAGGCGATCGCGGCCGTGGTCATCGGCGGCACCTCTCTTCAAGGCGGCAAGGGGTCGATCGTGGGCACCGTCATCGGCGCGCTCATCATGGCGGTGCTCACCAACGGCCTGCGGATCACCTCGGTCCCTCAGGAGTGGCAGTCCGTCGCCGTCGGAATCGTCATCCTCGTGGCCGTCTACATCGACATCCTTCGCCGCCGCCGGACGTGACCCGAGAGCCCTTACTCACACCACCACCAACCCACACCAAGAACACAACGGAGTGACCAGAGAATCATGATGAAGAAACGTGCATTGACCGCAGTCGTCGCCATTGCCGCCGCGGCTCTCGCATTCAGCGGGTGCGCGGGAGGCACCGATGCGGGAGCCACCGGCGACTCCAGCGGAGGAAAGCCCTACATCGCCCTCGTCTCGAAAGGCTTCCAGCACCAATTCTGGCAGGCCGTCAAGGCGGGAGCAGAACAGGCAGCCGAGGAGTTCGATGTCGAGGTGTCTTTCGACGGCCCGGATACGGAGGCCGATGTGGATCAGCAGATCCAGCTACTGCAGACCGCCCTGGACAAGAACCCGGCCGCCATCGGATTCGCCGCTCTCGACAGCCAAGCAGCGAGCCCGCTCCTGCAGCAGGCGCAGGGCGCCGGTATTCCCGTGATCGCTTTCGACTCCGGAGTCGACAGTGACATCCCGCTTACCACCGCGGCCACCGACAACACCGCCGCGGCGGCCGAAGCCGCGAAGCACCTCGTCGAGGCGATCGGAGGCTCGGGAAAGGTCGCCGTGGTCGCTCACGACCAGACGTCGCTGACCGGCCAGCAGCGACGGGACGGCTTCGTGGACTACATCAAGAAGAGCGCTCCGGATGTCGAGGTCGTCGACATCCAGTACGGCGGCGGCGACCAAGCGAAGTCCGCCGACCTCGCCAAGGCGATCATCGCCGCCAACCCGGATCTTAAGGGCATCTACGGCACGAACGAGGGCTCGGCCATCGGCGTCGTGCAGGCGGTGAAGGAACTCGGCATCTCCCCCGACGCTCTGGCGGTCGTCGGCTTCGACTCGGGCAAGGCGCAGATCGATGCGATCAAGGACGGGTTGATGCTCGGTGCGATCACTCAGAATCCCGTCGGGATCGGGTACGAGACCGTGAGGGCGGCCGTCGAAGCCATCAAGGGCGAAACGCTCCCCGAGGCGATCGACACGGGCTTCTACTGGTACGACGCCGACAATATCGACGACGAGAAGATCCAAGCTGTGCTCTACGAATGAGTTGATCTTCCTGCAGCGGGGCGGACCTCTTCAGGTCCGCCCCGCTTTTTCGCGGGCTCACGCCGGTAGCCGGTACCACTGACGGGCGGTACCGTGCGAAACCGAATCCCACGAGCCGGATCGAGAGTCGGTGACAGCGCGAACAGTCTCGACGAACTGGGCGAACGTCACGCGCGCACCCGACAGAGTGCTGACAGGGAAATCACTGCCCAGCATGCACCTCGTGGGCCCGAACGCCGCAAGTGCATACGAGAGAAAAGCGGCGGCGTGGCGATCGAACGCTTCACGGTCTGCAGCCTCGGCGGACAGCCCCGACAGCTTCACTGCGGTCAGACTCCGAGCGGCCAACCGGTCGATCACTCGTGCCCACACGGTCCCGTCCTCGCTGTCGATCCCCGCATTCACCGGCGGCTTGCCGAGGTGATCGAGCACGACCGGCAGCCCGGGCACATTCTCGACAAGGTCTGCCAGAGCCGAGAGCTGTTCGTGCCGTACGCACGCGTCGAAGACGAGTCCTGACGCCGCCACGCGCGCGAGGGGCGCTGCGAGATCGGCAAGCTCATCGACTCCGTACTGCTGAAGGATGTGTCGGACTCCGACCACCGCAGGAAAGGCGCGCAGCGCCTCCAGGTCGCCCTCCAGATGTGGTGAGCGCAGGTTGACCGCTGCGACGACGCCGGCAAGCTCGGGCCAGTGCAGGCTCGTCACCCACCGAACCTCGTCGAGGGCCTGTTCGGGGAGGCAATCCGCCTGAACGAACACCATTCGGGTGCTCTGGGCGACTGTCTCGATGGCGGGGGGAAGGAGGGACCGTCTCAGATCCGACTCATCCTCGAGCCACGGGTATCGGAGCAGCTGCGGCTCCCACACATGAACATGACTGTCGACGATCATTCGGGGTCAGCTGATCGCTGCTCAGCCAGGCTCCAGACCACTCGCAGCGGCGCGTAACCGATCTCCCCTTCGCTGTCATAGAACGCCTGCACGAACCGTCCGATGTGGGACTGCCACCTCGCATCTGCAGGGTCATCCCGAATGATCGTCATTGCGCTGTCGAAGTCGTCGCACTCGACAAGGTGGAACAGGCGATCGCCGGAACGCCAGATCGTCCAGTCCACGATGCCCGCCCGGTCGAAGACTTCTCGGAGCTCATTCGGGATACGTCCATGTTCGAGTTCGTATGGAGCGCTCGCGCCGGCCACGAGCTCTGAGTGCAACACGACCCTCATGACTTCTCGGTCATGCCTCGCTCTGAGCGGCAGCATCGCGCAGCCACTCCTCCACACCGCCGATATGCGCCAGCATCCGTGCGCGGGCGAGGTCGGGATCCTGTCGCCGCAGGGCCGCGAGGATCATCCGATGCTCTTCGAGAGTGCGGTCCGCGGCGCCACGCTGCGTGATCCCGCGCCAGATCCTCGCGCGCACCGTTCCACCCGAAAGGCTCTCCAGGAGGCGGGCGAGGTATTCGTTACCCGAGGCATCGGCGATCCTCTGGTGAAATTCGAGGTCGTGCGCGACGAGATCCTCGATGTTGCCGTCGATGTCTGTCTGGTCGATGAGTTCGGCCAGCGTGTCAGCGTCGGCCTCGCTCAGACGGAGAGCCGCCAGTGCGGCAGCAGCCGGCTCGAGGATCCGGCGCACGCCGAAGACCTCGAGAACCGAATGGTCGGTGTGCAGATCGACGACGAAGTTCATAGCCTCCAGGAGAACTCGGGGCTCGAGACTGGTCACGTACGTCCCGTCGCCTCGCCGCACGTCCAGAACGCGGATCACCTCGAGCGCCTTCACTGCCTCCCGAAGGGAGTTGCGAGACAGTCCGAGGCTCTCGCTGAGCTCCTTCTCGGGCGGCAGGCGATCACCGGGGCCCAAGGCGCCCGAAGTGATCATCTCCTTGATTCGAAGGATCGCTTCATCAGTCACTGCCATGCCCGACATCGTAGCCGGACATCCGACCTTTCTGGGTTGCGGCCTCTCTTCGCGGGCCCACGACACCTGAGCGGGGCGGCGGCCGTGAACGCGCGACCCGTCGTGTCGATGCTCTGCTGGTCGCATGAGTAGCGCCGGTCTCCCCGTCGCCCTTTCGGAGGTCGGGGAGACCGACGAATGGGCGTGAGGAACTAACTGGTGACAGGTTCGGTTGAGGCCGCCAGTGTGAGCGACTGGGCTAGCTTGGCTTCGAACTCGATCGGCGTCAACCCGCCGAGGGTGTCCTGGGCTCGTTGGCGGTGATACTTCCGCTCGATCCAGATCACGATGGCCAGGCGCAACTCCTGGCGCGTCGCCCATCGCTGCTGGTTGAGCACGTTCGTTCGCAGGAGCGACCAGAAGCTCTCCATTGCCGCGTTTCTCCGGGGCACCGACGCGGCCCATCGATCGCAGCGGGGTCATTCCGGGAGCCTTGCACTCTCGCCCGTGGCGGCGGGGCGGCGGACACGCAGGTGACCTACACACCCGATGCGGTCGAGAGAGTTGCTGATTGACGGTCATGTCAGTCAGCTTGTACATTTGGGACGCGCGAACCTGAAACGATTCAGGTCTTGGGGCACGCCGTCAGGGCGACGGCCGTCCGTCGACTTCCTCGACACCCAAATTCTGCGCCCGCTCCGCAGATTTCGCGGTGCGGTCCGTTCAATGACGAAAGGGCACGAGATGAGACTGAGCAGACGATCCGGGAGGTGCGCCGGGATCGGCGCGGCAGCCACCCTGGCTGCAGGGCTGTTGATTCCGCTATCCATCGCTCCTGGAGCCGCGCTCGCCTCGCCCCCGAGCGACTCGATCGTGCCGGCGAGTTTCGCAGCACCCCCGATCGGGTACCGCCCGGGCGTCCGATGGTGGTGGCCGGGCAATGCTGCCTCGACGGAGGACCTCCTCGCGCAGCTCGACTACCTGCACGACAACGGCTTCGGTGCTGTGGAGATCGTCGCATTCGCGAAGGACTTCTACACGGAAGGACCCGGGCCGGGCATCAGCACGATCTATGACGCTCGCGACGCCGGCCACGATGAGGCTGCGATCCTCGGCTACGAGACGCCGGCGTATTTCGAGAAGCTGGATGCCGTCATCAAGCGAGCGAACAAATTGGGGATCACGGTGGACCTCAACATCGGCTCGGGCTATCTGGCGAGCGACGACTCGGTCGACGTCAGCGAAAGCCAGAGCAACCTGGCCCTGGGTCGCGCTACCGTCGCATTCGACGGATCTCAGCTCGCCGTCACGAGCGGAGACGTCGAGGCGGGCCTCTCCGACGCTAACGCCGAGATCAGCATCCCGGGGGCCGAGGCGAGCCCGTTCTACGTGTCACAGAAGGCCGGGATGGACTTCGGGATCTGGGACACGCAGAACGTCAAGCTCACCGCCGTCGTGCTCGCGCCGATCACGGCCCCTGGAGCTGCCCTCCCCAGAAACAATCAGGTCGTGACGAAGGACTTCACCGCGGTGAAGACGTACGACCGGCGAACAGTCGTGGACCTTGCGAACTCGAAGGTCTTCTACCCCGAGCAGGGAGATACGCAGATCAGCGTCCCGGCGGCGGAGCTCACCCAAGGGTCGTACGAGGTCATCGCGATGTACAGCCTGCCTACAGGGTCCTTCGCGATCAACGGAGTCATCGACAACGGCGAGAACGGACAGCGTAACCACGTTGTCGATCACCTCGACCCGGAGGCCATCAAGGCGATGATCGGCGGATGGTTGGGAGATCCCCGCCTGAAGAAGATCATCACCACGCGCGACGTGCGCGCTGGGTTCAACGACAGCTACGAGTTCTACACCGACACCTTCTACAACGACCTCATCCAGAATGCGGCGAAGTCCGAGGAGATCCTGGGCTACGACGTCACCAAGTTCGTACCCGCGATGTACCAGTTCTACCAGCAGTCCTTCCTGCTGGGATCGGTGCCCGCCGTAAAGCAGGAGTTCCTCGACCTGGGGATGAAGCAGCCCGCAGCATCCGGAGCGTCCCTGCTCGCGTCGTCGCTGCCCGCCGCGGAGACGCAACGCGTGCAATACGACTACAACAGGCTGGTCAATGAAGGCTTCCTCTCGGGGATGGACGCGTTCTCGGACTCACTGGGCGAGTTCGGTCTCGTCTACCGCCAGCAGGCGTACAACCCCCCGTTGGACACCCTGAAGGCCGCCGAGTTCGTCGACATTCCAGAGACGGAGGGACTCAGCGAGTACTCACTCAAGCGGGTTTCGTCTGGCGCGCACCTCTACGGCAAGGACCTCGTGACCAGCGAGGTCTACACGCTCGGATCGACCCCGTTCAACGTGACGCCGGACTTCATCAAGCGTGGCTTCGACCTCATGGCCACGAGCGGCGTCAACAACTTCTTCTATCACGGCTTGAACGCCCCCTACCACGGTAACAAGGACCCGGAGTTCACGTCCGACGACAACCTCTACCCCGAAGAGGGATGGCGAGCGTGGGGCACGATCGGCGTCGAGATGGCGGATACCGACCCTACCCACGATTACTACAAGTCGATGAATGCCTATGCGTCGCGGGCGAACTACCTCATGCAGCAGGGCAAGGCCAGCGCAGATGTCGCCGTTTACATGCCGCTCTTCGGCAACCTCAGTGCGACCGCTTCGGTGGCCGCGCTGCAGTCTCGTGGCTTCCAATGGGATGCCATCAACGACGACACGATCCAGAATTCTCTCAAGTGGGACGGCGAACACCTGATCGCCAATGGCGGGGCCATGCGGTTCGATGCCCTCGTCCTGCAATCCGCGACCGTGCCCGTAGAGACGATGACGGCCTTGCGTGACCTGCAAGATGCGGGTGCGCCGATCTATCTCGTCGGCGTGGCACCGTCGGCGCAGCCTGGCTATGCCGACGGCGCTTATGCAGCGCTCGACGCTCAGGTAGCCGCCCTCGCAGGAGAACTGGGAGACGTGCTCACGCCCGCCGCCCTTGTGGGTATCGTCGAGGCTCGCAACGCCGCGCCGATCTCATTCGCCGAGAACTCGAGTGTGCGCTCCATGCGACGGGAACTGGCCGGCGGCGGCGAGATCGCCTACGTACGCAACACCTCTGTCTCTGCGCCGACGACGATCTCGTTCGACACGGACCCGCGGTTCGCGTCCTGCTACTGGCTGGATCCTGACACCGGCAGAATCCACCAGGCTGGGCTTCTCGAGGATCCGATCACCCTCGAGGCGTCCGGTGCCGTGGCCATCCTGTGCGACCCCTCGAAAGCGGCCTTCAAGAGCAAGGACGTCTCAGCCGGCGTCCCGGAGAACATCGACGCATCACCCGTTCCTGTCGTGATCCCGGTGGATGGGTTCGAACTCACCGTGACCGCCGACAACATCGGTAAGCGACTTCCCGGTGAGACGGAGACGCGCACCTACAAGACCGGCGATGTGCTCGGCTCGTGGGCGAACGACGCTGTCCTGGGCGGCGAGCTCAAGTACGTCGCATCGAAGGGCACCTATCGCACGACGATCGACGTGCGAAACGCCGAGACGATCGGAGACGGTCGAGCGGTACTCGACCTGGGATCGGTTCGGGATGCCGCCACGGTGCGGGTCAACCCGGGCACGAGCCACGAGCTGACTGTGCAGCTGTACTCCGCACCCTTCCGCACCGACATCAGCGCGGCGCTGGTCACTGGTGAGAACGTCGTCGAGATCGACGTGCAGCCTGTCAAGAACAACCGCCGCCAGGGATTGAAGCAGTTGTACGCCGAGGCGCCGGCACTGTACCCGCAGTATGCCTCCTACTCCAAGGCTGTCGGTGGGTCTGCCCTCGTTCCGGCTGGGTTGGTCGGGCCGGTGACCGTCTCGCTCCCCGAGGGCGCCGACACCGCCGCTCCCAAGCTGCCGACCTCCATCCAGGTGACAGCGCAGACGCTGGGCGGCAAGGCCCGCCTATCAGTGGCCGTGACAAACGAGGCGGCCGTGCCCATCGACATCGCGATCGCGACGGCTTACGGGAACAAGACCTACAGGAACGTTGCGCCCGGCAAGACGGTGACGGCCTCGGTCAACTCCGCGCTGGCCGCAATCCCGGCGGGCGAGGTCACCATCACGGCCAGCGGCACTCTGAACGGCGGGACGGTCACGGAGACTCAAACGGTCCCGCATGGGGCATTCCCAACCGCTCCCTAGCGCAGGGTCGAGGAGTAGGCCCGGGAGGAGAGGCTCAAGAACTCATCCCGGGCCTGCTGCGTTATTCGCGAGGTTCTGCGCCGACCCTCGGCGGAACCTGTCCGGCCCGGGCAGCGCTCGCGTGGAGCGTGGACAAGACGAGCGCCTCGTATACCTCGAGCGCGGCATCGAAGTCGATGCTCTCCGGATCGATCAGCCATTGCGCCTCAAGGCCTTCGATGACTGCCAGTGTGACAGCCGCAAGTGCGGCGGGATCGACCACGGAGTTCGACTGCCCGAGCGACTCCCGCGAGAAGTGCTCGGCGAAATAACCTCGAATCCGGACCGCGCGCGCCGCGACCCACTCCCGCGCCGGGTGGTCAGCGTCAGCCGCTTCCGCTTCGAGGGCGTGGGCGAGCTTCATCTCATTCACCGCGCGCCTAATCTCCGGTGAGCGCGTCCGGATCGCGGAGAGGAGGTCAGCCGCGGGACTTCCAGAACCAGTCGCAGAGACCTCCTGCATGACCCGCACCGCGGCATCCCGCCGCTCCAGCAGAGCGACGAGAACACCTTCCTTACTCCGGAAGTGGTAGAGCAGAGCGCTGCGACCCACTCCCGACCGCTGCGCGATGTCGTCGAGCGAACTGCCTCGAAAACCTTTCGCGGCGAAGACCTCCAGCGCGGCATCCAGCACGAGAGTGCGCGTCCGCTCCCCCGCTGCCGTCCCGGCATTGGTACGCGCCATCCAAACCCCAGCTCCGCCGTGACCGAGATCCGATTCTAGCGGGGCGCAGGAGTCGATTATCGCGGGGCCCCACGCTCCCGCGCTCACAGCTCGCAGATCTCGCTGCCGACGGCGCAGGCGGTCTTCCATGGGATTCTGCGTCGTCGACTCCAAGGCTTGCAAAGGCTTCAATCAAGGCCGTCGTGGACCCGTCCCCTGCGCCGACTGTCTTGTGATGCCCATGGGGTTACGTGCGGGCGTCACAGCCAACGCATCACAGACTAAGCCTGCCCCCAGAAAACGTCTTCGCTGGCACCGTCGGCCGAGAAGAGACGCACCTCGACGATCCTGCCGTCCCTCACGGTGAGCAGGTCGATGCCGTCCATATCCATAGCGGCGTCTGCGCGCGCGCCGGTGAACCGCACCGGAATCGCGACCAGTTCGCCGTTCACCATCATGGGCCCGGTGACTTCAAGCTGGAAGCTGCCGTGGCTGGCTTCCATCATCCCCCCGAGGAGCTCGCCGACGCCCATGACGCCCTCGTGCGCACCGGAGAAGCGGTTGGCACCGGGCTGATGCCAGACGACGGAGTCGGCGAACTGCGCCATCAGCGTCGGGATGTCGCCCCGCTTCAGAGCTTCAAGATACGTTGCGGCGACGGCCGCCGGAGTGGGGGTTGTCATGTGCTTCTCCTCTTCAGAACCATCGTTGGACGCTTCTATAATTTCAATTGGTAACCTGTTACCTCAAGGTAACTTGGAGGCCACACATGTCGACGCCCGCCTGGAACGTCATGCTGGCGGCGTGCCCTTCCCGCACGTCCCTCGCGAAGATCGCCAACAAATGGACGGCCATGATCGTCGTAACGCTGAGCGACGGACCCCAGCGCTTCGGGACGATTCGGAACGAAGTCGGCGGAATCAGCGGCAAAGTTCTTGCGGAAACGCTGCGCGACCTGGAGCGGGACGGGGTCCTGACCCGAACCTCCTACGATGAGATGCCACCCCGCGTCGAGTATGAGCTCACGGCGCTCGGACAGTCACTGCGCGAGCCTCTGGCCGCGTTGAGCCAGTGGGCCGAACGCCACATCGAAGAGGTGCTTGACGCGCGCGATGCCTACGACCTGCGAGCGGCCCGCTCCACCCGACAGATCGCACCCTGACCGTGGCGAAGATCGCCGATGTCGTCGGCGCGCGGACACGGGCCGACGATCTGAGTGCATATCGACTGCTCGTCGTGCCGAACCATCACCTCCTTCCAGACGACACGGCCAAAGCGCTCGATCGATCGGGACTGCTGGTCGGAGTCGAATAGCGCCCGGCCTCGATCAGACCCGGAGCGCTTCAGAGCGCAGAACCGGCGACTCGCCGTATCTGCGAAAGGGATGGTTCCAGGGCATGGCGGCCAGACGATACCGATCGGTGCGTATCGAGTTCCGCCCGCGGACGCGCCATCGACCGGCTGAGCGCCCGCCGGCGCATCCGTCGGCTGACACGTGGCTTACTCCGCCCACCCCAGTCACTGACATCGGATGTCCCCGGTGAAGCGACATCGGGCCTGATGAGCAACGTCGGTTCTGACGGCGGCGAAGCGGTCGTACCCGTCGCACATCGCGAGCGTATCGAGGGCTGCACCATCGCTCGTTCGACGGTCCGCGAACTTGTGAGATCCGTTTCCGGTACCGCCGGTCGTGAGCGCACTACCGACTCCTCGCTCACCGGGTAGGCGCGACGCCGGCCGCACATGCCGAAGGTTCGATCTATTGACGGAGACTGCCGTGCACGGGAGCAAGCTCGATGCCAAGTGAGGTCGCGGCGATGAACTCATGCGCCGCAATCGAGGACACGGGCATGAACAGGCCGGCCTGCACGTCGCGCCACATGCGCTCGAAGGGCAGCGACTTGACGTAAGCAGCGCCACCGACGACGTCGATGAGACGGTGGAAGACCTTGACCGCGTGGTCGGTGCACACGTGCTTGACGAGGGCGCTTTGCGCCACGATCTCCTGTAGGTCGAACTCCTCGTAGAATTCGGGGGTTCCGAACTGGAGAGTGTGCCGGTAGAGGAGCGCTCGCGCGGACTCGATCAGGATCTCCGCATCGGCGATGGCGTCCTGCGCACGGGGGTTGTCGATGAGGCCTCGGCGCCGCACCTGCTGCTTGGCCCAGTCGAGAGCGCCGACGGCGATGCCGACGTAGACCGCGCCGAACGCCGGCTGTGAGGAACCAAAAACCGTCTCGGTGACCGTGGCGTCTAGATGACCCACGGGGAACGAGTTGACGACATCCTCGTCCGGCACGAATACACCGTCGTATTCGATGTCATTGGACTGGGTTGCGCGCATCCCCATCATGTTCCACACGTTATGCACGCGGACTCTGGGGTCCTTCAGATCGATCTTCATCATGAGGAGCTGCGGACCGTGCGTGGGGTCGTCGTATCGCGCGGTGGTCGATGCATGCGTCGCCACCGCCGAGTTGGTGCCGAAGTTCTTGCGTCCAGTAAGGCGGAATCCGCCCTCGACGCGCTCGGCCTTCGTGCGTGCGTCGGTCATGAGGTTGGGGGAGCCGACTTCGCTGGTGATGGCGGCCCAGATGAGCTCGCCGTCGGCGGCCTGTCGCAACAGACCCTCCAGCCGAGGGCTCTTGGTCTTCAGCCAGACTGCCGACCACTGCGCGAGCGGCGTGAAGTGCATGTTGACGGCGAGGGCCGTCGCCGGGTCGGCTGTGGCGATCCGCTCGACGACAGGGATGACTTCGGACAGCGTGGCGCCGAGGCCGCCGAGCTCCTCGGGAACCGAAAGGTTGAGGAGCCCCGCTTTGCGCATGTCCTCGTAGTTCTGGAACGGGAAGGCGTTGTTCGCATCGTTTTCAGCAGCTCGGTCGCGGAAGCGCTCGAGCAGCCCGTCGACCAGCGACAGGTATCGCTTCTGGCGCGGCGTGTAGAGCTGCTTCACCGAATCCCTCCGTTCTGGTTCGGTCCGGGCGAGAAGGGGGAATGGGTGCCGTACGCACGCGAGCCGTAGATCAAGGTCGCCGCGTCTCGGGAAACCACGTCGACTACGCGTCCGACGATAAGGAGGTGACTGCCCGCGACGAGGAACTGCTCGGCGTGGCAGTCGAACGCCGCGGCGGCAGTCGAGCGGATGGGTGACCCGGTGCGCAACGAAGTCCACGAGCGGTCGAACTTGTACCTGGTCGACGGGTCGGACTGTCCTGCGAAACCCTGTGCGACATCGACGTCCTCGACCGAGAGCACGTTCACGGCGAAACAGCGATTCGTGCGCACGGCGTCCGCCACCGGAGCGCCGCGGTACAGACCGACGACGAGTGTGGGCGGGTCGGCGGACACGGACATCATCGCCGTCACGGTCTGACCAAATCGTCCCGCGGTGCCGTCAGTGGTGACCAGTGTCACGGCTGCAGTTGCGTGGCCCATGCCATCGATGAATCGACGCCGGATGTCGGCGTTCGTCGCCTCCGAGAGGTGGAGGCGATGGAGATCGTTCATGAGGGTGGCCCCTTCATCACATGAGTGTCGTCAGCGACGACGAATCCGGCTAGTAGAGCTCGATGACGAGCTTGGGTGATCGCGCGCGCGACACGCAGATCGCGATCTGCTCGCCCGCTTCCTTCTCGGCCTTCGACAGACAGTTGTCACGGTGGTCGGCGACGCCCTCGAGCAGTCCGCTGACGCACGAGCCGCAGATGCCCTCCTCGCACGACTTGAACACCTCGATGCCGTTCTCCTCGAGCACCGAGAGTATCGAGCGGTCGACGGGTATCTCGAACTGCTCCCCCGTGTCCAGCTCGACGCTGAACGCGGTGTTGTCGCTCGTGTCGACCGCGGCCGCCTCGAAGTGCTCGATGTGCACGTTCTGCTCGCCGACCACAGGCGCGAATACCGTCTCGACGGTCTCCATGAAACCCACCGGTCCGCAGGTGTAGACGTGGCTGCGGACCGTCACACGGGGCAGCACAGCGCGGTAGAGCCGGGGCTGGTCGGCGCGCGGAACGCCGTAGTGCATCGCGACCGAGCCGCGGAACTCCGCCCGGTTCTCCAGGAAGTCCGCGAACGCCGCCTCCTCCCGCGAACGGGCGAAGTAGTGCAGCTCGAAATCGGCGTTCCGGCTGTGCAGCTCGTACGCCATCGCAAGCAGCGGCGTCACGCCGATCCCGCCGGCCATCAGGATGTGCCGGTCGGCCTCCTCTGCGATCGCAAGGAGGTTGCGCGGCTTGCCGATCAGGATCCGGTCTCCGACCTCCACCTGGTGAAGGGCCGCACTTCCGCCACGCGGGCCGAACTCACGCTTGACCGCGATGAGCACCGAGGCGGGGTCGTCCGGGTCGCTGCACAGGGAGTACTGCGACAGCACTCCCGTCGGCCCGGTCACGTCCATATGGGCGCCGGCCTCGAACCGCACCTTGAAGGGCTGACCGTCATCGCGCACCAGACGCAGCGTCCGGATCAGCGGTGTCTCCTCGGTGACCTCGGCGACACGCACCGCGAGACCGCTCACAGCAGGAACCCCGCAGCCGGCAGCTCGTCCTCGCTGTCCACCAGTCGGATCACCTTGAGGAAGATGCGGTCGTCGGCCGGCGTCGCACCGAAGCGGACAACGTGCTCCACATCGCCCGCCCAGATGTGATGGACGCCCCGCTTGAACGCCACGACGATCTGGGTGCTGCGGAGCCGCACGGAGTCGTCGCTTACCTCAGCCGGCACGAACCGCCCCAGCGTCCGGGCCGTGATCGCGGCGTCGACCGCTGAGATCGCGAAGCCTTCGGTCAGGCGCACGACACGCGAGCGGCGCATCGTGTCGTCGTCGTAGATGAGATTGAGGTGGGCGGCGAAGTCCTCTACCTCGCGGTCGATCGGGACCACATAGATGCCGTCCTGGGCGTACAGCTCCTGCCAGTGGACGTACTCCTTGCGATCAAGCAGCTCCGCCTCAAACGAAATGAGGTCGATCGCGCGCGCAACCCGCTGGTCGGCGACCGATACCTGTGCATACGCCAGCGGGCGCTTGTAGGTGCTCCGACCAGTCAGCCATGCACCAGCCTTCACCTGGTTCGCCGGCGAGGTGTCAGTCGTCTCAGCCATTCGCCATCATCTCCTTCCACTTGTGGTACGCACTGCGCATACCGGTCTCATCGGTCGAGTGCGAAGTCGGCCACCCCTCGGCGCTGGTGGTCTCCCGCGCGAGTCCGCGATTGACCATGATCGGCAGCTCCGGACCACCGATGGACCCGCGCTGCACGCGGTCCCACCCTTCGGCGTCGTCCGGTGTGCCGAATCCGAACGGGCCCTGGAAGTTCTCATGGGCGCGGATGCGCTCCTGGTTGACCCGGTCGGTGACCTCCGGCGGCCCGTCCGCCCCGATCGCGACGTGTTCGATGATCGTCTCGTCGACCGACACCGGTCGCAGCGTCCGGAAGAACGAGATCGACATCGACACGTTCGGGAACAGGTTGAGGTTGAAGCCGGTGCCGTGCATCGCGTGCACGAGACGACGAATCTCCGCCTCGGAGACGCCCTTCTCCCGCAGATCGGCGACGAGGCCGTCGAAGCGCGGCTGCAGGGGTTCGGTGCCGTCGTCGGCCGCCAGGTCGGTGTGCTCGGGGACCATCTGCATGACCGAGTGACCATTGCCGAGGGCGTGGGTGACCGCTGCAGGGTCGGTCATGAAGCTCATCATGTCGGCCGTCTCGGCGTCGACCGTCGCCATCCACGAGCGGTGCACAATCGGGAAGTGGTAGCCGTCCGTCGTGTTCTCGAGCTGGATCTTCCAGTTGCCTTTGAAACGGAAGCGGAAGGTGCCGAGAACCTTGATCGGATAGCCCGAGCCCTGCGCGACGAACAGGTCGATCCAATGCTTGACGTCGCCGAGGAAGTCCTCGAGCGGTTCGGCGTCGTGGTCGAAGGTGGCGAAGATCATGCCGTTGTAGGACTCGGTGCGGAGCTTCTTCAGCCCCATCTGCCCCTTCTCCATGATTCCCTCGTACCCGTCTGGGTAGGGGATGCCGCGGAGCGACCCGTCGAGCCCGTACGACCAGGCGTGGTAAGGGCATGTGAAGCCGTTCACCTGACCGCTGCGGGTCTCGCAGATGGTGGCGCCGCGGTGGCGGCAACGATTGAGAAGGGTGTGGATGCCGCCCTTGCGGTCGCGCGTGATGATGACGGGCTGGCGACCGACGTAGGTCGACTTGAACGAGCCTGCCTTGGGCAGTTCGCTCGCGTGAGCGACCCAGACCCAGGTCTTCTCGAAGATCTTCGTCATCTCCTCTTCGAAGATCTCGGGGTCGGTGTACATCCGGCCCGCGACTCGGTCGTCAAGCACGAGGTCGGACGGCGCGAGCTCGTACACGTTCTCTTCGGTGAACTCGATGGTCATCGATTCGTCTCCTCCGGGTGCGTTGGCGGCCCACCGCCACGGTCACGACTTCGGGCCTTCCAGCACGGTAGGTCGATCAAGGAGGGTGGCGACAGCCGAGAACGCCCCCGCGGCGATAAAGGAAATCCCTATGCGGGTATCGCTGATTCCGTCTGCACTGGTCGGGGGCGGGGCGCGTAATCTGACCGCCATGAGCGCAAAGGCAGAAGGCGGCATCGCGGTGGCAGCTGCGACGACGCTCGACGAACCACTGACGGCAGCCGGCGATTATCTCGCCGGCGCGACATCGCGTTTCCGGGTGCTCGCCGCCGCACCGAACGCACTCGCGGAAGCACACGAGCATCTGCTGGAGGGCATCCACTCGACCATCGAGCAGACCATGCGCGCCACCTTGATCGCGAAGGCGCTCGCCGCGGAAGGGGGATCGGATGCTGCGCCTTGACATTCCCGAGGATCAGCGTCGGATGACGCTGATCTGCTACAACGACACGTTCGGCTACGGCTGGAAGCATGTCGACCTGTTCACCCACGATCTCGAAGGCAACGAGCTGAATTGGGTCCACTGGGGGGTTCCCGAGGACGGGCCTGAGGCGGCCGACCGCGTGACGGCACGCATCGAGCCCTCCCTTATGCGCCTCACCGAGTGGCAGCACCATGTGAGCCCGCATGGCCAGGACTACTGGACGGCCGAGGCCGCGTGGCAGGAGAAGGGATCCTGAGCGCCGCGACGGATCTGTTCGCCCCGTGGTCACTTCGCGCGCTCGTCAGCGATCTTCGCTCCGGACGAGTGACGCCCCCCGAAGCCCATGAGCGCGCATTGGCCCGCATTGCGGAGACGGACGACACAGTGCGGGCGTGGGTGGATCACGACTTCGACGAGGCTTGCCCAGCTGTTCCGGGGCCACTGGGAGGTGCGCCACTCGGGGTGAAGGACATCATTGACCTGCGAGACCATCCCACGCGCTGCGGCTCGGCGCTCCGCGCCGACGCACCGCCCGCGTCCGCAGACGCCCCGATCGTCAGATCCTGGCGCGCGGCCGGCGCGGTTCCGCTCGGCAAGACCGTCACGACGGAGTTCGCCTTCTTCTCCCCCGGCCCGACCCGCAATCCCGTGGCCCCCGCACACACCCCCGGCGGCTCCTCCAGCGGATCGGCCGCCGCGGTCGCCGCCGGACAGGTGCCGCTCGCAATCGCGTCGCAGACGGCGGGGTCTGTCACACGGCCCGCGTCATACTGCGGCGTCGCGGCCTTGGTGATGAGCCGCGGCCGCTTCCCGGTGGACGGCGTCGTTGGACTAGCCGAGAGCTTCGACAGCCACGGCGTGTACGCCGCGCGCACCCGGGATGTCGAACTGGCATGGTCAGCGCTCACACGGCAGACCACCGTCGAAACCACCGCGCCCCCGCGGGTGCTGCTCTGGCTCGCAGAGGGCGTGGGCGAACTGGATGACGAAATGGCGGCCGGTCTGGAACGGGCGGCGTCGAGTCTGCGCGCACACGGCGCACAGGTCGAGCCGTTTCCGGAGGTCGCGCTGTCGGTAGATCTGACGACATCTCACCCGCGAGTGATGGCGTACGAGGCCGCGCGTGAACGCGCGGATGAACTCGCGCGTGCCGACCGGCTCAGCGAGCCGCTCACCGCGCTCCTCCGAACGGGAGCCGCGATGTCGCGCTCCGAGTACACCGAAGCGCGCGACGTCCTCCGCCGCGGTGCACAGCGCATGTCCCAACTGCTCGCGACCGGGGCCGTCATCGTCGGACCCGCGGCACTCGGAGCCGCACCCGCCGGCCTGGCGTCGACCGGAGACCCGGTCCTCTCCCGGGCGTGGCAGGCGCTCGGGCTGCCGCAGGTCACGGTGCCCGGACTCCGCAACGAACAGGGCCTTCCTCTCGGCATCCAGGTGATCGGTGCGCATGGCCGCGAGGCCGAGCTGCTCAGTGCCGCCCATTGGGTGGAGGACGGGCTGGGCGAGGACTGAGGATCCGACGTCGCAGCGCCCGCCGCAGCAGGTGGTGCACCAGGCCCCTGAGGCCGGGCGCGTCCATCTTCGCGCGGATCCGTCTCGCCACGGCGCGGACGGTGCGCACGGCTGTCGTGACGTCACCGTGCGCCGATCAGAAGATGACCGGTGCCGGAGAGTCGCGCTCGGTAAGGCGTTTCTGAAGGTGCGGTCCGCTCATCCTCCGCATCCGGACCTCGAGGATGGCGGGGCCGGTTCGCTCTCATCAGTTCTCCCAGGCAACTCGCGGCATGCGGGAGGTGAGAGCCACGATGCCCACCCGGTGCACCAGGAAGGTCAGTGATCGGAAGATCGGCTGGTCGTCGACGACGCTGTGTACGACTGTCGCTTGCGCAAGGCGCCGGGGGGCGGGGGGCGGCTGCTGAAGGCGAGAGCGACAGACCGGTCACTTTCGAGATCCCTCCATCAGCGAGGTCGGGGCCGCCGCAAGTCGGCACGGAGCGGGGAGCGTCGCTTGCCGAGCACCACTGCGATCAGCACGCCGGTCGTCAGCAACGAGATCACGTTCGGCAGGGCGACATAGATGTCGCTGGTGACCACGCCATAAGCGACCCAGAGCGCGAACCCGGGGACGAGGACCGCGAAATAGCCGAGGGACACTCCAGCGGACGAGTCGTGCCGGAGCACCCGGACGATTTGAAGCGTCGGGGCGAGAGACATCAGGATTCCCCAGCCCGAGGCGGCGACCCCGATGGCGACGGTGACGTCCACGCTCAAACCGACGCGGTGAGGGCGGTTGCCTCGTCGAGCACGGCGACGAGCGCCGACGGTTCGTGGGCGAACCGGCCGAGGAAGAGTCCGTCGACGCTGTCGGCGAGGCGCGTGAGGAGGCCGGGACCGGCGGAGCCGCCGTAGATGACGATGCTTCCGGCGCGGTCGGGATCGACGTCGATGGCGGCGCGGAGGGCGCGGGTGACCGTGGTGATGTGGTCGTCGGGCGCGGGCTCGGCGGCGCCGATCGCCCACACCGGCTCGTACGCGACGATGACCGCGCCCGCCGGGACGCCGTGGAGGTTCGTCGCCAGCTGCTCGACGTTCGCCAGTGCCGCGGCTGGGGCGCCGAGCTGTTCGGCCTCGCCGATGCAAAGCACGGGGGTGATGCCGTGGGTGAGGGCGGCGGCAGCCTTGGCGGCGGTGACGGTGTCGGTCTCGTCGAACAGGCGACGCCGTTCGGCGTGGCCGATCTCGGCGACCTGAACGCCGATCTCGGCGAGCTCTTGCGCGGTGACCTCGCCGGTGTAGGGGCCAGGCGGGAACTCCGAGACGTCCTGTGCGCCGACGAGCACCGGGGTCCCGGCGAAGGCGGCGAGGGCGGCGGGGACCTGCAAGTAGGTCGGGATGACGAAGAGCCGGACGTCGCCAGCGGCCACGGCGGGGTGGGCGGCTGCGCGCTGTGCGACGTCTGTGAACCACGCGCGCGCGTGCTCGTGCCTGAAGTACGTCTTCAGGCTCACCCCGACCGTGACCTGCGGCATCAGCAGGCGCCTGTGGTCTCGAACTGGTCGATTACGGCGACCTTGTCGGCCGATGCCGAGGCGGTGTCGAACCGGTAGGTCAGCCATTCGCGCACCAGTCGGCGGGCCAACTCGATGCCCACCACGCGTTGCCCCATGGTGAGCACCTGCGCGTTGTTGGAGAGCACGCCCCGTTCGACCGAGTAGGAGTCGTGCGCGGTGACGGCGCGGATGCCGGGAACCTTGTTCGCGGCGATCGCGACGCCCAGGCCCGTCCCGCAGATCAGCAGCGCGCGGTCGGCATCGCCGTCCGCGACCCGCTGGGCGGCCTCGATCGCGACCTTCGGGTACGGCGTGCGGCCCTCGGCGTCCACGCCCACATCGATGACCAGGGCGACCCCGGGGCTGTTCTCGAGGTCCTTCTTGAGGATCTCCTTGTAGTCGAAGCCGGCGTCGTCGCACCCGATCACGATGCGCAGGGTCTCAGCCATTCACGCACTCCTTCTGGTTCTGCTCGGTCGCGAGCGTTTCGCCCACGGCGGTCACGATGAGCGCGAGCGAGATCGCGCCCGGGTCGGGGGTGCCCACGCTGTTCTGGCCGTGCGTGCGAGCGCGGCCCATGCGGGGCAGGAGGTCGGCGGTCGCCCCGGCGGCGCGGGTAGCGGCATCCGCCGCCGCCTGCCACGCGGCGGTCAAACCCGCGCCAGCATCCACCGCGCCGGTGAGCGTGGCGCTGAACGGCACCAGCGCGTCCACCAGGGTCTTGTCGCCGACCTCGGCCTTGCCGTAGTCGGTGACGCCGCGTGAGCCGGCGGCGACGCCCGCGGCCACGGCGGCGGCGTCGGGGCGGCCCCGATCGCCGAGCTTCGCGGCGACCGCGTTCAGAATGACGCCCCACAGCGCACCCGAGGTGCCGCCGGCCTTGTCGGACCAGGCGTCGGCGGCGTGCGCGAGGGTGGTGCGGGCGCCGGCTCCGGCGTCGACGGCGGCGGTCGCGGCGGCGAGGGCGGCGTGCGAGCCGCGCTGCATGCCGATGCCGTGGTCGCCGTCGCCGGCGACCGCGTCGATCCGGCCGAGCTCGCCCACGTGCGCGTCGACCGTGTCGGCGATCGTGCGGACCGCGGCCAGCACCGTCCGCGCGGCGGCGCGGGAAGCGTCGTCGGCGTCGGGGATCTCCGTCGCCGCATCGACCGCGGCATCCGCCACCACCGCGACGCGCTGCCGCGGTGCGACCGCGCCCCGTCGGTACGCGGGGGTGTCCACCGGGGTCTCCCACAGTCTCGCCAGCTCGTCGTCCAGCCAGAACAGGGTCAGCGACGTGCCCGCCATGTCGAAACTCGTGCAGTACTCGCCGACGTGGGGGTCGACCAGCTCCAGGCCCGCGTCCTCGAGCAGCTGCGCGACGCGCCGGTAGACGACGAACATCTCCTCGTACTTCAGCGACCCGAGACCGTTGAGGATCGGCACCACGCGGGCGCCTTCGACCTCGACGCCGTCGGGCACCTCGGCCAGCAGCTTCTCGACCAGGAGCTCGGCCAGCCCGTCGGCGGTGGGGATGTCGGTCTCGTCGATGCCCGGCTCGCCGTGGATTCCCAGCCCGATCGCCATCCGGCCGTCGGGGACGCTGAACAGCGGCTGCTCGGCGCCGGGCAGCGTGCAGCCGGAGAACGCGACGCCGAACGACCGGGTGCGCTCGTTCGCGTGCCGCGCGAGCCGGGTGACCTCCGCGAGGTCCGCGCCGGCCTCGGCCGCCGCCCCGGCGATGCGGAACACGGTGAGGTCGCCCGCGATCCCGCGGCGGTTGTGCTTCTCACCCGCCGTCGCCGAGACGACGTCGTCGGTGACGGTCACCGTCTCGCACGCGATGCCCTCCGCGCGCAGCCGCTCCTGAGCCGCATCGAAGTTCAGCACGTCACCGGCGTAATTGCCATAGCTGAAGTACACGCCGCCGCCGACCTCGGCGGCCTTCGCCACCGAGTACACCTGCTGCGTCGATGGGGAGGCGAACAGGTTACCCATCGCCGCGCCATGCGCGAGCCCGGGACCCACCAGTCCGCCGAACGCGGGGTAGTGCCCCGAGCCGCCGCCGATCACGACCGCGACCTGCCCGGTCGGCGACGTCGTGCTGCGCACCACGCCGCCCGGAACCCGGCGCACGTACCGTTCGTTCGCCGCGACGAACCCATCGATCATCTCGTCGGCGAAGTCCGCCGGCTCGTTCCAGAGGCGCGTCATCGATTCTCCTCGCTATCGCAGTCGGTACTCGACATCGATCGTGACAGGTGAACCGGGACCGACCCATGCGTACCCCTGTCATAAAGTTGACGGTTCGCGCCAACCCGCCCCGCAGTCGCACCTGCCACCGATTCGACCCTCACGTGACGTTGTCGGTGTCCAGCGCGACCCCGTACAGCAGCACTTCGCGGACGAGAGCACCGAGGCTCTCGGCATCCGTCTTCGCGCGGATGTTCGCCCGATGCACGTCGACGGTCTTCACGCTCACCCCCAGGCTCGTCGCGATGACCTGCGACGGCAGGCCGGCGACGACGCCGCCGAGCACCTCGCGCTCGCGGGGTGTCAACCGCGCCACCTTGTTCGTGACCTCGATACGGCTCTGCTCCTCGGCGAAGAGACCCCCCGCAGCGTTGACCTGTCGTTGCACGGCGTCGATGAGGACTTGCGGATCGTAGGGTTTCATCAGGAAGTCGACGGCACCCCGGCGCATCGCCCGCACCGACATGCTGACGTCGCCGTGGGCGGAGCAGAAGATGATGGGCGCCGGATACCGGCGTCGAACCAGCTCCTCCTGCAACTCAAAGCCGCTCATTCCAGGCATCCGGACATCCACGATGACCACGGCAGGCTCCTTCGGATCGAACTCCTCCAAGAAGGTGCGCCCGTCGGGATAATGCAGTCCCGTCAGCCCGACGGACTGCAACAGGAACACCAATGAGGAACGCAGCGCCTCATCGTCATCGATGATGTGCACCACGGGCGTGGGCCCGGGATCCGTGTGACTGTTCACAGATCGTCCTCCCCCACGGTCAGAGGCAGGGCGAAGCCGAACTCCGATCCGCCCTCGGCCAGCCTCTTGGCCCAGATGTTCCCCCCCTGTCGCGTGACGATCCGCTGGCTGAGGATCAGGCCGATCCCTGATCCCCTCGGCCGAGAGGCGAAACTCTGCTGGAAGGGATCGAACTGGATTCCTCGCCCGTTGTCGGTCACCGTCACCATCGCGACGCCCGAGCTCTCGCCTACGTCCACACGGAGTCGGCGCGGCTCGGAATCGGCGGCCGCCAGCTCCTCGATCGCGTTGAAGCAGAGATTCAGGATCACCTGTCCGATCAGCACGCGTTCGCAGCAGACGAGAAGCGGGATGCCGGAAGACACGACCTCCACGTCCACGTTCACCGGCTTCGCCCGCAGCCGGACGAAGTAGCCGCATTCGTCCACGATCGAACGCAGGTCGACGACCTGTGCGTCCTGTTCCTGATGGCCGACGAACGACCGGACGCTCCCGACGACAGCGGCGGCACGATCGATCTGCGTGCGTGCCAGCTCGACCGCCGAGCGGACGTCCTCGGCGACCGGCTGCTGGTCTTCGACGCCATCGAGCCGCGCGGTGACGCCCCTCAGGAAGTTGCTCGCCGCGGACAGCGGCTGCCCGAGTTCATGCGCGATCGCCATCGCCATATCGCCCATCGCCGTGTAGCGCGCGAGATAATTCTCCCGATAGCGCTCCCGCGCTCGGTGCGCTTCGGCGTTCACCCGGTCGGACACGTCCTGGAGGACCACGAGGTACCCGTCCCCCGCATGCTCCTCCAGGCGTTCCACGGTTCCCTCCAGCCAGACGTCGGCGTCCACGGGGCGCTTGACCGCGATGCGCAATCGGGCGACGGGTGCCGCGCTGTCGCGGATCTCTTCCCACGTGGCAGGAGCATCGTTGCGATGGAGCTCTGCCAGGTCGGCGAGCGCTCCGGGATGCTCGCCCGGGGGCACGGACAGGCTCAGCAGGGCGGCATCCGTCGCGTACTCGACGACTCCCGCCGCGTCCAGCACGAGGATGTTGACGCTGGCGTGGTGGCCGATGGCGCTGACGTACGAGTTGGTGATGTCGAGTTCTCGCCGCACCGTCAGTTCGCGCTGGATGTCGCGGAACTGGACCATCACGACGAGACCGCGGGAGAGCGCGACACGCGTCGCGATGGCCTCCGTCGGGATCACGCGCCCCGACCGGGAACGATAGTGCCATTCGATCGAGCTCGAACCCTGGTCGACTGCCTTCTGCAGCCACGCGAGGCCGATCGCGCGGTCGTACTGGCGGGCAGGGCTCGACATGTCGGGCGCCTTGAGGGGCTTGAGCTCCGTGACGCTGAACTCCAGCATGCGGCAGGCGGCCGCATTGGCCCAGAGGATCTCCTTGGTCTGCGCATCGTGAATGAGCATGCACACCGGTGAGGCATCCCACATCCAGAAGAAGTCGCGTGACTCCATGCCTTCGGTCGTCGGCGGGGTGACGGGCAGGGCGGGCTCGCGAGCAGACATGAGGTTCCTGTCAGCGATCGGATCGGGATGAGGATGTCATCATCTCGAGCGCGCCGGCCATCCGGCATGCGTGTCCGCGCCGCGGCATTGCACGTGTGCGCCAGTCCCGCCCCGGCCCCGGTCGAAACGTCAGGGTGCGCGACTTTCAGCGGGGTATCAAAGCCGTTCGCGTGACGAACGATCGGAACGCATCGGGCCGGAGGTCGGCGATGAACACGTTCTCCGTGCGCGTGCGCGTGATACGCCACACGCCATCGACGCGCCGGAAGCCGTTGAAGAGCCTGCTCGACCGGATCTGGCCGCGACCGTCCTCGAATACCCACGGCTGAACATGCACCCACTGGCCCGTGGCGGTGTCGTCCTCAACCTGGATGTGCTCCGAGGTGAGGTAATGCACATTCAGGAGGAGGCCGGTCTGGTCGTCCTCCCAGAAACGACGGAAATGCTCGCGGATCCCCGCGTGACCCTCGACCCGACCGAACTGGCCCTGGTATGCCCCCCCGACGCCTTCCCACACCGCGTCGGGGGTGTAGAGCTCGATGATCGCGTCGAGGCGGTCGTCGAGAGATTCGATGTTCGGGTCGGGGCAGGGCGAATCGCACAGCAGCGCGTATCTCGCCTGCAGCCGGCGGACCTCGGCCTCCCCCTCGAGAGCCGCCAGGCGGCGCTTGAGTTCGGTTCTACTGACATCAGCGGACATACAGCCCGCCGTTGACGTCCCAGGTGGCGCCGGTCACGAAGCCGGCGGCGCGGTCGGCCAGAAGTGCCACCATGCGGCCGATGAAGGCGGGATCCCCCACCGTGCCCACAGGGATGCGCGAGACGAAGTCGTCGAACGCGTCCGCGCCCACGAGATCGGTCACTGTGTCCGTGGCGTGGGGCCCCGGCGCGATGGCGTTCACAGTCACGCCCCGCGCTGCCAGTTCCCGCGCGAACACCTTGGTGGTCGCGAGCATGGCGCCCTTGGACGTGGCGTAGTGCGCACCGGTTGCGGTGCCGCCGTTCTGCCCGGCCAGCGATGCGATGTTGATGATGCGCCCGTAGCCGCGCTCGGCGAGATACGACCCGAAGACCTGGCTGGCCACGAAAGTGCCCTGCGCGTTGACCGCCATGACGCGCTCGAACTCCTCGCCCGTGATCTCCATCAGTGGGCGGGCCTGGGTTACCGCGGCGCAGTTGACGAGAACCTCGACATGGCCGAACTCATCGACGGCCGCGCTGAGCAGGCTCTCGAGCGACGCCCGCTGAGCGACGTCGACGCGCACGCCGATCGCACGTGCGGCATCGCCGCCCAGCGTCTCCGCCACGGCGATCGCGGGCTCGACGTCGATGTCGGCGACGACGACGTCGAAGCCGCTCGCATGCAGTTCGCGCGCGATCGCGGCGCCGACACCGCGTGCAGCTCCGGTGACGACAGCGACATCACTCATGCGGAGAGCTTCACATCCTCGCGCACCGTGAGCGCACGGCCCATCCGCGCCTCGATCTTGGTGTACTTCCACAGCTTGTACGTGCCGTCGCCCACGGGCGTGGTGCGCAGCAGGTTGCACACGGCTTTGACGGTGGGCTGGTCGACCACGTCCGCCAGCACGTAGGCCGTCCACGGCCAGCCGTCCGAGGGGCCGACCTGGTGCGAGTCGTCGTCCATGTCGCCGAGGACGTCGACGCCGGGCATGTCACGCATCTCCTCGAGGAATCCCGAGAACGCGACCCAGACCTCGCCGATCCGATCGGTGGGGAGGTCGAAGAAGTTCTGATTGATGCCGAGCGCGAAGAGCACTCTCAGGGGCGGTGTAGACACGGTTCTCCTTCTCGGTGGGGCGGCTCAACGGAATCCCGGGACAGTGGGCGCCGACCCCAGCAGCACCGAGCCCGCAGCATCGAACATCGACGGGCCGAGGAACGCGTGCTGTTGCGGCACGAACGAGTCGGCCATCAGGCGGTGCAGCGGGTGGCGCGTGTAGATGGCACCCGTGCCCGTGATGTGGGCGACGTCCTGCACCACCTGCGCCGATACTGCCGCGAGGTTGCTCGAAGCGAGGCGGAGACGCGCGTTCGCAGTGTCGCTGACGGGGTCGCCGGTGAGGACCGTCTCCCACGTCGAGCGGGTGACGTCGTAGAACCACGCGCGGGCCGACTCGAGAGCCGCGACGGCCGAGGCGTAGCCCGAGCGGTAGTAGGCCCGGTCACCGAGCTTCGGCGCTCCGGTGACGCCAGTCGCACCCGAGCCCTCGCGCTCGGCGAAGTCGAGTGCGGCACGTGCGACTCCTGCCCCGACGATGGCCAGCACCTGCGCGGCGTACGCGATGGTCGGATAGCGGTAGAGCGGCTCGTCGACCGTCGGGACTCCGCCGCGGATGAACGTCCACTCGCGGGGCACGTCGACGCCGCGCACCACCAGATCGAACGAACCTGTGCCGCGCATGCCCGACACGTCCCAGTCCTGCACGATCTCGACGGACTCCGGACGAAGGAGCGCCGTGCGCGGCTTGTTGTCGGTCGACGCATCGCCCGGCAGCCCGACGCCCAGGATGTCAGCCCCCATGCAGCCGGACGCGAACTTCCAGCGGCCGTCGACCAGAAAGCCGTTCTTGGTGGCCGCTGCCGGCTGCACGGGAAAGAGCCCGCCGGCGAAGACGAGGTCCGGTCCCGCCGCATACAGTTCGGCCTGGGTCTCCAGGGGCAGTGCGGCGAGGTAGACCAGGGCGGACCCGAAACTGGCCACCCACCCCGTCGATCCGTCGACCCGCGAGATCTCCTCGATCAGCTCCATGAAGTCGGCGGGAGCCAGCGGCTCGCCTCCGAAGCGCGCGGGGGTGGATGCGCGGTAGATGCCCACCGGCTTGAGCTTGTCGATGAAGTCGCGCGGCACGAACCGCTGCGCAGCGAACTCCTCGCGGCGCTCGCCCAGCTCGTCGAGTGCGGGACGGAGCAGGGCGAGTCGCTCGCTCTGCGTTGTCTGCGGCGCGGTCCTGGCGAGATCGGTCATGAGAACTCCGGTGGGGTCGAGCGCCGCGCGTCTGCCTGACGCGCAGCTGGACAGGTGGAAGTGAAGCCCGGCGTGTCGCCGGTCAGGCGACGCTCAGAGCGTGGAAATTGCGCTGGAAGTACGCCAGGCCGCCGCGGTCGTCGCGCGACTCCGCGGTATCCACTTCCACGAAGAACACGGAGTGGGATCCACGCTCCATCTCGTCGACGATGGTTCCCGAGATCCGGGCCGCGGCATCCTTCAGCAGGGGCACGCCGTTCTCGTCGCGATCCCAGATCGGCAGGCCGAAACGCTCCGCGAACGACAGACCGGTTCGTCCGGCGAAGTGCCACGCGATCTCCTCCTGATCGGAGGCGAGGACGTTGATGGCGACGTGACGGTTCTCCTGGAAGATGTCGTGCGTATAGCTGGAACGGTTGACGCAGACCAGGAGCGTGGGAGGTAAGTCGGTGACGGAGCTGACCGCGCTGACGGTGACGCCCGCCTCGCCGCGCGGCCCGTTGGTGGTGACGATGTTGACGGCCGCGGACAGACTGGCCATCGCCGCGCGAAAGCTGTGCTGTGCGGGGGTGAGTTCGGTGACCATGGCTCGACGCTATGGGAAGAGGGATAGACCGAAACATCCCTACTTACCCGCGCGCGCAATGGGAAAATCCTTAGAGGCTCGCGGAGCAGGTCGTGGCAGGATTTCCCTTTCCACCGCACGCGGCTGACCCGATAGGGTGACCCTGTGAGTGCCCCCGGTCGGCGTGCCCCCCTCCCTCGCCAGGGCGCTGAGGGGAATCGATGAGCGAGTCGTCCCGGACGGAATGGGGCGTGGAGCCTCGCCGCGTCACCTCCGCGGACGTGGCGAAGGCCCTGGGCGTATCGCGCGCGACCGTCAGCTACGTGCTCAACAACCGGCTCGACAAGCCCATCAGCGAAGACACTCGCCGCCGCGTTCTTGCGAAAGCGGCCGAGCTCGGACATGTCCCGGATGCCGCGGCTCGAGCACTGCGCAAAGGACGGAGCACGATCGTGCTCGGCCTGGTGCCCGGCTTCACCATCGGCACGATCTTCGACGAGATGCTCGAGCACATGAGCCGGCACATCGCGGAGCGAGGCTACGCGCTTCTTCTGCATCGGATGCCTCCGGCACCTGATGCCGCCGCCGCGCTGCAGGAACTGTCGCAGCATCTGCACCCTGCGGTCGTTGCCGTGCTGGGGGGCGCATTCGACACCAGCACGATGGGCCAGCTCGCAGGGGCCGTTCACGCGAAGGTCGTCACCGACGCCGACATCATCGACCACACCGACATCGGTCGCATGCAAGGCGCGTTCCTGCTCGAACACGGTCACGACAGGATCGCGTTCGCATCGTCCGCGTCGCCGTTGCTGCGGCCGATCGCGGGCCAGCGTCTGCGAGGCGTCCAGCGCGCCTGCGACGCCGCGGGCGTGGCCGCACCTCTGGCCGATGACGTCACCGACGCGTTGTCCGAGACGACGGCTGCGGTGGCCCGTTGGCGAGAAGCCGGCATGACGGGTGTGTGCTGCTACAACGACGACATCGCCATACGCGTGATGTTCGCGATGCGGGAACTGGGCATGACCGAGGGGCGCGAGCTGGCGCTCATCGGCGTGGACAACTCACCGCTGTCGCAGCTGGGCATCACCACGCTGGCGGCAGATCCCGAAGAGGTCGGTCATCGTGTCGCGCAACGTGTGCTGCGAGCGCTGGGCGAGACCACCGACGCGCCCAGCGAAGACCCCGTGATGAGTGTGGTGCGCCGGCGGTCGGCCTGATCACGCTGTCATAGATCGCCGTTGAACGGATTGGCCATGCCGCCATCGATCGGCAGCACCAGGCCGGTGAGGAACGATGCCGCGTCCGAGGCGAGGAAGACCGAAGCAGCGGCGACGTCCCATGCCGAGCCCGACCGACCGAGCGGCACCGTGGCGCTGCGCCGGCGGGAGAGTTCCTGCCGATCGATACCCTGCGCCTGCGCCCGCACGTCGACGCCGTGAGGCGTGTCGATGACTCCGGGGGCGAGAGCGTTGACACGGATGTTGTAGCCGGCGTTGTCGGCCGCGAGAAGTCGGGTGAGCGTATTGATCCCGGACTTGGCGATCGTGTACGTGGCCATGCTGGTCGGGCCCATGAGCGACGCAAGCGACGAGACGTTGATGATGATGCCCGAGCCGGCGTCTCGCATGAGCGGGACCACCAGACGGCACATCTGCAGGACCCACGTCAGATTCAGGTCGAGCAGCCGCTGCCAGGTCGCCGGCGTCACAGCGTCGGCGTGCTCGTCGCCGTGTCCGCTCCCCACGTTGTTGTGCAGGATGTCGATGCGTCCGAATGCGGCGACGGCGCGTTCCACCACTTCCGCCCGCGACGACTCGCAGGTGACATCGGCCTCGACGACGATCCCCTGTCCCCCCACGCTCTCTACCAGCCGGAGGGTCTCGGCCGCGGCGTCGACATTGCGGTCGACTAGCACGACGTTCGCGCCGTAGCGCGCGAACATCACCGCGGTTGCGCGCCCGTTGCCGACCGCGATGTCACCGCCTTCCTGGCCTGCGCCCACGACGACGGCCGTCCGCCCGCCGAGCGTGCCGATCGGCTCGGCGTGCTGGGAAGGCAGAGCGAGGGGAGGACGGCCGGGAACGGACACCGCCTCCAGCCGGGAGTTCACCTGCCGGCCGCCGCGCGCGCCTCGAAGTAGACCGACGAGCTCGTGGGACTGCCGATCTGCATGCCGCCGTCCACGAGCAGGTACTCACCCGTGATGCCGCTGGCCAGGTCGGACGCGAGGAACAGCATCGCGTTCGCGATCTCCTGCTGCGTCGTCATGCGACCGAGCGGAATGGTGGCCTCCGCCTGCTTCGTCGCCTCCGGGTTGGCGATACGCATGGCCGGGCCGTCGACGATCCCGGGCAGGACGGCGTTCACGCGGACCTCGTCACGGGCGAACTCGAACGCCGAGTGGCGGGTGAGGCCGAGTATGCCGCTCTTGGCGGCGGTGTACGCGGCGCCGCCGTGCGTCGACATGCGGATCGCGGCCAGCGAGGCGACATTCACGATCGCGCCTCCGCCGGCGGCGCGGATGAGGGGATGCAGAGCCTTGCTCATATAGAACGCCGACGACAGGTTCAGCGTCAACGAGCGATCCCATTCGTGCGTGTCGAGCGCCTCGATGGGCTGACTCCCGCCGGACCCGGTGGATCCGCCGGCCACGTTGGCCAGGACGTGGACGTGTCCGACGTCGGCGCGGATCCGCTCGACCGCCGAGGCGATGTCGTCCCATTCGGTGACGTCGATCTCGATGGACGATGCCCGGCCGCCCGCCGCGAGGATGTCGGCCTCGACGGAGCGGAGATCGGCCCCCTTCCGGTCGGTGAGCACGACCGTGGCACCCTGAGCGGCGAACGTCTTGGCCACCACAGAGCCGATGCCGCCGGCGGCGCCGGTGACGAGGGCGGTCTTGCTGCCGAGCAATTGCATGTTCATCAGTGTCTCTCTCTGTTCGGGGTGCGGCCGCTCACCGCAGAACTGCTGCGAAGGATCGTTTGGCCTCGCCGCGCACACATCCGCCCGACGCCGGAGGGATCGGGCGGATGTGTACGAGCACGTCAGCCGCCCACGCCGCCCTGGTCGTACGCCTGCTGCATGGCCTGGAGCACGTCCGCGACGGAGCGCTTGCCCTGGATCGCTTCTTGCATTCCCGACTGCAGAGCCATCTGCACCTCGGGGTTCGGCCAGGTGGCGTCGGGGAACTGGAAGCTACGGTCCTCATCGATGAACTTCAGCATCATGTCGCCGATCTGCGTCGATGGCGGCGCCTGCGTGGCGAAGCTCGACGGCAGCAGACCACCGGTCGGTGCGAGCGCCTCAGCGTACTGCTCGGTGATATCGGGCTGGGCGAGGAAGGCCAGGAACTCCTGCGCGAGATCGATGTTCTTCGCCTTGGCGTTCAGCCCGAACGGCTGGGCCGGCGCGACCAGGAGGCGGCTCTTCTCCGGGTCGTTCGACGCCGGCAGCGGGTACATGGAGAACGTCGCTCCCGAGCTGGCCGCGTACGGGAGATACGAGGAGTATCCGACCATTCCGAGTCCCTTGCCGATGGCCAGGGATTCCAGAACAGCGGTCATGTCATTACCCTCGAAACCATCGGGGAAGCATCCGGCATCGACCATGTCAAGCGTTCGCTGGAGGACTTCCTTCCAGTTCGAGTCGGGGAACGTGAGACTTCCGTCCGCCATCTGCTGATCGATGTCGGGGTCCACCGCGTACACCAGCTCGCCCGCCAGCGCATACGGGCTGGTCTGGTTCTCGTGCAACGAGACCGGTCCCTGGGCGTAGGCGTAGGTCCCCAGCGCGCGGGCGTCCGCGCAGAACTTGAGGACGTCGTCCCAGGTCTCGGGAACCGACAGGCCCGACGCGGCGAGCGCCTTGTCGTTGAAGATCTGCCCGATGGACTGGAGCACGGGTGCGAAGCCGTAGAGCTTGTCCTTGTACGCCATTGTGGCTGTGATCGACTCCGGGAGATCGAGCCCGTCGATCTCGATAGGTGCGAGGTAGCCGCGCGCGGCGAGCACCTGGGTCGCCGTGGTCGTGCCCGATCCGGCTTCGGTACGGAACAGGTCGGGCGCAGTGCCCGCTGCCAGGCGGGTGGGGATCTGCGTCTTGATGACCTGGCCGTCGAGGTACTCGACGTCGATCTCGACCCCGGGGTGCTTCTCCTTGAACTGTTCGATGACGAGGTCGAGCGCGGTCTTGGCTCCGGTCTCCCACATGATCGACAACTTCTGCGGGGCCTCCTGGCCACCCGCGCTCGTTCCCGCACACCCGGCGGTCATCAGTGCCGCAGTCGCGATCAGGGCCATAGCCGGCAGAGCGCGCTTCCTTGCTTTGCTGTGCATCCCATACTCCTCTTTTTTTGGTGTGTGCACCGTGTCGGGATGGTCACAGTGCAGCGTTCTTCAGTGGTGTTCAGCCCTTCAGGCCGGACGCGTAGCCGCGGAAGACGGCCTTCTGCATGATGAGGAAAGCGGCGAGCACCGGAATGGCCGCAATGATCATGCCCGCGAAGATCAGCTCCCATTGCGAGCCGAACTCGCCCGTGAACTGATAGATGGCCAGCGGCAGGGTCTTGACGTCGGAGCCGCTCAGATAGAGCAGCGGCGCATAGAAGTCGTTCCAGATGTTCACGGCGTTGAGGACGATGACCGTGCCCGTGATGGGCTTGACCATCGGAAGCACCACGTGGAAGTAGATCTCTCCTCTGTGGGCACCGTCCAGTTGTGCCGCTTCGTCGTAGTCGACAGGGACGCTGCGAATGAATTCCGTATAAAGGAAGAGCGAGAACGGTGCTTGCAGTCCGGCGTACAAGAGCACCAGGGAAACAGGATTTCCGAGTAGGCCCAGGTCGCGGAAAGCGACGTACAGGGGAATGAGCGCCAGCTGGAACGGCAGGAGGAAGCCCACCATGAAGGCGTAGTAGACCGCCTTCGACCAGGTGGCCGTGATCCGTGCCAGCGGGTATGCCGCCGCGGAAGTGATGAGCACCACCAGCACGATCGAGAGAGCAGTGATCACGAGGCTCGCCAGCAACGCCTGCAAGAGGCCGGCGTCGTTCCAGGCGATGACGAAGTTCTCGAGAGTCGGATTCGCCGGCGGGAGGAGTCGATTCCCGAAATCACCCGCGGGACGGATGGCGCCCATGACGAGGATGTAGACAGGAAACAGGATCACGAGTGCTATCAGGCCCAGGCCGCCTTCGACGAGTCCCTCGCGCCAGGTGTACTTACGCATTGTCGGCCCCTCTCCTGGCGACCACCTGCTGGAGCAGGGCCGCAACGACGGCGAGCACCGAGAGCGCGACCGCGAAGGCGGCGCCATAGGCGAAGTTCCCGATAAGGAAGGTCACCTGGTACTGCGCGGTGGATAGCGTGGCGGTCGCCGAGCCTGGGCCACCCTGGGTCGTGACCCAGACCTGATCGAAGATCTTGAGTCCCGCGATGATCGTCAGCATCGAAACGATGACCAGCGCCGGCCGCAGCTGTGGGAGAACGATGTACCAGAACCGCTTGAAGGCGCCGGCGCCGTCCAGCTGGGCCGCCTCGAGCAGCTCCGTCGGGACGTTCTGCAGACCGGCGAGGTAGATCACCATCGCGATTCCCGTGAACTGCCAGATGACGATCACGGCGATCGCACCCAGCGCGGTATCGCTGTTCCCCAGCCAGGACGTCGCTAGCTCGTCGAGCCCGAGTGCGCGCAGCAGCTCGTTGAGCGGACCGTCCGGGAGGTAGATGTACTTCCACAGATTGGCCACGATCACGGGTGTGACGACGACGGGCGCGAAGAAGATTACCCGCAGCAGAGTCTTGGCCCGGATCCTGGAGTTCAGACCTAGCGCGAAGAGGATGCCGAGCACGTTCATCGCGATCGTGGTCATCGCCGTCAGAGCCAACGTGTGCCAGAGGGCATCCCGAGCGAGCTGATCATTCAGCATCCGTTCGAAGTTCGCCAGTCCCACCCAGCTCCAGCCCGGACCGCCGGTCCAATCGGTGAAGGCGTACACGACGCCCATGGCGCTGGGGATCAGGACGATTGCGGCGACGAAGATCCCCGCCGGAAGAAGGAACGGCAACGTCCACAGGTTGCCGCTGCGGCGGCGCCGGATGGGGGTCTGCTGCACGGTCACGTGCGTCCTCCTCTCCTGTCGGCGGAGCCCGTCGGGGTCGGTCTCACTCGGGTGCTCAATCGTGTCACCGGCGGCTTTCACCTGGCTTGTACTCATGTGCCACTCACTTGCTCGGTGTCGACAGCGTTCGCGCATCGCGCTCGGCGCGACCGCGGAGAATCGCTTCGAGGTGCGTGCGCGCCGTCTCGGCGAACCACAGGGCATCGCCGCCGTAGTGCTCGACCACGATGAACCCGTCGAATCCGGCGTCCGCGAGGATGCCGGTCCCGAGCCGGTAGTCGATCGCACCCTCCGCGAGGCCGGCGTGGGTGCTGGCCGCACGCCCGCTCTCCAGCTCGATGCGGTGGCAGTTCTTGACGTGCCAGTACTCGACGTGGGGCGCGACGGTCTGGAGAGTCGTCTTCCAGCTCTCCTGCATCGGCCACGGCGCGCGAACCATGTTGGCCAAGTCGGGATTGATCCCGACGTTGCTCCGGCCGGACAGTGCGCGCACGCCGACGGCGCTCGCGCCGGTGTCCAGCACCGAACTCTCGGCCATCTCGAGGTGGATCGACTGACCGCGAGACGCGGCAGCATCGGCGACTTCGGCCACCACCTCGGCGGCCGCTTGGAGGGCCGCATCGGAGTGATCGGGCGCTTCGCCCTGGATGAGCCACGGCGGCCGAGCGCCGCTGGCGATCCCCCCGGGTGGAGTGCCGTGCAATCCGATGCTGACCAGCGAGATTCCCAGCGCGGCGGCGTTGTCCAGAGCCCGCGAGATGTTCGCGGTGAAGGCGGCCGGGTCGTCTGCGCGCGACGCGGGCGTCAACCCGATCACCGATGCGCCAGCGATCTGCAGCCCCGCATCGCTGACCAGTCGACCGATGCGCGCGATGTCGGCCTCGGTCAGAGTCGACATGGGCACGAAGATGTCGGACAGATCTACCCAGTCGTAGCCCATGTCGCGCATGAGATCGAAAGTCGTCGGCTCCAGCGCCGCGGGAAGTCCGGCGGCCGTGATGACGCCGGTCGATACGGCGATGCGGATCGTCATCGTCGTCCCTCCTTGAGGGTCGGGTACCGCAGCGGCAGCCCCGGGACTCCCGGCTCGACGGCGAGCAGCTTATGGCCGGCGAAGTTGGTGATCGCGAGCGACGACAGGCCCGGGCCGAAGTGAGCGATGTTGGTGGGCATCCGCAGCGTGGTCCCCACGGTGTCGTCCAGCAAGGTGGTCACCTCCCCTGTCGCCGGATCCGCGTGGAGGATCCGGAACGGGTAGTAGCACGAGACCAGGATGCCTCCCTCGGCGTCGACGGCGATGCCGTCCGGGGTGACCCCGTCAAGCCGGGCGATGGGCCGCACGGAGCCGTCGACCAGTTCGTTGACGCCGTAGCCGAAGCTGTCGACGTAGTAGATCTGTCCTTCGCGTCCCAGGGCCAGGCCGTTGGGAAAGGGCAGATCGACCGGAGACATGACCTCGGCATCACCGCCACCCGGAGGAATACGCGCGATGCGGCCTTCGGGGTTGTCGGGGTCCTCCTCACCCGAATCGGTGATCCACAGCCATCCGTCGTCATCGAACGCGATGTAGTTCGGGACGGTGTACTCGCGGCCGCCTGCCGAGCGGGAGTAGACCACGTTCGGCTCGCCGCGCCGAACAGCGACGACGAGGGAATTGATCACATCGCACACGTAGACGACACCGTCCGCGTCGACGGCCAGGCCGAGCACCACGCCGTCGACGCGGCCGATCTCCTCGACGTCACCGCTCACGGGGTCGATCGCGTAGACCTGACCGTGCCATCCGCCCGCGTAGAGCGTTCCGTCGGGTCCGGTGGTGACCCCCTCGGAGTGGTCCAGCCCTTGCGCGATCTCACGCACTTGTCGCACCGAAAGCATCGTCGAGCTCCTCTCCTGACTGCCGGCTAGCGTCATGCTGTCACGCATCCGCGGGGCCGGGCTTGTGCGGACAAGACACGCGCTTGCGACTTCATTCGCCGCACGGGGCCGGGTAGACGACCCCCTTGGTCAGGATGAGGCAGCTGGCAGGCACCGGCTCCAGGACGTGGACGACGGCGGCGGCCTGCAGCGCCTCCTCGTAGAACGTCTCGCGCGGCGGCGTCCGGAACGCGACATCACCGACCGTATGCCGCCGCAGCACCGTCAGGCAGTCCCGCTGCGAGGCGTTGAGCTCCTCGGGATGCCCGGGGTCGATCATCATCCGGGTGACGGCGTCATCCAGCGGCTCGTCGAGCGGGAAGACGCTCAGCACGGCATCCAGCGCGCGGCTCATGCGCGATTCACCGAGGCGGACCACCGGACACGTGACGCGGATGAGCGGGAAATTTGCATCCGCCAGCAGCAACCGGTCCGTGTGACCCATGTCGTCCAACAGATGCAGCAGTTCCCCGCGAAGCAGAGGGTCGATCCCTCGGAGCATTTCGCCCTCCTTCAGATGTGACATCGGCATCATGGCCTGTCGCGATCGGCCGATGCAGGCGTCCGTCCCGAACGCGCAAGAAGCCGTCCCCCGCGCACAAGAGCCGACGCGGCGAGGGCGGGAAAGTGAGGTGACGGAAGATGTCGATCGTGAAAGGGACGTCCGTGAAAGAATTCAAAGTTGCGCTGATCGGTGGAGGTGGCTTCATGGGCCACACGCACAGCATGGCGCTCTCCCTCGCCCCTCTCATCGCCGACGCGGGCTTCACCGTGACCAAGCACACACTCGTCGACGCGAGCGCGGAAGTGGCCGACCAGGCCGCCCGGCGCCTCGGATGGAACGCCAGCGCCGCCGACTGGCGCTCGGTGATCGCCGACCCCGAGATCGACGCGATCGACATCGTGACGCCGCCGCCGCTGCACGAGGAGATCGCGGTGGCTGCCCTCGCCGCGGGAAAGCACGTCTTCTGCGAGAAGCCACTGTCGAACGACCTGGCCTCGGCACAGCGGATGGCGTCCGCCGCCGCCGCCGCGCCCAGCGCCCGCACGCAGGTCGGGTTCAACTACCGGCACATCTCGGCGGTGCGGCACATCAAGGACCTGGTCGACCGCGGCGACCTCGGCAGTGTTCTGCAGTTCCGCGGCACCTACCTGCAGGATCCGTTCTTCTTCTTCGACAGCTTCGGCTGGCGCGGCTCCAAGAAGACCGGCGGCTCGGGCGCGGTGGGCGACATCGGTTCGCACGTGCTCGACATCGCCGAGTACGTCTGCGGCCCGATCGTGCGCGTCGGCGCGTCGACGCGTGCGCTCACGCGCCGCGGCGACGGCGGTCGCCAATGGGCCGGGGCGGACGAGGTGCGTGAAGACGAGCGTCTCGACGACAGCGGCGTATGGGTCGCGGAATTCGCCTCGGGGGCTGTCGGCACCTTCGCCGTCAGCTTCGTCTCCTACGGCCGCAAGAATCGCCTCACGTTCGAGATCGACGGGTCGCGTGGTTCGGTCGACTTCGACTGGAACCGTCCCGGGGAGTTCCAGGTCGGCCTGGAAGACGATGCGGCCGATGCTTCCGGGATGAAGACCGTCATCGTCAGCGGTGCCCACCCGGACGTGTGGTACCCCGTCGCCGGCCTGGCGCAGGGATATCTGGACGCGTCGGCCTCGCAGTTCGCCCACTTCTTCCGCAGCATCGTCGAGGGCACCCCGACGGCGCCGGACTTCGCGGCAGCCGCGCACACGCAGGCGATCGTGGATGCGGTGACGCTCTCGGCCGCGCGCGGTGAGTGGGTCGATGTCGCGGAGGTCACCGCGTCATGACCGGACGGAAGATCCGTCTCGGTACGGACCTCATCACCTTCTACGACCCGGGCCTGTGGGGGCTGCCGGCCGACATCTCGTACGAAGAACTCATGGCGGCGGTCGCCGCCGATCCCAAGCGCTACATCGAAGGCATGCTCGACATGAGCGCCCAGGCAGGATTGGAAGGAATCGAACTCGCTCCCCCGCCTGTCGGCTGGGAGACGGCGATCGAGGTCTACGGCGGACCCGATGGACTAAGGCAGGCGCTGGCCGAACGCAACCTCGTCCTGGCGTCCAGTTATCACGCCGCCGGCGGGCTGATCGCCGCCGCTCTCGAGGATCCCGCTTCGATCTCCGCCGCGAAGGAGGAGCTGACCCGTCACGCGGAACTGCTCGCCGCGCTCGGATGCCGCACCATCGTGACGGGCACCGTGCCGCGCGCACCATTCTCGGACGGGTCGTACACCGCCGATGTGCCGGCCGACCAGTTCGAGCGGATCGCCGAGATCATCGACACGTTCGGCGAGACGGTGGGCCGTCACGGAGTCACCCTCGCCCTTCACACCGACGCCTACTCCGTCTGCTCCCGAGTCAATGATGTGTCGCGCATGATGGAGCTCACCTCCGACGATCACGTGGGACTCTGCATCGACGCGGGGCACTGCACGCTCGATTCCAGCGACCCCGTCGAGATCCTCCGCCGTCACGTCGCGCGCGTCCCCGTCATGCACTGGAAGGACTGCGCAGCGCCGCTCGACGCCGCGACGCTCGAGGGGTCGTTCTTCGAACGGCACGCCATCATGCTGACGTACTTCCGCGTGCTCGGTCAGGGCGTCGTGGACTGGCCGGCGTGGCAGCAGGTTCTTCGCGACGCGCAGTGGGAGGGCTGGGCGCACGCCGAGATCGACATGTCGCCCGACCCACTGGGCGAGATCCGCGCCGGGATCGAGTACTTCCGGTCGACGTTGGCGCCGATCCATGAGTGAGGCGCTGGAGGTACGTGGCACGACTGCCGCCGGGTTCGACGATGTGGCCGACATCCTGGGTCGCAGCGCCGCCGGCGCGGCACTGTCGCAGAGTGGCGCCGCCTTGTCCGTTCGGCACCGCGGCAAGCCGGTCGTCGATCTCGTGGTGGGCGACTACGACGCCGATCGCCGTCAGGTTCTCTTCTCGGTCACGAAGATCGTCACGGCGCTCACGACGTTCGCGGCGAGGGATCGCGGCGACGTGGATCTCGATGAGCCCCTGGCTGCACGGTGGCCGGCGCTCGACCGGGAAGCGACGAGAGCGATCACCCTCCGCCAGGTGCTCTCGCACCGCTCCGGCATCAACGGGGTCGACGGCCGGTTCCCGGTGGCGACGTTCTGGGAGGGCGCCGATGTGGCGGCGGCCGCAGCGCAGGACCCCCGTTGGACACCGGGATCGCGGCATGGCTACCACATGGTCACCTTCGGATCGCTGGTGCGCGGGTACCTCGAGCACGTGACCGGTGCATCCTTCGCGGAAATGTTCAACCAGCTGGTCGAGCCGGCGGTCGGGTCCCGGGTTCACATCGGCGCGGACAAACAGGGCATCGACGATGTCCAGCCGATCCTGTTCGCTCCCCCGCGTGCGATCCGCACGCCTGTGGACCGCGCGCCCGACCACGGACGTGACGCACTCATCGAGAGCCTGCTCGCGGACGTCACCGTGTTCAACAGCCCCGAGTTCGTCCAGGCCACCATTCCGGGTATGAACGCGATCGGGACGGCGGGCGGGCTGGCAGACTTGCTGGATGCCGCGGCTCGGGGCGCATTGGTGCAGCCGGCCTCCGTCGACGAGATGGTGAAGGTCGCCTCGCAGGGCCAGGACGCCACCCTCGGCGTGCCGAGCGCCTTCGGCACCGGGGTGCAGCGACCTTTCCCGCGATTCCCGATGACATCGCCGGGATCCTGGGGACACGAGGGCGCCGGAGGCTGCGCTGCGTTCTACGACGCCGAGCGCCAGCTCGCCGTGGGATTCACGACCAACGCGTTTCCCCCGTACACCGGGCACAGCCCGGTGCTGGCCGCGCTCCTGCCGAGCCTCGTGCGCGCAGCCGACGCCGCGGCGTGACGCGCGACAGAAGGGGCCTGAACCGGATGATCCGGTTCAGGCCCCTTCTGGTTCTGGCGGCCCGGCTCCTTCGTCGTCCCGCGTCGTCGCCATCAGGCGGGAACGGACAGCAGTTCCTCATCCAGCTGCTGGGCGCGCAGCGCGCGGGGCGAGATGCCGAAGCGCGCCTTGAACATGTGGCTGAAGTGCGAGGGATCGGGAAGCCCCCATCGGGCGCCGATCCGGCTGACGGCGACGTCTCGCATCCGATCGTCGGTCAGCTCGGCACGACAGCGTTCCAGACGGCTCTCTCTGATCCAGGTGGACACCGTGCTCCCCTGCTGGCGGAACGCGCGCGCAAGCGTGCGCGTGGACACGTTGAGTGCTGCCGCGACACGGTCCTGACCCAGCCCGCTGTCGGACAGGTTTAGCTCGATGTACGCGCAGGCCTCGTCGAACAGCGTGACACCGGCGCGACCGCCGGAGTGGACGTGGTGCTCGGCGATCGTCAGCGTGAGCAATCCTGAGATGTGGGAGGCCGCGCGCTCCGAGATCGCGGTGGCGGGCCCTTCCATCACCAGGCCGCGGAGGACGTGCGCGACGAGGCCCGACATGGCGCCGGCCGCGGTGGGCACGAGCGAGTCGGCGCCAGCCATGCGCACGAGTTCATCGCCGGCGCAGGCACGAGTCATCTGCCCCACGACGATGCGACCGCCGGCTCGTACGAGCAGGGAACTCCAGCGGCCGGCGGGGGTGACGAAGAGCTCGCGCTCGCGCAGTCGGGTCTGACCCGTCGGCGAGACCAGCTCCACCTCCCCGGCGTCCGCGAAGACGAACACCACGTCCGCGGCACCGCCGCAGTCGGGGAGCCGCCACACGCCTTGCAGGTGCACGCGCGCACTGACGTGAGCGAAGCCCGCGTCTGTCTGGGTCGGTTGAGCAATCGATGTACGCATGTCTTCGCCCTCCAAGACGTCCTCGTCGGCTTCCATTGTTTAATCGTGTAACCCAGTTTGTCAAGACACGTGTAACCATCGTGTTTCGGTGTTGTTCCTTCTCGTTACGATGTGCGCTGCGGCTGATGCTCATCAGGCCCGGGCGCGGTGCATATTGCGCTCCAGAGCCAACCGGTTGCGACCTCGCGACGCCATCGGCGGTAACCGATTCCCACAGCCGACAGGCCCTTTACGCTCGGACCGGCGCCGCGAACCGCGGCTCTCGCCGAAAGGACCCAGATGACAGTCGAGCCGACACAGCGCGCGGTCACCTCCGCGGACGTCGCTCGCGCTTCCGGCGTCTCGAGAGCCACGGTCAGCTATGTGCTGAACGACCGCACCGACAAGCGCGTGAGCGCGGCCACCCGAGCTCTCGTGCTCGAGACGGCGCGGCAGCTCGGCCACGTGCCGAACTCGAGCGCTCGCGCGCTGCGAACGGGCAGCAGCACGGTGATCCTCGCTCTGGTGCCGAGCTTCAGCGTGGGCGCGGTGTTCGAGCAGATGCTGGAGCACTTGGGAACCCTCGTCGCCGCTCGCGGCTACGCCCTCCTCCTTCACCGGCTGCGGCCGGCACCTGACGCTGCGACAGCGCTGCGCGAGCTCTGGTCCCATGTCAACCCGTCCGCCATCGCGGTACTGGGCGGTGGCCATCCGCCGTCGCTCGTGCCGGCTCTTGAACGGATCTCCATCGCCCCCGTCACAACGGACACCCGCGTGATCGACCACCGGCGGATCGGATATCTGCAGGCGCGTCATATGATCTCGCTCGGCCACGAGCGCCTGGCATTCGCGGCCCCGACCTCGCCCGATCTGGAGACGCTCGCGCTCCAGCGCTTCGAAGGCACCCTGGCGGCGTGCGCCGAACATGGCGTCCCCGCCCCGCAGTTCCGCCCGGTCGCGACCGAGCTGGACCGGTCCGCTGAAGTGCTGACCGAACTGACGCACGGCGCCGACCCGGTGACGGCGGTGTGCTGCTACAACGATGACGTGGCCGCACGAGTGCTGTTGGGCGCGCAGGAGGTCGGTCTGCCGGACCTGTCGATCATCGGCGTCGACAACACGTCGTCCGCGCTGCTGGGTGTGTCGACCATCGCGATCGACACGTTGGGCGTCGCCTCCGCCCTCGCGGCGGATCTGCTCGACCGTCGGCCCCCGTCGACGACCTCCGATCAGGACGCCTTCTGCACGATCGTCGACCGCCGGCCACGCTGAGCGCCATGCTGCGCATCGTCGGGGTCACGACGCGCTGAGCGGCCGGCTGGACGGGTCCCTCGGACCCACGAACGCGTGGGCTCCTCGGTGACGCGTCGTGCGATGCCCTTGATGCACACCGCAAGGATCAGAGGCAGCCCCTGGAAGAGGTACCGCATGAACGCCGACTCCGCTCACGATGAAGGATGCCGTGACCGTCCGGTCCGTCCGGATCCCCGCGAGCCGATCACCCCGCTGCCCGCACGACCGGTGGCAGCGTCCCGTCGGCGCCGACTGCGACGAAGGGGGCGGTCCCGGCGCGTTCGCGCTGACACCGCCCCTTCGTCCGGAACGGGCCGGGCCGGCCCGGGGCAGCCCTAGTAGGCGCCCTGCATGGCCTCGAGCACCTGGTCGGGTGTGGCGGAGCCGTTGATCATCGACTGCAGCTGGGCGTACATGGCCGACTGCACCTCGGGGTTCGGCCAGAGCTGGTCGACGAAGGTGATCGAGCGCCCGGAGAGCAGATAGTCCTCGATGAGAGCGAGGTTCGGGTCATCGATGGGCTCGCCCGAGGGGATCGCCGGGATGGAACCGCCACCGCTCGCCGCGTAGAGGTCGAGATTCTGCGCGGCGAAGTCCAGGAAGGTGCGGGCGAGCTCGACGTTGTCCGACCGGGAGTTGATGGCGAAGCCGCTCATCGGCGCGACCGCCATCCAGGCCTCGTCCGCGTCGAGGGTGACGGGGAACGGGGCGAGAGTGTACGTCGAGTCCGGATTCAGGGACTGCGCGAACTGTGCGATCAGATAGGCGTCGGTCGCACCGAGGGCCTTGCCCCCGGCGATGTTCTCGATGGACTGGTTGAACGACGTTCCCGTCGCCTCGTCGTTGTAGCATCCCGCCTCGAGCGCTTCGACGTAGCGATCCAGCGTCTTCTGCCAGCCCTCGGATTCCGGGAAGGACGTCTCACCCGCGGCGAGCTCTTCGTCGAACTCCGGATCTTCCGCGTAGACGGTGCTCGGAACCGAGGTCAGGACGAACCCCTGCGTCTCGAACAGGTCCTGCGCCCCCATCGAATAGGCGGTGAGTCCCTGGGCGCGCGCGTCTTCACAGAACTGCAGCACCTCGTCCCACGTGGTCGGAATGCTCAAGCCGGCCGCCTCGACCGCCTGGTCGTTGTAGACCGCGCCGAACGCCGTGACGTCCGTCGGAAGGATCAGCGTCTTGTCGTCGACCTTGGTGTAGCGGACCAGGTCGTCGTAGACATCGCCCACCCAGCCCTCCCCGGAGAGGTCGACGAGATAGTCGGCGAGCACCTCCACCGCGACGGGATTGCCGTTGCCCGGGTTCACCCAGAAGATGTCGGCCGCGGAACCGCCCTGCAGCTGCGTGCGCAGCAGCGAGAAGTAGGTGGAGGTCTCCACGAACTCGGCGGTGACCTTCGCGTCGGGATACTCATCCTCGAACGCGTCGATGAGCGCCTCGATCCCGGCCTTGCCGGCCGTCTGCCAGGTGATGGTGAGCTCGCCCACCTCCGGATCGCCCCCGGAGGGCGACGCGGTGTTACCGGAGCAAGCCGCGAGGGCGAGTGCGGCGGCGGTGAGTCCCGCGAGCGGGACGATTCTGCGTGATTTCATACAAGACTCCTTCGGCTGGTGCTGCTGGCTGCGCCCGTTCGGGGACGGACCACTCACCCCTTCAGTCCTCCGGCGAAGCTACGGAACACCCGCCGCTGCATGAGGAGGAAGAGGAGCAAGATCGGCGCGATCCCCATCAGGAGCCCGGCGAAGATCACGTTCCAGTCGGACCCGTACTGGCCGACGAACGAATACAGGGCGACGGGGATCGTCTGGTTGCTGGTGCCGCTCAGGAAGAGCAGGGGAACGAAGAACTCGTTCCACACCAGGATGATGTTGAGGATTCCGATCGTTCCGGTGATCGGCAGCATGAGCGGAAAGACGATCGACCAGAACGCGCGGAAGGAGCTCGCGCCGTCGAGCTGCGCCGCCTCCTCGAAGTCCTCCGGCAGCTCCCTGAGGAACTGGGTGTAGAGGAAGACGCTGAACGGAAGCTGCAGCCCCGTGTAGAAGATGATCAGCGCGAGAGGTGAGCCGAGCAGACCGACGTCGCGGATCGCCGCGTACAGCGGGATCAGTCCCAGCTGGAAGGGAACGGCGAGGCCCATCATGAAGAAGGCGAAGGTCGCCCGTGACCACCGCCTGGTCACTCGGGCGAGCGGGTACGACGCCAGCGCCGACAGCGCGATCAGAAGAAGGACGCTGCCCCCGGTGACGAACACGCTGTTCAGCACCGCGGACGCCAGGTTCGCCTGCGTCCACGCATCGGCGAAGTTCTCGAGGGTCCATCCGTTTGCGGGCCAGCTGAACGGCGCATCGTTGTCGGCGTTGCTCCGAAGTGCGATCGACACGAGGACCACGAGCGGAATGGAGAAGAGCACGGCAGCGACGATCAGAACGATCTCCGCAGCGCCGACTCGCCAGGTGTACCGGTTCACGAGCGACCTCCGCGCTGAATGCGAATCTGGATGAGGGATGCCGTCAGCCCGAGGACCGCCACGAGCAGTCCGAGCACCGACGCCTCGCCGAAGTTCCCGTACGTGAACGCCTGCTGGTACAGGGCGGTCGACAGCGTCTGCGTCGAGTTGCCTGGGCCTCCCTGCGTGAGCACCCACACCTGGTCGAAGAGCTTGATGCAGGTCAGCACGGTGAGAACGATGACGATCGTGGATGCCGGCCGCAGCAGCGGCAGGGTGATGGAGAAGAAGCGCTGCCGCGCAGATGCCCCGTCGAGATGAGCGGCCTCGGTGACCTCGTGCGGGATGCTCTGCATCCCGGCGATGAAGACGACCATCGCGAGTCCGGTGAACTGCCACACGATGGAGAGCGCGACGGCCCACTTGGCGAGCGCGGGATCCCCGAGCCAGTCGGGGTCTGGGAGCCCCAGGGCCAGCGCGAACCCGTCCATGACGCTGTCCGGCGCGTACATGTACTTCCACACGAACGAGAGCACCACCGGTGTCACGACGAACGGCGTGAAGAAGATGACGCGCAGGATGTTGCGCGAGCGCACCGCCGAGGTCAGCCCGACGGAGAGCAGCAGTCCGAGCACGGTCACGGCTACGGTGACGACGATGACGTAGAAGATGGTCTGAGCCGTCGCGGCGAGCGTGAGCGGATCGGTCAGGGCTGCGACGAAGTTGTCGAGACCGACGAAGTCGAACTCGGAGTCGAGCCCGTTCCAATCGGTCAGCGCGTAGAACACCCCGCGGATGCTGGGGATGATCGTGACGAACAGATAGAACGCCGCGGCGGGGAGCACCCAGAGCACGTAGCTCGGCGACGATCCGCCGCGCCGGCGGCGGGCGGGTCTCGATGGATTCGGCCCGGCATCTCGCGGCGACGCCTCTGTCGTGTTCACTGTGGCAACCATGCCGGTCCTTCCGGATCTGTCCGTTCACTGCCATCCTGATGAACCGTCGACAGGCCTCGCTTGTCCCCTGGCGACATGAAATTGGGGGTGCCGGACACCCGCAGATCGCCTCCGGAGAGTCTTGTTACGCTCGGCGGGCGGCCGCGTCCGACGGCCGCCGGAGACGGGTTCCGCGACGAGGCGCCCGAGAAGGAGACAGGCATGGCCGAGACATCCCCGAGGTTGATCGAGCACATAGGTGTGTTGGTCGAGGACTTGGAAGCAGCCATCGCGCAGTGGGAATCGGTGCTCGGTTACACCTTCGGTCCCATCTGCCGGTACCGGACAGATTCCTGGATCGACAGCAGTGACCCGCAGCCGCACGCGCACGACGCGAGGATCGTCTTCTCACAGCAGGGACCTCCGCGCATCGAGCTCATGGAGGTCACCGGGAAGGGCACCCACGGACCTTCTCAGCTCGGGTTCCACCATTTCGGCATCGTCCAAGTCGAAGGAGCCGACGAACTGCGCAACCAGTTCATCGAGCGCGGTGTGGGAGTCGACGGCGCGTCGCTGGATGCCGAGGGTCGAGCGATCCTGTGGTTCACCGACCCGGCGGAGCTGAACGGCATCCGTCTCGAGTTCGTAGGCGTGGAGCCCCAGCCGGCTTTCACCGACAGCGGCGTGCCGCTGGTGTTCGGAGCCGACGGCGAGCCGATCTTCGACTGAGGCCTCGACGAGGAGCCCGTCAGCCGGCCGGGTTCCTCGTCGTCTCCTCCAGGAACCCAGCGATGCACCGGGCGACCGGACCCGGCGCTTCCGCCGGGGGAAGGTGCGCGGCATCCGCGATCCGGACGATCCGGCTACCGCGCGCGCCGGCATGCACCTGTTCCGCGACGGCGCGAGGAGCGACCACGTCGTGCTCACCCCACATCACCAGCACCGGCGGGGTGACCCGCCCGAGATCGGCGCGCACGTCGTAGTCGGCGAGCGCCTCACAGCAGCGGCTGTAGCTCTCGTCATCCGTAGCGTCCAGCGAGGCGAGCAGCCGCTGCGGAAGGTCGTCGCCGCGCTCCAGGGTGTGGGGCGCGAACCAGCGCTGTATCGATCCTGACCGCATCGCGGCAGTCGTGTTCGCCCGGACGAATTCCGCCCGCTCCAGCCAGGCGCCGCGCGTTCCGAGCGCCGCGCCCGAGGCGACCACCACCAGCGCGTCGACGAACGACGGCTGATCGATCGCGAGCTGCAGCCCGACCGCACCCCCCAGCGACACCCCCGCGTAGCGGATGGACGTCGCTCCCCGGAGCCGGGCCTCGTTCGCGACGGCGGATGCGAGATCCTGCACCGAGAACGGTCCTTCTGCCGCCGGCGAGGCGCCATGGCCGGGAAGGTCCCAGGCGACGACCCGATGCTCGAGCGCGAGCTGTGGGATGACGCGTTGCCACAGCAGGGACGAGGTGCCCAGCGAGGGCCCGAGGACGAGCCACGGCGCTCCGTCGGGACCGCACGGGTCGGTGAATGCGACGGCAGGCAGCGTCATCCGCGGACTCCTCTGTTCGACGGAGGTCCCGGCGGGCGGCACACCCGCCCGCCGGGCTCTCTCACTGCGGGTCGAGGACGAAGTCGTAGCGCGCCTCGTATCCTTCGCCGTCCGAGCGCGGCTGCGGGTCGAGGATCAGTTCGGGCTTGACCGCAGCCGCGATGTCGTCGTCGTTGTGCGGGTCGCCCGGGAAGTAGAGCTGCGTCGTCAGCAGCTCGAACCCGGGGTGCGATACCTTGAGGTGCAGGTGCGCGGGCCGCCAGGCGTGCCACCCGGCGGCAGCGATCAGCTGTCCGCACGCGCCGTCGGTCGGGATCTGGTACGGAGCGGGCTCGATCGTGTGAATCTCGAACCGACCGTCCTCCCCCGCGATGAAGGTGCCTCGCAGATTCCATTCCGGCAGGCCGGGCGCGAACTGCGAGTAGAAGCCGATGTTGTCGGCATGCCACATCTCGACCTTCGCCCCGGCCAGCGCGGCGCCGTCGACCCCGCGGATTTGGCCCTGGAACACCAGCGGGCGCCCCGGCTCGTCCTCACGCATGGGGATGGTCCCGTTCCACGGCTGCTCAGGGGCATCGGGTACGTAGTAGGGCCCCTCGATGGTGCCCTTGCTCCCCGCTCGGTGGTCGTTCGCGACCTGCTCGACCGAGTGCTCGACCCACACGTCGAGAAACAGCGGCCATTCGCCGTCCTCGCCGACGCGGATCAGCCATGCTTTCAGCGCGTTGTACTCGTCGTACGTGACGCGCTCTTTGATCACGGTGTCGTTGATCGCCTGGATCACGCGCGAAGCCAGTCGGCTGACGCGCGCGGGGTCCGCCGCTCCGACGCCGCTCACGCGCTGCCGGAACAGATCGGTCGCGTTCTTGCCGGATTCGGCGGCCCGCGCCTCCGTCTCCTCGGCGTAGCTGGTCTCGCTCATGGGCAACTCCTTCGTTGGTTTGTTTTCGGGAGGGGGTCTGGGTCAGCCATCACCGTCGAGACGGGACGGATGCCTCGTCAGGGGCGTGACGCGAATCTTCATGTAGGGGTACAAGGGGAGCGAGCTGACAAGCTCGTGGAGCTCGTCATTGCCCGACACGTCGAAGATCGAGATGTTGGCGTACTCGCCGACGATCCGCCACAGCTCTCGCCAGCGGCCGTCGCGCTGCAACTGGAGCGCATACGCCCGCTCGCGGTCTTTCAGATCCTGAGCGGTCTGGGGGTTCATGTCCGCGGGAAGACGGACCTCCATGTGCACGTGGAACAGCACGTCAGCTCAGCTTCCCGTCGAGCCGGTATGAGGCGAGCTTCTGCTCGTCGATGTCGACGCCGACGCCGGGTCGATCAGGCACCGCCATCCGCCCGTCGGCGATATGCAGCGGCTCCGCAGCCAGGTCGTCCGTCATGTCGAGGAAGTTCGAGAGTTCGGCCGCACGGCGCGAAGAGTGTGCGAAGGCCGCCCCGAAGACCAGAGTCGCGGTACTTCCCACCTGCGAGTCGATCTGGTTGCCCATGATCACTTCGACCCCCAAGCCTTCCGCAAGCGCGAGAAGCTTCTGCGAGAGGGTGAAACCCGTGCGGGCGGTCTTGATGCTGAGCGCCGTCGCCCCGCCTGTCGTGAGTTCGCGCGCGGCGTCTCCCAGCGTCGGCGCGCTCTCGTCGGCCACGACCGGGATGTGCGAGTGGGCCACTAGCCGTCTGCGACCGATCACCTCGGCCGCGTCGCACGGTTCTTCGAAGAAGGTGAGCCCCAGATCGCGCGTCGCATCGAGCACCTGCATCGCCTCGACCGCAGTCCAACCTCGATTGGCATCGAGGTACAGCTCAACATCGGGGCCGAGTTCCTCGCGCAACGCGCGACATGCCTCGACGTCCAGCGTGATCGGCCGGCGCCCCACCTTCACCTTGAAGACCTCGACGCCATACCGCTCCCGGTAGGCGAGCGCTTCGGCGACCATCTCCGACGCGGAGGCGAAACCCACCATGTGCGAGACCCGGAGAGAGTCGGCGTAGCCGCCGAGAAGTCGGTGAACGGAGACGCCGAGGGACTTGCCGACGATGTCCCAGAGAGCGATGTCCACCGCGCCTTTGGCAGTGACATTGCCCACGGTACGGTGCATCGCGGCATGCACGGCACTCCGGTCGCGGGCGTCCGTGCCGATCAGGGCAGGAGCGAACAGATTCTGGATCGCATCGATGACCGATGCCTGGGTCTCCCCGTACGTGTAAGGGCGCGGCGGAACGTCGGCGACGCCGACGACCCCGTCCGACGTCGTCAGGCGCAGCAGCACATGCTCCATCTCCGCGAGGTCGCCGCTGGCGAAATGCAGCGGCTTGCGCATGGGGATGCGGTACGGGATCGCCTCGACGCGGTCGATGATCATTTGCTTCCTTGACAGTGATGGTGGTGACCGCGTGCCGGTCGAGCGGTAAATCGGTGTCGACGGGTCAGGACAACAGCGTCGCCACGGCCTCGATCTCCTCCGGGTGCCCGGTGACGGTGACGGCGAGGTGGCCTCCCGCGGCGTCGACCTCCCACCGGGTATGGCTACCGCGGAGCCGCTCGCGGGCGACGAGCGCCTGAAGGCGTGCGACCGCATCGGCCACACACGCGTAACGCGCCTCGAGGCATCCCGGCTGACGGAAGATCTCGAGCAGATAGTCGTCCGCAAACTTGCGCCAGGCGCCCTTGCACTCATCCGAGCGGATGCCTATCGACGTCTGCGGAGTCATCGCGGGCCCGTGCGCTCAGAGGCCAAGTTCGACCAAGGGCTTCGCCTCGCGGATGTACGAGGGGTGGTCGTCGAGCTGCGTGATCAGCAGCAGGCTGTCCTCCGCAGCGGTCTCGGTGTGGGCGTCGCCGGGCTCGAGTACATACAAGCCGCCGGCCCGAACGCGAACCGCGTCTTTTCCGACGGGCTCCACCTTCATCTCGCCCTCGATAACGAGCACTTGCACCCACTCGTCGTGGCGGTGCTCCTGAGTGACCATGCCGGAAGGCATGCGGTAGATCGCCGAACGGATATCGAAGCCGCCCTCCCAGAGAACGCGCTTGTCCATGACGGTTCCTCGCACGTCATGCCGAATCCACTCGGCGTCCTCTGCCAGGAAATACTGCGCCATGGTCACTCCTTCCTCGGGTGTTTCTCACTCCATGGAAGCAAAGTTGGCGCGCGGGCACAGTAGAGGAATCCCCTATCCGACTACACGTATTACCTGGCGCTCGGCGCAGCTCCTCGCGCGGGACTCGGCGGACTGCCGCGCTAACGGCCGGAGGGACGCCGGTCGCGGGAGGTGACGGGCGGGTGTGGCAGGGCGACCCTGCGCACCTGCGCGCTCTGAGGCAGCTTCGACACGGTGGCGCTCACGGAGGAACCGTGGCGATAAGTTCATGCCGCCGTCGCACCGCTCGTGCCTCGCGGTCGAATGGAGAAGGTCATCGCAAGCTCGCGATGTCGGAGGCGCTGGCTGTCGTGATCACCTCGTACCCGAATCGAGGAGACGCGTGATGGCATCCGATGCGTACCAGTCCCCCGTCGCAATCTCACGGCTTAGTGAGAAAGAGACTTCGCGCGACCGCAAGAATATGCGGTCTATCAAGCCGCCCCGACTGGCGGAGCCACTCCCGAACGGCATTGACGGGATTCTCGATTACGTTGCGGGATGGCCGGCGGGTACTCGTCGGGCTTGAAGTGGAACGAGAAGGACAAGCTCAAGGTCGACATGAGGAACTGGCCGGACCGCTAGGTGCCGATTACCGTTGAGCAGGTTCGAGCGAAGCGTCGGGAAGTGGGCATACGACCCAACGACGTCGATACGATCGCGGGGTTGCAGCGCCGCAAGGATGGTCGGCGTTTCAACGTCCAGAGCTCACACCGTAGATTCCACTTCACCTGATCCGGTTTCGTCCAATTGAGCCTCTTTCCCTCGACGATGACGCCTCGAAGTCGATCGTCATCGCGCAAATCGGTTAGCACCCTCGCCGGTTGGTCAGTCAGGCGGGTGGCCACGGTCCGAGTGGGCTTCGACGACCCTGATGTGTTGCTCGTATGCCACGCGCCGCCGGACCTCAGCGAGGGGCGAGAGAGCCGCTCTTCGGATCATCCTGAACAGGATCAGGAAGTCGATCAATATGCCGATGACCCAGCCGAATACGTACCAGCCGCTGGGATCGGGCGCCGTTGTTGGTCGTCGCTCGCTCGTGGAGGGCTCCAGTCGGGGTGTTGAGCGGACCGCGAATGCACCGGGCTCCCTGCGATGAGATCCGTTCCCGGGCGGTAGGCCGATCGACGTGACCACTCGGTCGAGCTGCTGCACGGCGAGGGCGGGATGCGATGGCGTCGCATCCCGCCCCGCCACTCGTCCGTCAGCGGAGGGCGCCGCTCCTCACGCTCACTTGCGGTTGCCCCGTTCGGGGGTCAGCGGTTCGGTCGCTGTGATGCTGACCGGTCCGATAAGACCGTAGTTCTGGATGAGCCCGCGGGCCTTCACCGAGCCGGTCGGCGCGACGTCCAGAGTTGCGAGCCTGTTGTTCAGCGTTGTGGCGACGCGGACTTCGAGCGTATTCGCGCCGGCGCGGACGTGGTGGGAGATGTCAACACGAGGGTCGATCTGATTCACCGGGACCTCGATTCCGTTCACCTTGAGGCTCACGGTGTCGGTGACCTGCCCGAGGTTGAGGATCGTGTTGTAGGCCGCGATCCTCGCGGCCGGGAGATCGATGCTGGTTCGGTAGGTACCCACGCCCGACGCATTCACCAGCTCCGGAATCTCCGGCCACGCCTTGAGCCTGTCGAGTTGGACGGATACCGGGACCTTCTTGGTCGCGGCTCCCGCCGCACCGGTCGTCCCGTACGGCGCGTCGGGCTGCCAATCCTCGGCGTCCAGCTGCCAGCGGGCCGTCGTCAGGTCGATCGGAGCCGGCATCGTCGTCGACGAGGCGGCGGGGCGCCGTGTCAGGAGGTGGTCCCCGAAGCGGTCGTGCTTCTTGGCGAGTGCGAAGATCGTGGTGTCGTCGGCGGCGAGATCGACCGTCACCTCGACACCGTCGGGCGTGCGCTGGTAGTCGGCCACGGGTGTGATCTGGCCGGTCCAGGAGTCGAGCACGTACGGGACGCCGATCCCGCGAAGCTTCACCGTCGTCGTCACCGCGCTGCCGGACTTCGTGCACGGTGCGCCGATCGCGGCGCGACACGCCTCTGGTTCCTCGAAGATGTTCTCCGGGGTCCCGTCGTACGCGTTGCGCGCCGAGACAGGTTCGACCTGGTCGATGCCCTGGTTGTACACGTAGTAGTACTCGGTGGCCGTCGCGGCATCGGACCGTCGCACGCTCATGAGGCTGGACTCTTCGGCCGGGTTGAACGCGGGGGTGACGCCGAGGCGCTCGAGGAGCTCGGGCACCGCCGCTTGGTCAGCGACCCGATGAACGGACTTCCGGGCGAGGATCTCCCGGACGAGCCCGTCCAGGGTCGCGTCAGCGGCCGGGTCGTCACCGGGGACCTGCTGTGGCAGCGGACCGACGAACACGACGGGGAGCTTGGCGTTGGCGAACTCGAGGATCTTTCGGGCCGCCTCGACCGTCAAGTCCCCGCGGGCACTATTGGTGTCGGGTCCCTGCGTGCCGTCGAAGATGAACGCGCGATAGCCCGGTCCGTCAGCGGCCAGCACTCCCCGCTCGACGCGAGCGTTCGGCAGTTCGAGCAGGCTGTTGTTCAGGTAGTCCCACGTGTAGCCGGCGCGCTGGAGCGAGAGGTCCTGCCAGAAGCGGTGGTTATCGATTCCCCATCCGTTCGCCGAGAGCTGCCCCCAGGGCTGCGGATAGGAGAAGTTGTCCATGTAAACGGCCACGTCTACCTTCGCCGTGCCCTGGGTCAGCACCTGCTGGTTCCGGGAGAAGTAGGCGTTCACCGCGGGCGCGTCCTCCCAGAAGGGCTGGCTGGCGTTCCACGCGTTGGAGAAGCCGGCCTTGCCGAAGTTGTGGAAGCCGGGCCACGTGGAGTTCGCGCCCTCGCTGTGCGAGTACACGTGGTAAACGAGCTTTGTGACCCCTCCTGCATACTCCTTGTTCATGCGGATGACGGTGTCCTGGTACGTCTGCGCGTAACTCATGAACCGCGCGGCGCAGCACTCCGTGGAGTACCAGGTCTTCCCGAGCATGTGATTCGCTGAGGCGAAGGGCCGGAAGACGTCGATCTGATCTCCCGCTGCGAGCGACTCGTGTTCGACACGATCCACATGCTGCGCGACCTTGATCTGGTCGACGGCGGCGGTCGGCGGTGCGTCCTCCGGCTGGATACGCAGCTTCAGGTTGTACCGGGCGAGCCAGTCTTGGAACGGCCGGATCCGGTTCTCAATGAAGAGGTCGGTTCGCAGACGGGTATGATCTGTGCGCACCCGGTCCCCCGAGCCGTCGGTGAACTCATAGAAGGCGTCGGTGTCGAGAGCCGCGCTGCGCGCGTTGTTGTTGGTGGGGTCGAACAGTGCGGGGAGGACGTCGATCACGTCGTAGCCGAGGCGCTCCTCGAACTCGGCGGCGAGATTGGAGCTCCAGAGTTCCTGGGGCAGGCCCCACGGGTCGTTAGCGTGTGAGTCGACGAAGACGTCACCACCGTTGAGCTTCAGCAGCGCCTTGACTTCAGGGCTCCAGAATTCTTCGTAACCGTCGATGAGCTGCTGGGTTCCTTCGATGCTCAGGTTTTCTGGCATAGATGCATATGGCACGGCGCGCACCGTGATGATTGCCCAGCTTCCGGTCCCTGGCGGTGCCGTCCAGACGAGCGTGCCAGCAGTCGATCCACCGAGATAGCCGCCGGTGTTGGTCTGGCTGAGCGACGAGGTCAAATTCAGCGCGGACCCGCGGTCGAGGAGCACCGACCCGTCGGTCGACGCGCACCCGTCCGCTGCGCACTTGTAGGCCAGCACAGCGACGATGGTGCCCGTCCCGGGCACTGCGTTGTTCAGCGATGCCCCAGCCGCGAGAACCGTCTGGTGCGACGCGAGCGTCTTCCTGGCGTAGTCGTCCGTGGCCGGGTAGTCCCCATCCGGATCGCCATCCCCGGCCTTGAGGCTCACGGTGATCCCGAGTTCGTTGGCTTCGGTGAGGACGGCAACCAACTGTTCGTTCGTCGGCACGCCACCTTGTCCGATCTCCACACCAGCGATGCCGACCCTCTTCATGTCCCGAAGCTCGGCCTGCAGCTGTGCGATGGCTGCCGTCGCTGGGGGGAAGTTCCACCGCACCCACGGCTGATCCGTCTGCGGTGGAGTTGCGAAGGTGGCCGCAGTCAGCGCCGTGACCTCCTCACCGGTCGCCCGCGCGGCAGGTGGGGGCGCGGCAACTGCGCTCCAGGACAGCGTGGCGAGGGAGGCTGCCGCAAGAGCTGCGACGGCCACCACCCCCAACGCGGCTCGCGAACGTGTGTTACTCGAAGGCATCGCTGATCCAATCGTCATCGACCGTTCGGCGAAACTGACGCCGATCACCTGAATCGATTCAGGCAGTCTCACTATGAGTCAGCCTGACTACCTTGTCAAGCAGTTCTGTCTGTCGTGGGCGGTCCGGCGCGCTCGGCACCGCCTGCCGCCGGACTGCGACTTGGCGTCATGTGGAACACCGATTTCGCGCGCGATCATCACGTGGTTTGGTTAGTCGCCAACAGGAGGACCTTCACACCCGCGTGCATCGCTTCCGTTCACATGCGATCAAGCGTCAGGGTGCTGGCGAGGGACGCTTCGTCGATGATGACGAGTTGACCGGAACGGACTGTTGCACGACCTTGGCGAACGGCGCGGCCGGGACCCCTCGCATTCCAGCGCGAATATGCCCAGAACCTCGCGCCCTGGCACATCCGAGGCGGCGAACGTCAGGGGCTTGCCGTAATGGTGTGCGGGCGGGCCTGTCCCTTGGTCCGCCACTCGTAGATGGTCGACACGGGGACGCGCAGGTATGCCGCGAGCTCATTTGATGTCGAGGAGTCTCTCCAGGCCCCAGAGCTCGAGGATCAAATTGCCTACGGCGTCCATATCGAGAAGGTGCGCACGAGGTCACCCCACCGTTCGGAAGCAACCGGAGCGAAGCCGAGTCAGTCGAGGCTTCGGGCCGCGAGAGGGCGCCAGAGCGGTCAATTCGATGGCATTGCGATGACGTGGTCAAGTCTCACCGACTAAGAAGTCCCGGGAACCCTCAGGTTCCCGGGACTCTTTGGTCGGGATGACAGGATTTGAACCTGCGACCCCTTGACCCCCAGTCAAGTGCGCTACCAAGCTGCGCCACATCCCGATGCCCCCGCTCACGCGCGGACAACTCCCCCATCCTACCCGCTCGCCGGAGCCCTCGCGAACCAGCGGCGGCGCCGGGCGCGCCACGCCCTTGCCCGGTGTCGGAGGGCGCCGGTACCTTCACCCCATGCCGACCATCACGATCGAGCCCGCGACATCCGACCGCTTCGACGATGCCGAGCATGTCTTCGACGCGGGCGGCGACGGCCGCAGCTGCCAGTGCCAGTGGTGGACGCTCACGAACGCCGATTTCACCCGCACGGATCAGTCCGAGCGGCGAGACCTGTTCGAGCAGGAGATCGCCGCGGGTCCCCCGCCGGGCCTCGTCGCGTACGTCGACGGCGAAGCGGCCGGTTGGGTGCGGATCGGCCCGCGCACGCTGCAGCGGCGCATCGGGCGAACGCGAGCGATCGTCACCGCTACCGAGGAGCCGCTCGACGACGCCTCGGTCTGGAGCGTGAGCTGCTTCGTCGTCCGCAAGGAGCACCGCGGCCAGGGCCTCAACGCTGAGCTGCTCGCCGCGGCGATCGACTTCGCTCGAAAGGGCGGGGCACGGGTCATCGAGGCGTACCCGATCGACGGCAGCGTCGGCACGCATCCGGTCAACGACCTCTACCACGGTCTGCTCAGCACGTTCGAGAGCGCCGGCTTCCGCGAGGTGGCGCGGCAGAAGCCAGATCGTCCCGTCGTCAGCCTCGCCCTCACCTGATCGGGCGAGGGGGCGACCTACGATTGACCACGTGTCACCCCTTGCTCCCGCTCGCTGGTGGTGGGGCTTCGCGCTCTACGGCGCGGTCGCCGTCATCCACGTCGCAGCGCTCGCCGCCGGCGTCGATGCCATCGCCGCGCCGACCAAGCTCCTGCTCATGCCACTCCTCGCGATCGGTGTGCTCTGGGCCGGTCGCGGGTCGAGCTGGGGCCTGACCTACCGGCTCCTGTTCCTCGCGATCGCCTTCTCGTGGCTCGGCGACGGTGCCGGCACGTTCTTCCCCTTCGCGCCTGAATTGCCGATGATGCTCCTCTGGTTCGGCCTCGCGCACCTCTGCTACATCTGGCTCTTCTGGCGCACCCTCGCGGTGCGGCCGCTCCCACTGTGGTCGTCGGTCTACGGCCTCTGGTGGGTCGGCCTGCTTCTCATCCTCTGGCCGACCCTCGGCGCGCTCCTCATCCCGGTCGCGATCTACGGCCTCGTGCTCGGGGGAACCGCGGCCGCGGCATCCCGGTGCCATCCGCTCATCGCGTGGGGCGGCGCGTTCTTCCTCGCCTCAGACACGATCCTCGCGTTCCGCCTCTTCACGCCCGACGCGATGCCCGACTGGACGAGCCCCCTCGTCATGATCACGTACTGCCTCGGTCAGGGGCTCATCGCGGCAGGCGTCGTCGTCGCAGATCGACTGCGCACGCGCCGGATCCCGGAGGTCGAGACGGCATGACGGATGCCTCGGCCCGCGTCGACGCCTGGCTCTGGGCGGTGCGCGTCTACAAGACCCGCTCGGCCGCGACGACGGCATGCCGTGCGGGGCATGTACGCGTGAACGGCGACCGTGCGAAGGCTGCCCAGCCGGTGCGTCCCGGCGACGAGCTGCGCGTGCGGATCGCCGGCTTCGATCGGATCCTCGTGGTCAAGCAGCCCATCACCAAGCGCGTCGGGGCAGCCGTCGCCGCCGAGGCCGTCGAAGACAAGACGCCTCCCCCACCGCCCCGCGAGATGACCGCGTTCGTGCCGGTTCGAGATCGCGGCGCCGGCCGTCCGACGAAGCGCGAACGGCGCGATATCGACCGACTCCGCGGCCGCGAGTGATCACGGGAGCAGATCGAGCAGCCAGCGCGTGCCGCGGACGGATGCCCCGGCATCCGTCACCCGCTGCGCAAGCTCCCGGTCGCTGGTGACGACCGTCACCTGCCTGCCCGCCGCGACGAGCCGATCGGTCTCGTGCACGATCGCGTCGTCTCCGGATGCCTCGGCCCGCACCACCTCGACGGAGGCCGTCGACGCGGCGGCACGGGCCTGACCCTCGACGACCACCGCCCACTCGGGAAACCAGGTGTGCTCCGGAAGGTCGAGGGCGCTCGCGCTGATCCCCGTGGCCGTGAGCTCGCCGATCCGTGACAGGAGCCGTTCGGCGGCGCCGACCCGGTCGCGCCACCAGCCGTCGGGGACAGAGCCGACGACGTTCGCGGCGTCGACCACGACCGCCGGTCGCACGCCGAGGAGCGGCTCGAGCGCCGCCCACGAGTCCGCGAACCCGGGGTGGAGCGGCCGTTCGGCGACCTCGTTCTCGGGCACCCAGGCAAGCTCGTGACTCTCCGGGTCCGAGATCTCCGGTTCGAACGGCGTCACGACGTCGCCGACGAGGGTCGTGTAACTCCAGTAGCCGAGATCGAGCACGCTCAGCAGGCGCGGGCGGATCGCGGCATCCGGAACACCCGCCTCCTCCGCCGCCTCACGCAACGCTCCGTCGCACGCCGACTCGCCCTCGTGCCGAGCACCGCCGGGGAGCGCCCACGTGTCGCCGAAGTGGCTCCACGTCACGCGGTGCTGCAACAGCACCCGACGGTCGGAGTCGACGGCGAGCAGCCCGGCGGCCCCGAATCTGCCCCAGTAGCGCGACCCGTCGGGCGCGACGACCCACGCATCGCCGGGATCGCGCGGGCCGTGCGGGCGCCGTGGCTCACCGGGTGCGGGAGGCTCGATCGTCACCCATCCAGCCTGTCACACCGCCCGCGGCTCGGCGCCGGCTCCGCCGATCGGCCGGGTGCGGCCCGGCTCCGGTTCACAACTCCGGAGAAACCGCGCCCGATCGGCCCGACACGCCGCGGCACGGCCCATCCACCACCCATTTTCCGGAGTTGTGAACGCCGGCCCCGGCCGACCCGCCCTCGTCCCCCCTCGGCATCGGCTCGGGCTGCCCGCCCGGGTGCGGGCCGCCCCGGTTCACAACTCCGGAGAAACCGCGCCCGATCGGCCCGACACGCCGCGGCACGGCCCATCCACCACCCATCTTCCGGAGTTGTGAACGCCAAGGCCGGTCCACCCGTCCTCGTGCGGCCCGGCGCCGCGACCCCGAGACGCCTGCGCGAAGGGAAAGAATGGCCCGATGGAATTCGAGTTCGACGACGATCCATCCCGCATCCAGGTCGACGCCGTCTGGCAATGGCTCTCGACGGAGGCCTATTGGGGCACGACGCGCACGCGCGCTGACTTCGAGGCCCAGCTCACCTCCGCGTGGCGCGTCGTCGGCGTCTACCGCCGCGATACGGGCGACCAGGTCGGCTTCGCGCGGGCTGTCTCGGACGGGGTCAACTTCGCCTATCTCGCCGACGTGTACGTGCGCGCCGAGCACAACGGACAGGGCGTCGCCCGGCGGATGCTCTCACTCATGATCGACGACGGTCCGGGCGCCGGCTTCCGCTGGACGCTCTTCACGCGCGACGCGCACACCCTGTACGAGCGCTTCGGCTTCGGCGCGCCCGACGAGACGGCGATGGTGCGCCCCGCCGCCCAGCGATAGCCCTGCGATAGCCCCACGACCACGCCGAGCCGGCGCCGACACGGCGACGCTGCGACAGTCGCCACGCCGCCGCGCCTCGACGACAGCGACGCGCCAGCCTCCACACTCAACCCCAAGCCAGCGGCGACACCGGAACCCCGACCCAGCGGCGACACCACAACGCCGACGGCAACAGCGACGGCCCCGCGCAACGCCGATGAGGGCGGATGCCGCGCGGCATCCGTCCTCGAAGACAACCGTCAGCGCTGCCGGCGCTCGCGCACCCGCATGTTGATGACGATCGGCGATCCTTCGAAGCCGAACAGCTCGCGGAGCCGGCGCTGGATGAAGCGGCGGTAGCCCTGGTCGAGGAATCCGGTCGTGAAGAGCACGAATGTCGGAGGACGCGTCGCGGCCTGCGTGCCGAACAGGATGCGCGGCTGCTTGCCGCCACGGACGGGGTGCGGGTGCTCGGCGACGAGCTCGGCCAGGAACGCGTTGAACTTGCCCGTGGGGATGCGCTGATCCCACGAGGTCAGCGCCGTCTCGAGGGCCGGGACGAGCTTGTCGAGGTGGCGACCGGTGCGCGCCGAGATGTTCACGCGCGGCGCCCATGCGACGTGCGCCAGATCCTGCTCGATCTCGCGCTCGAGGTAGCGGCGACGGTCGATGTTCTCCATGTCGTCGTCGTTGAGACGATCCCACTTGTTGAACGCCAGCACGAGCGCGCGGCCCGACTCGAGCACGAGGTCGATGATGCGGATGTCCTGCTCGCTGAGCGTCTCGCTCACGTCGAGCACGACGACGGCGACCTCGGCCTTCTCGAGCGCGGCCGACGTGCGCAGCGACGCGTAGAAGTCGGCGCCCTGCTGCAGGTGCACCCGGCGACGGATGCCGGCGGTGTCGACGAAGCGCCACAGCTTGCCGCCGAGCTCCACGATCTCATCGACGGGGTCGCGAGTCGTGCCGGCCAGCTCGTTGACGACGACGCGCTCTTCGCCCGCCGCCTTGTTGAGCAGCGACGACTTGCCGACGTTCGGGCGCCCGAGGATGGCGACGCGGCGGGGTCCGCCGATCTCCTGCTTGGCCACCGCCGAGATCTCCGGCAGCACCTTCATGACCTCGTCGAGCAGGTCGGCGACGCCGCGGCCGTGGATGGCCGAGACGGGCCAGGGCTGGTCGAGGCCGAGGTTCCACAGGGCCGCCGCTTCGGGCTCCTGGCGCGCGTCGTCGATCTTGTTCGCGACGAGGAAGACCGGCTTGCCGCTCTTGCGCAGGAGCCTCACGACGTGCTCGTCGGTCGAGGTCGCCCCGACCATGGCGTCGACGACGAAGAGCACGACGTCGGAGAGGTCGATGGCGACCTCGGCCTGGGCCGCGACGGAACGGTCGATTCCGCGCGCGTCGGGCTCCCACCCGCCGGTGTCGACGAGCGTGAAGCGCCGGCCGAGCCACTCGGCCTTGTACATCACGCGGTCGCGCGTGACGCCCGGAGTGTCTTCGACGACCGCCTCGCGACGGCCGAGGATGCGGTTGACGAGCGCCGACTTGCCCACGTTCGGGCGGCCGACGATCGCGACCACCGGGAGGGCCGGCAGGAACTCGATGCCGTCTTCGCCGAGCGTGACGCCCGCGAGGAGCGCGGCGTCTTCGTCGTCGAGCTCGTACTCCGCCAGCGACGCGCGCAGCGCCTCGGCGCGCTGTTCGGCCAACCCCTCGTCGAGGTCGGCGAGGCGCTCCGCGAGGTGGTCGGGGCCGCCTTCGTATTCTTCGTCTTCAGCACCCATCAGGCACGCTCCTCATGTTTCGTTGCGTCAGCGGGCACCGGCTCATCCGCGGACGGCGCCGCAGGAACCGCTGCCGGAACCGCCGGCTCACCCCGCAGGGTCGTGCGCACGACATCGAGCACCGCTTCGACGGTCGCGTCGAAATCCAGCGCGGTCGAATCGACGACCGTCACTCCGGGGGCGGCGGTCAAGAAGTCCACGACCTGCGAGTCGGACGCGTCGCGCCTGTGCAGGGCCTCGGCTACCGAATCCGCATCGTGCGTGTCGAGCTCGGCGCTCCGCCGGGCGGCGCGCACCTCGGGAGCCGCCGTCAGCAGGATGCGCACCGGCGCGTCGGGCGACACGACGGTCGTGATGTCGCGGCCCTCGACGACGACCCCCGGCCGGCCGGACCCGGCGATGAGCGAGCGGAACAGCACATTGACCGCCTGGCGGACGGCGGGGACGCGCGCGACGCCGCTCACGGCATCCGTCACCCGCGGTTCGCGGATCGCGGCGGTGACATCCGTCGCACCCACCCTCACCCAGTAGTCGTCGGGGTCGAGCGAGATCGCGTACTCGAAGTCGCCCGCGATGTCGACGACAGCGCTCGAGTCGGACGTGTCGGCCTCGTGGGCGAGCGCATGCCACGCGAGCGCACGATAGGCAGCGCCGGTGTCGAGGTAGCCGTAGCCGAGGGCACGGGCCACCTGCTTCGCGACGCTCGACTTGCCGCTTCCGGCGGGGCCGTCCATCGCGATGACGACGGGCGCGGCAACAGCCGCGGTCTCCGCCGGGCGGAAGATCTCAGTCATTGACACTCGCAATCCTCCAGCCTCGGGCCTCGAGACCCTCGACGGCTCCGCGCACGGCACTCGGCACGACCGAGATCTCGGCGAGACCGAATTGGGCGCCGGGCGAATGCTCCAGGCGCAGGTCCTCGACGTTGACGCCCAGCTCGCCGAGCTCGCCGAAGAGGCGGCCGAGCTGGCCGGGGGTGTCGTCGACCATGACGACGATGGTTTCGAAGCGGCGGTTCTGGCCGTGCTTGCCGGGCAGGCGCTCGACGCCGTCGTTGCCGCGGCGGATCGTGTCGGCCACCGCGCGACGTGCGCCCGGCGCCTCGGGCGCGCGGAGGGCGTCGGCGACGGCGGAGAGATCGGCGGCGAGCGCGTCGAGCACGTCGACGACCGGGGCCGAGTTCGCGCCGAGGATCTGCACCCACAGTTCGGGGGCGGATGCCGCGATCCGCGTCGTATCGCGCACGCCCTGGCCGGCGAGGCGCAGCGAACCGTCGGGCGCGTCGATGAAGCGGCCCGCGAGGAGGCTCGCGACCAGCTGCGGCACGTGCGAGACGAGCGCGACGGCACGATCGTGCTCTTCGGGGCTCATCTCGATCGGCGTCGCGCCGAGGTCGAGCGCGAGGCCCTCCACGATCGCGAGATCGGATGCCGAGGTCTCGCCGTCGCGGCAGACGACCCAGGGTCGTCCGATGAAGATGTCGGCGCGGGCCGCGATGGCGCCGCCCCGCTCGCGACCCGCGAGGGGGTGCGAGCCGATGTAGCGTCGGAGATCCACGCCGCGCTCGCGCAGGGCGAGCAGGGGCTCGAGCTTGACGCTCGCGACATCCGTCACCACCGCCCGCGGGAACCGGGCCAATTCGCGCTCGATGACGTCGGCCGTGACGTCGGGCGGCACGGCCACCACGACGAGGACGGGGTCGTCGTCGGCGCGGGCCGGACGCCCGGCGCCGTAGTCGACGGCGAGGCGCAGCTGGGCGGGCGACGTGTCGTCGAGCGCGACGTCGACCCCCTGCGCCATGAGGGCATGGCCGATGCTCGAGCCGAGCAGGCCGGCGCCGACGATGCGCACAGTGCCCGTCACGCGGGCCGAGAGCACGCCGGTCGTCTCGCTCACCGTGTCTCCTGCTCCCCCGGCGCCGTCTCGTCCGTCGCCTGGCGCGAGGGTGTGTCGGTCGCGCCGCTGTCACGGCGCGCGAGAGTGAGAAGCGCGCCGCGTTCCACCTTAGTCAACTCGCGTGCCTGCCCCACTGGGAGGGTTCCCAGGTGCAGAGGGCCGAATTGGCGGCGGACGAGTTCGACGACCGGATGCCCCACCTCGGCCATCATGCGTCGCACGATGCGGTTGCGGCCCGAGTGGAGGGTCAGCTCGACGAGCGATTCGCCCCCGGCATCCGAGCTCGACAGCAGACGTGCCTTGTCGGCGGCGATCGGACCGTCCTCGAGCTCGACGCCCTTGGTCAGGCGCTGGATCGTCTGCGGCGTCACGCGCCCCTCGACCTTGGCGATGTAGACCTTGGTCACGCCGAACGAGGGGTGGGCCAGCACGTGCGCGAGCTCTCCGTCGTTGGTGAGCACGAGGAGTCCGCTGGTGTCGGCATCCAGTCGTCCGACGTTGTAGAGCCGTTCCGGCCACTCGCGCGTGTACTGACGGAGGTCGGGTCGGCCCCGGTCGTCCTTCATCGAGCTCACGATGCCGCGAGGCTTGTTGAGCATGACGTAGCGCTTGGACTGGTCGAGCTGCACGGCGGTGCCGTCGACGTCGACGAGGTCGTTCTCGGGGTCGATGCGCGAGCCGAGCTCGGTCACGACGACGCCGTTGACCCGCACGCGGCCTTGGACGATGAGCTCCTCGGCGACGCGGCGCGAGGCCACGCCGGCGTTCGCGAGCACCTTCTGCAGCCGCACGCCTTCCGGCGACTCGAAACCGTCGGTCATCGGACGGACCCCTTCTTCTTCAGCATCACCGTGACTCCCCTCGACCGATCGGCCATCATCGGACGATCTCCTCGAAGCCGTCCGCGCCGTCGTCGAGGAGCGGCGAGATGTGCGGCAGCTCGTCGAGTGAGTTGATTCCGAGGTTCACCAGCAGCGCCTCGGTCGTCCCATAGTGGATCGCGCCCGTGTCGGGGTCGGTGAAGGCCTCGGTGATGAGGCCGCGCGCGAGAAGCGTCCGCACGACGGAGTCGACGTTGACGGCGCGGATCGACGCGACCTGGCCGCGCGTCACGGGCTGCTTGTACGCGATCACGGCGAGCGTCTCGAGCGCCGCCTGGGAGAGCCGCGACGGCGCCTGCGAGTTGACGAACTCCGAGACGAGGTCGTCGTGCTCCTCGCGCACGTAGAGGCGCCACCCTCCCCCGACCTCGCGCAGCTCGAACCCGCGTCGCGGTCCGCCCGCGAGCCCGTCGTAGTCCTCGACGAGCCCTTCGATCGCCTGCCGGACGGCGGGCACGGGGGCACCGACCGCCGTGGCGAGGGCGACGAGGCTCTGCGGCTCCTCGACGACCAGCAGGATCGCCTCGAGCCGGCGGGCGACGGAGGCCGTGGCATCCGTCGCCTGCTCACCAGCCTCGTGCTCGGCGGTCGTGCCGGAAACGTCATCGGTCATAGTCGGCCCCCAGGGTCGCGAGATTCTCGTCGGACCACCGGTCGGCGGTCCAGCGCAGGGTGAGCTCCCCGAGCGGCTCGAGCTGCTCGAAAGACAGCGCCGCGTGCCGGTAGAGCTCGAGGACGGAGAGGAAGCGGGCGACGACGACCCCGGGCTGCGAGACCCCCGCGATGAGGTCGCGGAAGCTCAGCGTGCCGGCCCCGCGCAGTAGCGTCACGACCACGGCGGCCTGCTCGCGGATGCTCACGAGCGGCGCGTGCAGGTGGTCGAGCCCGACCTGCGGGATCTCCTTCGGCGTGAAGGCGAGGAGCGCCAGGGCGGCGAAGTCGTCGACGGTGAGCGCCCAGACGAGTTCGGGCACGGCGCGGCGGTACTTCTCGTCGAGGCGGACGGAGCGCGTGTGACGCCGGTCCTCGCGGCGAATGCACCGCTCGAACCACGCCGACACCTCCTTGAAGGCGCGGTACTGGAGCAGGCGCGCGAAGAGCAGGTCGCGCGCCTCGAGCAGCGCGACCGACTCGGCGTCGACGAGCTCGCCCTGCGGCAGCAGCCCCGCGACCTTCATGTCGAGGAGGGTCGCTGCCACCACGAGGAACTCGGAGGCCTGTTCGAGCTCCTCCTCGGGCCCGAGGTCGCGCAGATAGGCGATGAACTCGTCGGTCACCTTCGACAGGGCGACCTCGGTGATGTCGAGCTCGTGCTTCGAGATGAGGGTCAGGAGGAGGTCGAACGGGCCGTCGAACACGCCGAGCGAGACGCGGAAGCTCCGGTCACCGGGCTCGTCGGCCTCAGGCGACGGCGCCACGGGCGACCAGCTCCCGCGCCAGTCGCAGGTAGGCCTGGGCGGCCGCGTGCTCCGGCGCGAATTCGGTGATCGGCATGCCCGACACCGAGGCATCCGGGAACTTCACCGTTCGTCCGATCACCGTCTCGAGCACGTCGTCGCCGAATGCCTCGACGACGCGTTCGAGCACTTCGCGGGAGTGGAGCGTGCGCGGGTCGTACATCGTCGCGAGCAGCCCGTCGAGCGTGATCGTGGGGTTGAGGCGGTCGCGCACCTTGTCGATCGTCTCGATGAGCAGCGCCACACCGCGCAGCGCGAAGAACTCGCACTCGAGCGGGATGAGGACGCCGTGGCTCGCCGTGAGCGCGTTGACGGTCAGCAGGCCGAGCGACGGCTGGCAGTCGATGAGGATGACGTCGTAATCGCCCGAGACCTTGCGAAGCACCCGCGACAGGATCGTCTCGCGCGCGACCTCGTTGACGAGCTGAACTTCGGCGGCCGAGAGGTCGATGTTGGCGGGGATGACGTCGAGATTCTCGACAGACGTCTCGATGACGGTGTCGCGCGGGTCGCGCTTCGAGTCGATCAGCAGATCGTAGATGGTCGGCACGTCATGGGTCTGGATGCCGAGGCCCGCCGACAGCGCACCCTGCGGGTCGAAGTCCACGGCGAGAACCTTGCGCCCGTACTGCGCGAGCGACGCCGCGAGGTTGATCGTCGTCGTCGTCTTGCCGACGCCGCCCTTCTGGTTGCAGAGGGCGATGATGCGCGCCGGACCGTGCGAAGCGAGCTTCGGGGGCGTCGGAAAGCCCTGATAGGGGCGACCGGTGGGTCCGATGGGTGTGTCGTCCTTCGAGGCCTTCACTGCACCCCTCTTGTTGCCCGTCACCGACACTCCTGACTCTTGCTTGGTCGATTCTAGCGACCACGCGCGCTGCGGCCCGTTTCAGCGCGCCCGCGGGTGCGAGGTCGCGTACACATCTCGCAGCGCATCGACCGAGACATGAGTGTAGATCTGGGTCGTCGCGACCGACGCGTGTCCGAGCAGCTCCTGCACGACCCTGACGTCCGCCCCGCCCTGCAGGAGGTGCGTCGCGAACGAATGGCGGAGCGTATGCGGAGAGACGTGCGCCGTCAGCTGCGCGCGGTCGGCGGCGTGACGGATGACGAGCCATGCGCTCTGCCTCGAAAGCGGTGCGCCGCGCGCACCCAGGAAGAGCCGGGGGGATGCCGCGCCGCGACGCGAGAGCTCGGGCCGTGAGCGCGTCAGATAGGCCTCGAGCGCCGCGCGGGCATACGAGCCCACCGGCACGATCCGCTCCTTCGAACCCTTGCCGCGCACGCGCAGCACATCGCCGGTCGCGAGGTCGTCCACATCGAGCTGCACCGCCTCCGACACCCGCGCGCCGGTGGCGTACAGCAGTTCGAGGAGCGCCCGGTCGCGGAGCGCCACGATGTCGACGCCGCCCGCTCCCGCGCCCTGCCCCGAACCGGTCGCCGGATCGGTCGCCGGATCGGCGGGCGCCGGGCCCGAGGCATCCAGCAGCCTCTCGACCTGATCGATCGTCAGCGCTTTCGGGAGGCGCTGGGGCAGCTTCGGCGGCTTGAGCCGCGACGAGGGGTCGTCGGCCTCGATCCCCTCCCGAGCGAGGAAGCGGTGGAGTCCCCGCACCGACGACTGCAGGCGGGCGAGACTGGATGCCGCGGGTCGAGGGAGCGCGGAGGCCCGCGCGGCCGCGAACTCGGCCACGACGGCCGGGGTCACGGCATCCGAGTCGGAGATCCCGCGCTCGGCGAGCCACTGGAGGTAGCCCTCGAGATCGCGCCGGTAGGCGGCGACGGTGTTGTCCGACAGGCCGCGCTCGATCGAGACGTGACGCAGGTAGGCGTCGACGGCACGTTCGAGGCGCATCGCTCGTGCTCCGCCCGCTCAGCCCCGGCGGAGCTTCTCGGCCGCCGCCAGCACTCCCGCCGCCAGGATGCCGTTTCGCAGGCGGCCCTCGAGGACGCCGGTCACGGCATCCTGAAGCGGCACCCACTCGACGCGGATGTCGGCCTCCTCGGCCTCACGCGCATGCGCCTCGGCGATCGGCGAGAGCCCGCGGGCGAGGAAGAGGTGCACCACCTCGTCGTTGCCCCCGGGGGTCGTGAAGATGCTGACGAGGGGCTCCCAATCGGATGCCGTGAGATCGGCCTCCTCCTTGAGCTCGCGCTGCGCGGTCTCGAGCGGCGACTCCCCCGTCACATCGAGCAGGCCCGCCGGGATCTCCCAGTCGCGGTGGCGGATCGGGTGACGGTACTGCTGGATGAGCAGCACCTTCCCGTCGTCGTCGATCGCGACGATCGCCGCGGCGCCGGTGTGATCGACGTACTCGCGGATGATCTCGTCGCCGTTGTAACGGAACGTGTCACGGCGGACGTCCCACACGACACCGTCGTAGACGACGTCGCTGGAGACGACGTCGGGGTCGACCGGCTCGTCGCGGAGGTCGTCCGCCGGCGCGCCGGCCGTCACGCGACGGGTCCTGCCGCGAGCGTCGGCTCGCCCGTCTCGTCTACGTCGAACAGCTCGCTCGCACGGTGCCGCTCGAGCGCCGCGCCGACGAGGCCGCGGAACAGCGGGTTGGCATCGGTCGGACGCGAGCGGAGCTCGGGGTGGGCCTGCGTCGCGATGTAGTACGGGTGCACTTCGCGCGGAAGCTCGACGTACTCGACGAGGTCGAGGTCGGGGTTGATGCCCGAGAAGACCAGGCCCGCCTCCGCGATCCGGTCGCGGTAGCGGTTGTTCACCTCGTAGCGGTGACGGTGCCGCTCCGACGCGGAGGCCGAGCCGTAGACCTCGGCCGCGATCGATCCCTCGAGCAGCTCCGCCGGGTAGAGGCCGAGACGCATCGTGCCGCCCAGGTCGCCGCGGTCGAGGATGTCGACCTGCTCCTCCATCGTCGCGATGACGGGGTGCTCGGTGTCGGGGTCGAACTCGCTCGACGACGCGTCCTCGATGCCGGCGACGTGACGCGCGTACTCGATGACGATGCACTGCAGGCCGAGGCAGATGCCGAGGGTCGGGATGCCCTGCTCGCGCGCGAACTTCAGGGCGCCGATCTTGCCCTCGATCCCGCGGATGCCGAAGCCGCCCGGGATCACGATGCCGTCGAGCGGCGCGAGGGCGCGCTCGGCGCCTTCGGGCGTCTCGCACTCGTCCGAGGGGATCCAGCGGATGTTGACGTGGGTCTCCTGCGCGAAGCCGCCGGCCTTGAGCGCCTCGGTCACGCTGAGGTACGCGTCGGGAAGGTCGATGTACTTGCCGACGAGACCGATCGTGACCTCGTGCTTCGGGTTGTGGACCGCGTTGAGCACCCGCTGCCAGCGCGACCAGTCGACGTCCTCCGCCTTGCCGAGGCCGAGGGCTCGCACGATGTAGTCGTCGAGGCCCTGCTCGTTGAGCATGGAGGGGATGTCGTAGATCGACGGGACATCGACGGCGTTGACGACCGCGCCTTCGTCGACGTCGCACATGAGGGCGATCTTGCGCTTGTTCGCCTCGGTGACGGGCCGGTCGCTTCGCAGCACGAGGGCGTCGGGCTGGATGCCGATGCTGCGCAGTGCCGCGACCGAGTGCTGCGTCGGCTTGGTCTTCTGCTCGCCGGACGCGCCCATGAACGGCACGAGCGAGACGTGCACGAAGAAGACGTTGCCGCGACCGAGCTCGTGACGGATCTGGCGCGCCGACTCGATGAAGGGCTGCGACTCGATGTCGCCGACCGTGCCGCCGATCTCGGTGATGATGACGTCGGGCTTGGGCGACTCGTCGGCCTGCAGGCGCATGCGCCGCTTGATCTCGTCGGTGATGTGCGGAATGACCTGCACGGTGTCGCCGAGGTACTCGCCACGCCGCTCGCGCGCGATGACCTGCGAGTAGATCTGGCCGGTCGTGACGTTGGCGGCCTGGCTCAGCTCGATGTCGAGGAAGCGCTCGTAGTGGCCGATGTCGAGGTCGGTCTCGGCGCCGTCGTCGGTCACGAAGACCTCGCCGTGCTGGAACGGGTTCATCGTCCCGGGATCCACGTTGAGGTACGGGTCGAGCTTCTGCATGACCACGCGCAGACCGCGCGCCGTGAGCAGATTGCCGAGGCTCGCCGCGGTGAGACCCTTCCCCAACGACGAAACGACACCGCCCGTCACGAAGATGTGTCTGGTGGTGTCGTTCGAAGTACTGGATCCCGCTACGTCAGAAGTCTGCATCACGGGCTTTTATCCTATCAGCCGGCTTCGGTCCGAAGACCGAGCAACTCGCGGGCGTGTGTCAGCGCCGCATCGGAATCGGGCATGCCCGAAAGGAGTCGCGCCATCTCGGCCTCGCGTTCGGCGCCTTCCAGCCGCCGCACGTCGGATGCTGTGACCGATCCGTCGCTCGCCTTCACCACCGTGAGGTGGTTGCTCGCGAACGCGGCCACCTGCGCGAGGTGGGTGACCGCGATGACCTGGGATGCCTCGGCGAGCCGCGCGAGGCGCCGCCCGACTTCGATCGCGGCGGCGCCGCCGATCCCGGCATCCACCTCGTCGAAGACGAACGTCGGCACCGGGTCGACCCCCGCGATGACGACCTCGATCGCGAGCATGACGCGGCTGAGCTCGCCACCCGAGGCGCTCCGGGCGACGGGTCGCGGTTCGGACCCCGGATGCGGCGCGAGGAGGATCGCGACCTCGTCGCGCCCGTGCGTCGATTCCGACCCCGGGGTGACGGCGACCACGACCCGCGCGTCCGGCATCGCGAGCGCGCGCATCTCCTTCGTGACGGCGGCGCCCAGTCGCTCGGCCGCCTTCGTGCGGGCAGCCGTGAGCGCGGCGGCCGTCTGGTCGAGAGCGGATGCCGCGGCATCCCGCTCCTCGGTCAGCCGGCCGATGCGGTCGCCGTCGTCGTCGAGTTCCGCGAGCCGGGCCGATCCCGTCTCGAGCAGTTCGATCGCGGCGTCGAGGGATCCGTGCGCGCGGAGGAGGCCGCCGAGCACCGCGCGGCGCTCCTCGACGGCGGCGAGTTCGTGCGGCCCCGTCTCATCGAGGTCGGCGAGGTATGCGGCGAGGCCCGCGGCCAGATCGGCCGCCCGGTAGCCGAGGTCGGCCGCCTGCGCGGCCAGCTCCTCGAGCCCCGAGTCGCGGGTGGCGGCACGGTCGAGCGCGCGGCGCGCCTCGGCGAGGAGGATCCCGACGTCGGGCTCGTCGCCGTCGCCCGAGAGCATGTCGTGGGCCGTCGCGGCGGCGGCGCGGAGCTCCTCGGCATTCGCGAGGCGCTCGGCGCGCGCGGCGAGTTCGACGTCTTCGCCGGCGACCGGCGCGGCCTCTTCGATCTCGGCGATCGCAACGCGCAGGTCGGCCGCCTCGCGCGCGCGGGCGTCGCGATCGGTCGTGAGCATCTGAAGCTCCCGGTCGGCCGAACGCCAGCGCTCGTAGGCCCCGCGGTACGCGGCGAGGGCCGTCGCGACAGGCGCTCCGCCGAAGCGGTCGAGGGCCTCGCGCTGCGCGGCGGACGACCGCAGCCGCAGCTGGTCGGACTGCCCGTGCACGACGACGAGGTCGTCGGCGAGGTCGGCCAGCACGCCGGCGGGCGCCGAGCGGCCGCCGACGGTCGCTCTGCTTCGCCCCTCGCTCGAGATGGTGCGCCCGACGAAGAGCTCGGCGAGGTCGTCGCCGATCGGCTCGAGGTCTCCCCCGGCCTCGCGCACCCGCTCGGCGACGGCGCCTTCGGCCGGCACGATCCACACTCCGTCGACGGATGCCTGGGCCGCCCCCGAGCGCACGGCACCCGAGTCGGCGCGCTGCCCGAGGAGCAGCCCGAGGCCCGTGACGACCATCGTCTTGCCCGCGCCGGTCTCACCCGTGATCGCCGTGAATCCCGGCCCGATCGGCAGCGTCGCCTCGGCGATGACACCGAGGTCGCGCAGACGCATCTCCTCGATCATGCCCGGCGCTCCGTCGTGCCGGCCCTCATTCGGTCGCCGCCGGGTTGAACCGGAGCGGAGCCGTGAGCGGCGACGGGCCGCGCCATCCCTCCACCGGAAGGCGGAACTTGCGCACCAGGCGATCCGTGAACGCGGCGGGATGCAGGCGCGCCAGACGCACCGGCCGGTCGGAGCGGCGCACGACGACGCGCGCACCCCGCGGAAGGTCGTGCGAGCGACGCCCGTCGCACCACAGGACGCCGGAGCCCATGTTGCGCTGCAGCACCTCGATCGCGACGGCGTGCTCGGGGCCCACGACGAGCGGCTTCGCGAACAGCGCGTGCGCCGAGAGCGGCACGACGGCGATCGCCTCGACGGTCGGCCAGATGACGGGGCCCCCCGCCGAGAAGTTGTAGGCGGTCGATCCGGTCGGCGTCGACACGACGACCCCGTCGCAGCCGAACGAGGACAGCGGGCGGCCGTCCACCTCGATCACGACCTCGAGCAGCCGCTCGCGGCTGGCCTTCTCGACCGTCGCCTCGTTGAGCGCCCACGTCTCGTACACGACGCGATCGCCCTCGTCCTTGACGCGGACCTGGAGCGCCATCCGCTCCTCGACCTCGTAGTCGAGCGCGATGACGCGACGCACGGCATCGTCCATGTCGTCGCGCTCGATCTCGGCGAGGAAGCCGACATGGCCCATGTTGATTCCGAGGACGGGCGCCGTGCCGTCGCGGACGAGCTCCGCCGCGCGGAGGATCGTGCCGTCGCCACCCAGGACGATCGCGAGCTCGACGTCGTGCACCGCGACATCGACGCCCAGGGTCGCGACGCCGCTGACGTCGATCGACGCGGCGAGGCCCGAGCGGTCGTCTTCGGCCAGGACAGGACGCGCGCCCGCTTCGCGCAGTGCCGTGAGCACACGCTGGGCGGCATCGACGGTCTCGTCGCGATGGGCATGCGCGACCACGAGGATGCTGCGCTCTGCGTCGGTCATCGGGCTCCCGCCAGTCGGTTCACCGTGCTCAACCATTCTGTCGGATTGGCTCCCCGGCCCGGCGCGAGATGCGCGACGTACTCCTGGTTGCCGTGGGTGCCGACCACTGGGGAGGAGATGACGCCGAGCGTGCCCAGGCCGTTGTCCCACGCCGACCACAGCACACCGGCCACGGCATCGGCGCGAAGCCCGGGGTCGGTCACGAGCCCGCCCTTCACCGCCGTGCGGCCGACCTCGAACTGGGGCTTGATGAGGAGCACGAGGTCGCCGCCGGGCGCGCAGACGGCCGCCGCCGCCGGGAGCACGAGGTCGAGCGAGATGAAGGACAGGTCGCCGGTGACGAGCGAGGGCTGCTCCGAGACACCGGATGCCTCGGCCAGCGACTCGCGCGTCATGAACCGGACGTTGAACCCCTCGACCGACACGACGCCGGGATCGGCGGCGACCTCCGCGGCGAGCTGGCCGTGCCCGACGTCCACCGCGATGACGCACGCTGCGCCGCGCTCCCGCAGCACCTGCGTGAACCCGCCCGTGGACGCGCCCATGTCGAGGGCCGTACGCCCGCGCGGGTCGATCGCGAACGCGTCGAGACCCGCGATGAGCTTGTGCGCCGCGCGGCTGACGTAGTGGTCGGCGCCGGCCCCGGCCAGCTCTGCGTCGTCGGGGACGGATGCCGAGGCCTTCACCACGATCCGCCCGTCGACCGAGACGAGGCCCTCCGAGATGAGCGCCGCCGCGTGCGTACGCGACCGCGCGAGCCCTCGGGCGGCCAGCGCGCTGTCGAGCCGCTGACTCATGGACGCGAAGCGGACGGCCCCGAGTCGAGCTGGCGCGAGAGCGACTCGGCGAGCGACTCGTAGGCGGCGGCGCGCGTCGGCAGAGGCTGCGCCTCGATCACTTCGAGTGTCGAGACGAGATCCGCGGGGGCTTCGGGCTGCGGCTGCGGATGGTCCATGCGTTCAGGATACGTGGCTCCCCCGACGCGGGCGGGAGCCGCGGTCAGGGTCGGTGGAACGGGTCGGCGTAGAGGCGCTCGGGAACGCGGAATCCGTAGATCGCACGCCCCGTGTCCCAGATCGCCTTCGCCCCGGCCCGCAGAAGGTCGATGGGCCGATCCCCCTCCGAGAGGATGCGCACATCGGCTCCCTCGACGCGGACGCTCGCTCCTCGCACCGTCACGACGCCGTCGCGCACGCGCGCCTGCGGGTACGGCTCGTGGAGCTCCCGCAGGTCGCTCAGGAGGTAGGTCGGCTGCGCGTCCTTCGCCGCGGCGAGCACGTGCTTCGGACGGTCGATGCCGGTGAGCACGAGCGCCGATTCGATCCCCGCGCGATTCGCGCCGATGATGTCCGTGTCGAGGCGATCGCCGAGGAAGAGCGGATGCTTCGCGCCGAAGCGCGCGACCGCCTCCTCGAAGATCGGCGTCTCCGGCTTGCCCGCGACGGTCGCAAGACGCCCGACGGCGGTGTGGACAGCGGACACGAGTGTCCCGTTTCCCGGTGCGACGCCGCGCGCCTGCGGGATCGTCCAGTCGGTGTTGGTGGCGATCCAGGGGATGCCGCCCTCGTCCTCGGGGACCTTCAGGGCGTACGCGGCCTCGGCGAGATGAACCCAGCCCACCTCGGGCGCGAAGCCCTGCACGACCGCCGCCGGATCGTCGTCCGCGCTGCGCGTCACGACGAATCCGGCCTTGGTGGCCTCGTCGACGAGGCCGTCGCCGCCGACGATGAGGATCGTCGACCCGGCGGGGACCATCGTCGTGAGCAGCCGCATGGCCGCCTGGGGACTCGTGACGATCTCGGCGGGCGTCGTCGGCAGACCCAGCCCTTCGAGGTGGGCCGCGACCGAGGCATCCGTCCGCGAAGCGTTGTTCGTGATGTAGCCGAGGCGCCGGCCCTCGCGGGCGCGATTGAGGCTCTCGACCGCGTGCGGCAGCGCGCCGGCTCCGGCGTACACGACCCCGTCGAGGTCAGCGAGGACGACGTCGACGCCGTCGAGCGGCGCCGACTCCGCCGCGCGCCTCGAGAACGGCCCCATCAGTGACGGTCTCCCGCCTCGGTCTCGCCTGCCTCGTCATCGGGAGCCTCGTCGACCCCCGCGTCCTGGAGGATCTCGCGGACCTCGTCGTCGATGCTCGCGGGAGCCTCGACAACGGCGTCGTGCGCGACCTGCGAGGCCTCCGCGTCGTCGTCGTCGGTCGATCCGGCCTCAGCGCCGTCACTGTCGGCGGTGTCGGCGGTGTCGCTGCCGGATGCCTCGCGCTCCGCGGCGTCATCCTCGTCCGGGATCTCGATGACTTCCTCGATCTCGATCACCTCGAGATCGCCGAAACCGGATGCCTCGTCCAGCGCCTCTGCGGCGATGACGGCGCGGCGCTGCCACTCGCGAGCTTCATCCTCACGGCCGAGCTCCTCAAGCACGGTGGCGCGTGCGGCGAAGAGCGACGGGCTCCACTCGTAGGCGCGATCAGCGTCGAACTCGGGGATGTCGAGCTCCAGGAGAGCCCGGTCTGCCTCTCCGAGATCGAGGCGGGCGCCCGACATCGCGATCGCCAGTTCGACGCGCACGGGAACGGGAAGGATGCTGCGGTCCACCGCGCGCCCGGTCTCGAGAGCGCGATCGGGTCGGCCCATGCCGCGCTCGCTGTCGACCATGAGCGCGATCTGGTCGTCACGACCCGAGATCCGGCGATACGTCCGAAGCTCCCGCAGCGCGAGCGCGTAATCCCCGGTCGCGTACGCGGTGATGGCGAGCGTCTCGCGCACGACGGCGATGCGTCCCGCACGCCGCGACGCCGAGAGGGCGTGCTGGTGCGCGAGTTCGGGGTCGTCGTCGATCAGGCGGGCGGCCATCGCGAGGTGGCGTGCAACCCACTCCGCGTTCTCCTTGCTGAGGGTCTTCAGCTCGTTGCGGGCGCCCGGGTTGAGGTCTTGCGGCGTGACGTCGTCGGGCACGAATGGGTCGTCGTGGCGCGGACGGATCGACCGGATCTCCTCCGGGCGCGTCGCGCGGTCGGGGCGATCGGCGCCGCCCCGTGTCGGGCGATCCTGTCGCGGACGCTGCGCGTCGCCATCGCGGCGGGAGTATGGCTTGTCGCCCTCGCGACGCGCGTATGGCTTGTCGCCCTCGCGACGCGCGTACGGCTTGGAATCGCCCCGCGACTGATACGGCTTCGCCCCGTCGCGCTTCACGTACGGCTTGTCACCCTCGCGACGCGCGTACGGCTTATCGCCGTCGCGCTTCACGTACGGCTTGTCACCGTCACGGCGCGCGTACGGCTTATCGCCGTCGCGCTTTACGTACGGCTTGTCACCGTCACGGCGCGCGTACGGCTTATCGCCGTCGCGCTTCACGTACGGCTTGTCACCCTCTCGACGCGCGTACGGCCTGTCGCCCTCACGCTTCACGTACGGCTTGTCACCGTCACGCTTGACGTAGGGCTTCTTCTCGCCCGCCCTGGCGTGGGGCTTGCGGTCGTCGCTTCTGCCGTAGGGCTTCTTGCCGTCGGCCGACGACGACCTCTTCTTGCCGTCATCCGGGCGGCCGCGATGCGAGGCATCACGCGGGGCGCTCGAGCGGGGTGACGACGAGCGTGCATCTCCGCTACGGGGACGGTCATTGGTGCGCGGGCGCTGCTCGCGCTCGTCGCGTGGCTCTCGCTCTGCCATTGTTCGATCCTCCCGGGTGCGCGCCTCTCAGGCGATCGACCCCTAAACGCGAAATGGCCACCCAGCGTTGGGTGGCCATTTCTCGAAAGAAGTCCGGCGGTGTCCTACTCTCCCACAGGGTCACCCCTGCAGTACCATCGGCGCTGAGAGGCTTAGCTTCCGGGTTCGGAATGGGACCGGGCGTTTCCCTCTCGCTATGGCCGCCGAAACACTATTGATGTTTCAGTCTGCACAACAAAAAAGTCATGGTTGTGCGGTTCTCGACCGTACATCGAGAACCACTCAGTGGACGCAAGCACCATACAAAACGGTGTGTTATCAAGTCATCGGCTTATTAGTACCGGTCAGCTTCACGTGTTACCACGCTTCCACATCCGGCCTATCAACCCAGTAGTCTGGCTGGGAGCCTCTCGCCCGAAGGCATGGAAGTCTCATCTTGAGGCCGGCTTCCCGCTTAGATGCTTTCAGCGGTTATCCATCCCGAACGTAGCTAATCAGCGGTGCTCTTGGCAGAACAACTGACACACCAGAGGTTCGTCCAACCCGGTCCTCTCGTACTAGGGTCAGATCCTCTCAAACTTCCTACGCGCGCAGCGGATAGGGACCGAACTGTCTCACGACGTTCTAAACCCAGCTCGCGTACCGCTTTAATGGGCGAACAGCCCAACCCTTGGGACCTACTCCAGCCCCAGGATGCGACGAGCCGACATCGAGGTGCCAAACCATGCCGTCGATATGGACTCTTGGGCAAGATCAGCCTGTTATCCCCGAGGTACCTTTTATCCGTTGAGCGACAGCGCTTCCACAAGCCACTGCCGGATCACTAGTCCCGACTTTCGTCCCTGCTCGACCTGTCAGTCTCACAGTCAAGCTCCCTTGTGCACTTACACTCGCCACCTGATTGCCAACCAGGTTGAGGGAACCTTTGGGCGCCTCCGTTACTTTTTGGGAGGCAACCGCCCCAGTTAAACTACCCACCAGGCACTGTCCCTGAACCGGATTACGGTTCGAAGTTAGATATCCAGAGTGACCAGAGTGGTATTTCAACAATGACTCCACGGTAACTGGCGTCACCGCTTCAAAGTCTCCCACCTATCCTACACAAGCCACACCGAACACCAATACCAAGCTGTAGTAAAGGTCACGGGGTCTTTCCGTCCTGCTGCGCGTAACGAGCATCTTTACTCGTAATGCAATTTCGCCGAGTTCGCGGTTGAGACAGTTGGGAAGTCGTTACGCCATTCGTGCAGGTCGGAACTTACCCGACAAGGAATTTCGCTACCTTAGGATGGTTATAGTTACCACCGCCGTTTACTGGGGCTTAAATTCTGAGCTTCGCCTTGCGGCTAACCCGTCCTCTTAACCTTCCAGCACCGGGCAGGCGTCAGTCCGTATACATCGTCTTGCGACTTGGCACGGACCTGTGTTTTTAGTAAACAGTCGCTACCCACTAGTCTCTGCGGCCTCCAAACGCTTTCGGAGCAAGTCCTAATACGTCGAAGGCCCCCCTTCTCCCGAAGTTACGGGGGCATTTTGCCGAGTTCCTTAACCACGATTCTCTCGATCTCCTTGGTATTCTCTACCTGACCACCTGAGTCGGTTTGGGGTACGGGCGGCTAGAACCTCGCGTCGATGCTTTTCTTGGCAGCATAGGATCACCCACTTTTTATCCGCATCGTGTCTCAGCCTGTATGAGTGACGGATTTGCCTATCACTCGGCCTACGCACTTGCACCAGGACAACCATCGCCTGGCTTGGGCTACCTTCCTGCGTCACACCTGTTAATACGCTAACCGCACCAGCATGGGGTCGTGCGCTAGCTCCAACGCTCTCACCCCGAAGGGATCGATACAAAGGAATTCGGGCACTTAGCACCACTGGATTGATTGGGGCGGTTCTTCGCCGGTACGGGAATATCAACCCGTTGTCCATCGACTACGCCTGTCGGCCTCGCCTTAGGTCCCGACTTACCCAGGGAAGATTAGCTTGACCCTGGAACCCTTGGTCTTTCGGAGGACGTGTTTCTCACACGTCTTTCGCTACTCATGCCTGCATTCTCACTCGTGTAGCCTCCACGGCTGGTTCACACCGCCGCTTCGCTGGCCACACGACGCTCTCCTACCCATCAACACGGCTGGACCACGAAGGCCTACCAATAATGTCAATGCCACAACTTCGGTGGCGTGCTTGAGCCCCGTTACATTGTCGGCGCGGAATCACTTGACCAGTGAGCTATTACGCACTCTTTCAAGGGTGGCTGCTTCTAAGCCAACCTCCTGGTTGTCTAAGCAACTCCACATCCTTTCCCACTTAGCACGCGCTTAGGGACCTTAGTTGGTGGTCTGGGTTGTTTCCCTCTCGACTATGAAGCTTATCCCCCACAGTCTCACTGCTGCGCTCTCACTTACCGGCATTCGGAGTTTGGCTGACGTCAGTAACCTTGTAGGGCCCATCGGCCATCCAGTAGCTCTACCTCCGGCAAGAAACACGCAACGCTGCACCTAAATGCATTTCGGAGAGAACCAGCTATCACGAAGTTTGATTGGCCTTTCACCCCTATCCACAGCTCATCCCCTCAGTTTTCAACCTAAGTGGGTTCGGCCCTCCACGACGTCTTACCGTCGCTTCAGCCTGGCCATGGATAGAT